>CAYQFU010000039.1:0-29367 GCA_964416775.1 uncultured Ktedonobacterales bacterium
GAAAGCGAGGCATTGGTGATGAGTGAGATGACGAAGGATGCGGTGGTGTCGTCGGAGGAAGACTACTTCCAGAGCCTGATGCAGGAGAGCTGTGCGACGACGACGACCACTCCCACCCAGACGCAGCTCGTCAGCCTGACGGCGACGGCGGCCGAGAAGGTGCGCGGCCTGCTCGAGCAGGAGGGCGACGCGCAGCTGGGCCTGCGCGTGTTCGTGGCGGGCGGCGGCTGCTCGGGGCTGCAGTACGGCATGACGCTGGACGAGGAGCAGGAGGGCGACACCATCGTGGCGGCGGAGGGGGTGCGCGTGTTGGTGGACGAGATGAGCGCGCAGTACCTGAGCGGCAGCGAGATCGACTATGTCGATAGCCTGATGGGGGCGGGGTTCACGGTCAACAACCCCAATGCCGTCAGCACGTGTGGCTGCGGCCACAGCTTCAAGACGGCCAGCGATAGCGGGCAGGCACGCGGCTGCGGCTGCGGCAATTAACCGCTCCGCCTGTCCGCTGCGCCCCTGTCCCGGCAATTCACCATTGCCGCTCGTGCCAGCCCTGATACCGTGTGGTGCGCGCCGCTTGCATGGCTAAGGCGTCGCCTTGCAGGGCGCGCATCGCTGTGTTATACTGCGCCGTGGAGAGGTGTCCGAGTGGTTTATGGTACCGCTCTCGAAAAGCGGCGAGCCTGAATAGGGCTCCGTGGGTTCGAATCCCACCCTCTCCGCCTGTTGGACGCCGTTGCGGCGAGTGGTCGTTGTGCCGCTCGCCGTTCTGGTATCTGACACATAAGCTCTGGAGGAGTCCCATAGAGGCCTAGTGGGCGCGACTGGAAATCGCGTGTGCGATGAGCACCGTGGGTTCGAATCCCACCTCCTCCGCCAACCTCGAACGGCACGTGCTCGATGCGCGGCCCTTTGCGTATGTGACGCATGAGCGGACGAAGCCTCCTGGGTTTCGTCCGCTCGTTTGTCCGCACGCCGTCCTTGACACATGACACCCGATAGTTGTGGCCCCGACTGTGCCTGTTCGGGCGGCCTTGCCCCGCGGGCGTACTGTAGGGGCATGACGTCTGAAGCAGCGATCCCCGTCAAAAGCCGAAAACGCCGCGTTGCGCGAGGAAGTGACAGGGGCTGCTGGAGGGAGTACACGAGGTCGAAGCGCGACCGGCCAGGGATAGCGACTACAGAAAGCGAGACCGCTTGCATGGAACAGCCCGGTCCCGACTGCATGGCTTGCCAGGCGAACAGTGGTGCGATTCTGTCGCCAGGCGGCGTACTGTATGACGACGGCCTGTGGCGCCTCGAACATGCCTTTGAGCCAATCCCGATGGTAGCCTGGCTCGTGCTGAAGCCGCTGCGTCACGTCGAATCGCTGGCCGACCTCACCTCTGAGGAGGCCGCTGCGCTTGGCATGGTGCTGCGACGCATCGCCCGCGCTATCGACGACACGCTCGCGCCTGCCAGGGTCTACACTGCACTGTTCGCTGAGGCGGTCGCCCACCTCCATCTCCATCTCATCCCCCGCGCGCCCGACCTGCCACAGAACTATCGCGGCCCCGGTGCCTTCGCACTGCTGGGCGAGGCGCATCGCACCGGCAGGAACCTGGGCGACGTGGCAGAGGCGCAGCGGGTGGCCCGCGCCATCAAGGCGAGCCTGGAGGATACAGCCGCAGACTGAGTTGGGCGCGTCTCCCCCTCAGCCTGCCATCACACGCCTACCCTCGTATAGGTTGCCCAGCCACCTGGTGGCGCAGCGAGTTATGCCGGACCTGGATCATCATCCCCGCTATGCGCTTTCGTCTGCCCACCGCAGGCGCACGATTCAACCAGATTTGTATTACCCCGGCAGGCACGTCGCGCCGCCGCAGAAGGCGCCTGAGCCGCCCAACACTGCCACCACCGTCGTTTCCAGCGCCGGTCCGCTCGCCGGCGCGCCGGGCGCGCGCGTCAGTCTGAGCAGTGCCATCGCCTTGCCCGCGGGCCCACCGGCGCCGGCGAAGCTAATGGACCCTCCCACGCCTTGAAACGCCCCACTTCCACGTACCGCTCCCAGGGCAGCCAGCACTGAGGATGGTCCGGGCAGCAGCGTACCCTGCGGCGCGCGCGCAGCCGCCGTTCCCAACAGCCGCGCCGCATCATAGGCCAGAATCGCGGTGGCGTCTGGACTGGCCAGCCCATCTGGAGCCGCGTTAGACCCGAACTGCTGGGCGTAGTCCGAGTAGAAGGAAGGCTGCTCTCCCGTCGGGACGCCTACCACCGACCATTCCCCGACGGACGCCAGAGCGCCGACATACACGGCTGTCATCGCCGCGCTCTGTTGCCGTACGAGCTGCGCCACCGGTCCCGCGCCAGCGCCAAGCAGCGCCGGTGTGTTGGCGAAGCTGGGCGCGATGACTCGGACCGGTACCCATGCCTGCTGCGCCGCGCTCGCCACCGCGCGCGCGAGGTTAGCTGTGTCCGCGTCGTTGCCCGCGACCAGGATGGTGTCGTCCCCGGCCCGCGCAGCATCCAGCACAGGCTGGCTGAAGTCGGTGGTATGTCCCGTGGAAAACGCTTCTTGCCTGGTGATACTCAGCGCCGCTGGCCGCTGCTGTTGCGCCTCCGCGGTGAACGCCTGCGCCAGTGCGACCGAGTGCCCGTCAGCCGGATCGCGCAGCACCAGCACCCGTTGGCTGTGCAACACTGTTGCCGCCGCGTCCGCCAGCGCTCGTCCCTGCTGCGCATCCGACGGACCCAGCGCGAAATATACCGGGATGCTCAGCCCAGGTATTGGAGCTGTGGGAGCGATTAGCGGGATGCGCGCCGCCGCCAAAGCGGACGATGCTGCCTGTGTCTGATCGGTGTCCGGCCAGCCGACGACTCCCACGATATGTGCCGCATTGTTCCCCGCTGCGGCGCTCGCGATGAGCTGCGCCACCTGAGCGGCGTCGCTCGCCGTGGGGCCCGTATTCGCCACCAGCACTCGCAGGCGCATCGTGCCTGGCAGCAGGTCCAATGAGTTGATGCGCTCCTGCGCCAGATAGACACCCTGCAGCTCAGACTCGGCTTCGAGGCTATCGGCTCCGAACGCCACCGCCGCGACAATCGCAATGGACGGGCTTTGGCTGTTCGCGATCTGCGCGTCGGCCGCGTACAGCGCAGCCTCGGCGTCCGTCTTATCCGCTGCCATGGCGGCTTGAAACGCCCTCATAGCCGCCTGTGGATTGTGCGCGGCCATCGCCTGGGCACCTTGTTGCTTCAGGGCGCTATTCGGCCGCGCGGTATCAAACACGAATTCGCCCGCGCTGAGTCCGATCCCCTTGGCGTGAAAGAGCGCGACCGCCGTGGCATCTTCCGTGGGAATCGTAACGGTCTGGACGGGACGATCGCTGGGGTGGATGGCGTAGATGACGCCGGCCCCGAGCAAGCTGACGATGAGGAGTGCCGCGAGCGCCAGCCACGGACGTGGCGTGCGCCGCTTTGGCCTGACTACGGGATGTTCCATCGTAGCCCGCAGCACCCCAGCCGGCCCAGGCAGCGCCTGCATCATCGTGCTGTCGGTCGTGACCGCACTTCTTCCACCGCCGTGTTCGTGGGCCTCCCCGATGATGTGCATTGCCGGCTGCAAAGCGGCCAAGGCCGAGCGCATCTCGTCCACCGTTTGCGTGCGCTGAGCTGCTGCCGGGCGCAGCGCCTGGGCCAGGATCGCGTCGAACGCCGCCGAAATGTTGGGATTGAGCTTGCGCGCTGATTCGTAGAGCGCACCGCTCCGCTGTGCGGGCCGCTGTCCCGTTGTCGCCTGATACAGGATCGCCGCGACGGCGTACAGGTCACTGCGCGCGTCCGCCTGTCCGCGCTGCTGTTCAGGCGCGCCGAATCCGCGTACGCCTCCCGCCGCTCCGTGCTCGACCTGTCCGTTGCCCTGGACCAGCAAGGTCGGCGAGAAGCCGACGAGCACCACGCGCCCATCACGCTGGAGCAGGACGTTGTCCGGTGATAGATTGGCATGGACGATGGGCGATGATTGGCTTGCCATTGCGACCACCGCATCCAGGAGACGCAGGCCAAGGTCAATGGCCTCCCCTTCACTGAGCGTCACTTCTCGGCGCAGGCGATCGGAGAGCCGCTCCCCCTCCGGGAGCTGAAACACCACGAACCGTCGCCCCTTCTCCGCGAACGAATCCAGCAAGGGGGGCATCTCCGGGCGCTCTCCGGCAAGTTGCAATCGGATAATGACACGCCGAAAGACCTGCTCCGCGAGATCTGGTCGCATATCCGCCAGCGGCAGCTCCTGAATCAGCACACGCGCGGACGGGCGTTCCGTGTCGCTGGCGGTATAGAGCGCAGGCTCGGGCTCGCCCCGCCGGCCGAACGTGGTGGCAGCGCTGAATCGCTGCACGAGCCGATAGCGACCGCTCTTCAACAGTGTTCCGGCATTCAGTGCCAGCATCGCGCTCGTGGTGGACGTCACGGGGTCGGGCTCCCCCATCCCGCCAGGCCCGAGCCCCCCTGACGTCGGTGGCAGGGACGACCCGCCCAGCCGCGACCCTGGCTGAGAGAGGCCATCCGATGCCGGCCCGAAGCCCGATGAAGGGGTCGCCCCGAGCGACTCCTGCGTCGGATGCGAATTCGTCACGGGCAGCACCACGGTGGACTCGCGCTCTACGTCGTCATGGGGCCGCAATGTCGGGGGCGCTGAGAGCGGGCGCGTAGGTGCGGAGCGGTGCGGGCTGGCGCTGCCGGTGCCCGGTCGACTTGCGTCACGTGGCGCATCCGCCCCGTCCGGCACCGCGTAGGACGGGGCACCGTTGCCGGCCTCCAGGAGGGAGCCGGCGCCCAGCATACTGGGCGCGAGGGGAGAGACGCCATCGCCTGACGACGGCGCATCAGGCGTATCGGCGGCCTGGCGGAGCTGTCGTAGCTGGCGCAAAGAGAACGGAAGCATGTACCCACACGCTACGCACGCACGGGCCATCCCTGTCGCTTCGTGTCCACAGCGAGGACACTGCATGTTCTGTCCTCCTCCACCTCGCACAGATATCTGATCCAGGATCGGCGTACCTTCGCACCACAGCTACGGCAGCGCACGGCAGACACGCTTCGCGTCTCACTTCCCACGCTTGGCGTAAGTCAACTTCGGTTGTTCACTCCCTGTGGCGTAGGGCCCCATGCATATGCGCCCGCCCAGGCGCGCCCATGCATGTGGGCCCGATCGTACAGGGCGTGACAATCCCTGCGACAGTGCTGCTCGCACTGTACACAACGAGTGGGCGCCGCCATTTGGATACTGATGGGCGAAAACTCGCCAAATCGCCCGCCATGCGTGCGTGCGCGCTTACCGTGGCATATTCAAAGGACCAGTGATAGGCTCCACATCGATCATGGCGTCCACATCATCACCGCTCAGGTCTTTGAGCACCGAGACGAGCCGCGGTGCCTCGCCATCGGGAATCAGTACGTATGTCCCCGGCCACCGCGAGGCGTGGTAGTCGTCCGTCAGCGCCTGTTCCACGTCGTAGAGCCACGAGCCGGAATTAAGCACCCGCACCTCATGGCCGGCCCACTGCGCGCGCCAGTGGTCCGGGACATCCAGGCCCGGCAACGGTCCGGGCCGGTGCGTGTGCCCAAATATCACGTATTCCGGAGGCGCCGCCCATGCCTCCAATTGGAAGAGGTCGTCCTGCAAGGCGTAGAGGCTGTCCATGAAGGCGTGGATGCCCTCTTCGACATTGGTGGCCCGCGCTGGCGAGACGTTGGTGACGTCGCCTTTGAGCACACGCTGCGTAAGCTGATGTGCTGCCGCTCCAGCCAGCGCCTCAGCCGCTCGCAGCGCGCGGCGCGCGGCGATTCGCCGCACCCGCGCCACCACCCCGCGGGGCGCCTGCCGATTGTCGCCGCGCAGGCGGCGCCAGAGCTCACTCTGCGCCTGTGCACCGGCGGGAGACTGCCCGATCCAGTACAGCAGCTCGTTCTGTGGACGTAACACTGCCTCGTAGAGGTCGAACCCCGGCCTTAGCGCTTCCAGCCGATAGGCCGTCAGCGCCTGTTCGACGAGCGCGAGCAGACGCTCGGCGGGCGAGGCCAGGTGCAGGTCGAGGTAATGGCCGTGCATAGCGAGCGCTGGGCCATCCACTGTCTGCACCATCACGTACGAATACGCGAACTCAACTTCGATGCCGGGGCCTAGCATCCGTCGCAGCTCGCGCAACAAGAACATGTCACGCGGAGCCTGAATCGTGCCGCTGAAGCGATAACGCTCAGGGTCGCGCCGCTCGATGGCCCGCTCCTGCTCGCGCTCGATGAGCTGCAGCGCGAAATGGTGGTCGTGATTGCCTGACACATACACGACCCGCGGTGGAACGGTGCGTCGCTGCCGAGACGCGCGCAGCGCGGTGCCAAGTGCCGCGAAGAAGGGGGTGGAGACACGCAGTGCGTCTTCGAGTCGCTGAAATCGTAGCTCCAGCACGTCACCGAGCAGCACTACCTCGTCCGCGACTTCCAGCTGCCTGACCAATCGCTGGATGAAGACCGGGTAGCGCAGCAGGTCATTCAACTGCCAGGAGCCAAGATGCAGATCTGAGATGATCGCCGTAGTCATGTCCGCTCCTCATGGGCAGCGTCTTGCCCCCATCTCCGCGTGGCCGGCGCGCCGGCCTGGCATGCATGCCGGGTCTCGCGCGCCAGCGCTCATCCAGCAACTGGCATGCCGGTCGCTCGTCCTCGGCGGCGCCACGTTGCAACTTCATGGTCCACACCCGTACAATGTGCGTGGCCGAGGCGCGCGCGATGCTCCCATGGAGCGGCGCACGTCGACGGCCTGGTTGTTGCTGGACGACAACCCCTCGACCACTCCCGCTGTCCATCAATCTTGCGGAGCTGCTGGATGAGTCTACCGACGGACCCCGCCCAGGGACCTCAAGCCTCCATGCTGCGGGCGAGGCCCGTTGAACAGAATACGGTACGCGACACGTGGCGTTGGCTCTGGCAAGATACCGTATTTCGACTCGTCCCATTCGGCGCTGCCACGTTCATCTATGCGCGCTTTTGGGGCGGCGGCCTGCCCGGTGTGGGCCTCACGGCGGCACATCTGCCGCGCGACATCCTGATCGGCCTGGCAGTGGGGCTGCCGCTGGCTGGCTGCGCTGCTGTGTTTCGTGGATGGGTCGCTCCGACTTACCGTCTTCCGACTCCCGCGGATCAGGCGTTCCAGACCGTCTTCTATCTGGCGTTCAATGCCCCCGTCGAAGAGCTCTTCTGGCGCGGCATGCTGCAAACCATCGCGGTAAGCGCGGCTGGTCTGTTGATCGGCGCGGGAAGCCTGGCGACCGGCGTCGGCTGGCTCATCACCACCGGCGTCTTCGGTGTGTACCACCGGCTTGGCCGCTGGAGCTGGCGCTCGATCGCGGGTGTGACCGCCGCTGGGGGCGTGTTTGGCCTCGCATATCTGCTCCAGCCCGCGCCGCGTTCCATCTGGCTGCCCACCGTTATTCACGGTCTGGCGACGGCCGCGTTCCTGAGCTGGGGTGACGTCGCGCTCCATTGGTGGCGCAAGCGCGCACGTGTGGTGGCACCTGCCGGTGCCTCGACCAGTGTGAAGGAGGATGCACGGTGAAAGTTGGATTCATCGGGTTGGGCATCATGGGCAAGCCCATGGCACGGAATGTCATGCGCGGGGGGCACACCTTGACGATCTTCGCGCGTCATCCCGACCGGGTGCGTGATCTCGTCGAGGAGGGCGCGTCGCTGGTGGCGTCGCCCGCCGAGGTGGCACGCGCGTCCGAAGTGGTCATAACGATGCTGCCGAACTCGCCCGATGTGGAGGCCGTGGTCACGGGCCCGTCGGGCGTTCTCGCGGGATCGGCCCCCGGAATCATCGTTATTGACATGAGCACGATCGCGCCCGCGGCTTCGCGCCGGCTTGCTGAAACGTGTGTCAGCCATGGCGTCGCCTTCCTCGACGCGCCTGTGAGCGGCGGATCCATCGGGGCCGAGCGTGGCACCTTGAGCATCATGGTGGGGGGCGACCGCGCCGCGTTTGAGCGGTCCCGTCTGGTGCTGGAGTCGATGGGACGTGCCGACGCCATCTTCTACGTGGGACCCAGCGGCAGCGGTGAAGTGGTCAAGCTTGCCAACAATCTGCTCTGCGGTGTCATCGCCGCGGCCAACGCCGAAGCGCTGGTGCTCGGCGTCAAGAATGGGGTGGACGTGCTCACGCTCGCGCAGATCATCGGCGCGAGCAGCGGCGCTTCGTGGCAGCTGAGCAATGCGATACCGCCGCGCGTCTGGGACGGCTCGTTCAACCCGGGCTTCATGACCGACCTCCTGCTCAAAGACCTGGGCCTCGCGCTCGATCTCGGCGCCGAAGGAGGCGTTCCACTCCGGCTTACAGAGTTGGCGCGGCACATGTATGAAGAGACGCGCGCGGCGGGTCACGGGCGCGACGACTACACGTCGGTGTTCATGCAGGAGGAAGATGCCGCCGGCGTGAAGGTCCGCGCCACGCCCGGTGAGCCGTAACCTGCACGTACGGGCTCGAAATGCCAGGTTGAGTGAGGGACGTGTAATGGACCCATTGGCGGATGAGAACGATGCCGCGCCAGCGCTGACGACAACGAGTGCCAGCGTGGAGGCGTTGAATGCGGTGCGCGCTGGCACCCTATGGGAAGCGCTCGATCAGCGCTTCGTGGAAGCGTCTCCCGATCGCGTTGTGATGACCATGCCCGTGAGTCCCGCGGCAAAACAGCCGATGGGCGTGCTGCACGGTGGGGCGACCGTTGCCCTGGCCGAGAGCGCGGCGTCGGTGGGCACGTGGTTGGGCATCGATCGCGCTGTCGAGGAGTGTTACGGGCTGGAGATCAACTGCAATCATCTCCGCACGCGGCGAGAAGGCGTGCTCCGCGCTGAGGCCATCCCCCTCCACCGCGGACGCCGCAACTGGGTCTGGGACATTCGCGTATTTGCCGACGACGATGACACACTGGTCGCCGTGGCCCGCTGCACGGTGGCGGTCGTCGCACGCCGTTGACGGGTGATCGGCTGCTGTGGACCGTGATGCCTCGGCAGCCATGTGCTGTCACGCCCACACCAGCCGCCTACTGTGGGTAGGGGTACAGCCCGCCAACCAGCATGTGCTGTGTCTGCAGCATCCCCAGCGCCAGCACTGCCGCCAGCCCGAAATAGAGCAGTGAGATCCACACACGACTGGCAGCTGGCATGCGGTAATATGCGTCGAGCTGCTTCGCCCTGCGGAAGCGATCGATGGCCTGCCACAGGCCCAGCCATCCGACGATGAGCAGGATGATGCTGTGCGTGTAATAGAACATGACGCCGATGACGACGAGCCCGACGGGCCAGAACCATTTGGAGATAGCGCCCGCGATGCGCCCACCATCCAGCGGCGAGACCGGAATGAGATTCAGCAGGTTGAGGAAAAAGCTGAAGTAGGCGAGCGCCAGCCACAGGTGAAAACCCGTCTGGTTGTACAGCACGAAACACACGACTCCTGCCAGCGCGCCCGCAAGTGGCCCGGCGATCGCGATCTCGGCTTCGTCCTGCGCGTTGTGCGGCATGCGCCGCATGATCACGGCGGCCCCAAGCAGCGGAATGAATATCGGCAGACTGGCGGGAATACCCTTTGCGCGAATTACGACCGCATGCCCCATCTCATGGATGAAGAGCAGCACGAGGATGCCCAGGCCGAACTGCCAGCCGAAGAGCGCCGCATAGAGCCCAAGACTTGCCAGCGCGCTTACCACAGGTATGGCAAATTTGGCCAGGACGGCTAGCTTCGAGACGGCGGCGACCGCGGTCGCGCCGACGCCCACCGCGGCGCCCGCGCGGTTGGACCGCGACGCCTGGCCGGGCTCCGTTTGCCGCATCAAGGTCGGGTCCACCCGCCCGTCCGGCGCGAATGGGGGATATGGTGCTGGCGCTCCCAGATAGTCGGGCCGATCTGAGCGCGATATCGCCGCGCCGCAGCGCACGCAATGCTCCTGCTGCGGCGGGTTCGCCATGCCACACCATTGGCACCGCCGCACGGCTGCTCCCCCTGCGGCTGCGTCCTTCCAGTCCCGCGGCGGGGAAGCCTGACCCCACCCCGGCGCAAGCGCACTCCCAGGATTTGGCGCGGCCGCGGCCGATGAGGCCGGAGATCTGGGCTGATAAAACTCAGGCGGAGGCGGGTAAGACGTCGGCCAGGCGACCGGAGGCAGAGGCGTGGTGGGATGGGCCGGCGTGTTCGGCGTGGGTGGGACAGCTGCCCAGCCAACCGGCGCTTGGGCGGCTGGCGCGGACGCGGCGGCCGGTTGTTCGTCGAGGGACAGCTCGTTTGGCGCCGCCCGGTCACCCGCGCCGTCAGACTCAAACCGTCGTTGCATGGTGAGCCTCGGTCCTGGCGCTGTGCCGACTCAACCCGTGCGCCAAGCCGTGGCGCGCCTCCCGTCTGTCTTGAGTATAGCACACGAGTATGATCGGCCACCCAGCCCTGTACCGCACGAGCGCGTATCTTGCCAGCTGGTCGCTGAGTTGCTATACTCGGTTGGCCGCGAGTCAGGTGACCCCAGGGAGGACCATGCGCCATGGATGATCGCCGCCAGGATCAGCACTCGACCACGCTAGAGCCATTGGATGAGTTTGTTGTGGAGCCGCTGCCACCCGGGCCGCGACTCCCGCGATCTCCCGGCACGCGCGTGCTGCTCGGTGTGCTCGCCGCGCTGCTCGTCGTTACGGTAGTGGGGACCACCGTCCTGGTCGTGCGCGGTCTGCGCACGCAGGCCTCGCAGGCGACGAGCGAGATGTCGTCCGCCCGGGCCACCGCTACAGTGCCGCCGACGGCCACGGTGCCGAGCGCCACGCCCACACCGGCGCCCGAGCCGAAGGACTACGGGTGGACTCAGGTGACGCGACTGGCGGGCGATGTCAAATTCTCCGCCAGCGATGCGCAGCGCGGCTATCTCTGCGGCATGGACCAGAGCGGACGCTTCATCGTTGGTGTGACAACCAACGGCGGGCAGGTCTGGATGTTCGGGCCGGCACCGGCGGCGTTTGAATCGTGCTCGATCCAGATCTCTCCGACCAATCCGCTCGACGTCGTCGTCACCAGTCAAGAAGGCACCTGTGCCGCGCCTTGTCCCCATTTTGACGCGCACTACTCCACTGATGGCGGCAACACGTGGAAGGCGGCACCGATTCCGCAGACCACAATCGTGCCGGGTGGCGCTCTCTGGTCTGCTGCGTACCTGTACGTGTGGTCTGGCGTCAACAAGGATAGCGGACAATCCGGCTTCCTCAAGGTGAGCGCGTACGGCGGGCCGTTCGCGTCGCTTGATCTGCACGCGCTGCTTCCCGGCGCACAGAATGTCAGCATCCAGAGCGCGGTCGCTGGCGGCACGAAGCTCTACGTCAACATCGGGTACAGCGGGTGCTCGTCACAAAACTGCCAGGCCATCGTCGCCTCCGGTGATGGCGGCAAGACGTGGACGCAAGTCCCGAACCAATCGAGCATCCAACTCGTGTACGTGATGGGTAACACGCTCTACGGCTGGATGACGGATCCGCACGACCCGTCGACACTGATCGTCATGCGATCAACCGATGGCGGCACCACCTGGATGCCGCTGACGTTCCCCCCACTGCCGGATGGGCAAACGTTGAATCTCAGCCATCAAGTGTCGTGGGTGCCGACTCCCGATGGCACCGTCTTCATGGCATCCCCTGACCTCGGCGTGGTGGCGTACCTGCGCGCTGGCGCCTGGACGGTCATTCCCTTCGGGCCCCACGACTTGAATGCCGTCACTACGGTCTCGCTGGATGCCAACGGACACCCCCAGCGCGTATGGGAACTCATCGACGCCCAAAGCTCACGACGTGGCATCTATTGGCACGCTCTCCCGTAGGCTGACAAAGGCCACTGGCTGAGCATTGCGCGACGAACGTCCTGGAGCGCGCACAAGGGCCCAACGCACGAACCGTTGTCCCTTGCGGGGTTGCACCGTTGCGCCTGCGACCGACGGGCATCCACCGGACGACGGCGCATCTCCATGCGCCCCGACCATGCGCGAGCGATCATCCAGATCTGGACAGCTTGCCCCCGCGGATGAGCCGCGCGAACTCTGTCGCGCGGCTGATACACTGGCTGCCCGCTCGGCCCTCACCACTCCCATTGCTACTGTAGCGTTAGCCTGGCTGGCCTTGCAGTGCGGCGCGGATACTGCGCAGATGCTGTTTGGTGTGCGCGATCAGCGCGCCCTTGAAGATGTTTGCAGCGGTCACTGGTGTGGGTCCAAACAACGGCGCCGAACCAGTGCGGTCGAGCTCATCGTCGCTCAACCCTCGCACGAGCGCGGCTGCCTCCTGGCCGTTTTGTCGCAGCAGGGCCACCGTCTCATCTCTGTCATGCCCACTATGCCGTTCCGCGTGTTGCGCATTCAGTTGATCGATGTGCTCCGCGGTCAGCGGCGGTAGCGGTTGGCCAGCCACCACCGTGCGCACCCAACCTGCCGCGGCGCGAAGCGCGCCGGCAACGTGATGGGCGACGACGCCAACCGATCGATCCTCGTCCGGGCACCTCGTGTGCCACTGGCTGTCTGTGCATCCCTCGATTGCCGCGATGAGCTCGTTGTACGCTGCCTCGAATTGGCTCGCCAGAGCCTCGGCTCGCTCACTCATGGCGCTACTCCCGTCTCGCGTGCATGCAGCGGTTAACACCCGGCGTAACCGCCCATACCTCTCTTCATACCCAGGTGCATCAGTCAGTGGCGTCCTGTGACCGCCCGAACGCCTCCTGTGTAGCCATCGCTGATCCGCGCGAGCGCTCCCGCATCGTCGCGGCGACCGGTGGCCGCCCGGCGGACGCCGAGCGGACGCGGCCGCGACGTACCAAGCATGGTACCTATACCACGTCACTCGCCGCTCGCGCCATGACAGACCGTTACGTCGAGAGCACGGCGGTGAGGCTCACACTAGCCAGGCCACACCACGAATCAGCATCTCAAGGGCGATGAGAACCAGCAACGGCACGAAAATCTTGCGGATCGTGATGTTGGAAAGACGCGCGAACGTCTTGGCGCCGACGGTCGCTCCAACCAGCACTCCCAATGCCACCGGCGCCGCCACCAACGGATTGATGTATCCCCGCTCGAAGTAGATCCCGGCGCTCGCCGCCGCCGTGACGCCGATCATGAAATTGCTGGTGGTCGTCGAAACCTTCAACGGCAGACGCATGGCCAGATCCATCGCCAGCACCTTGAACGTCCCGCTGCCAATGCCCAGCAGCCCCGAAATAACTCCCGCCACGTACATCATCGAGAAGCCGGCGGGAACGTGCGTCACGGCGTAGGCCACCTCCCGTCCCAGATACTGGTCAGGGTATGTGCCTGACAGTGACAGCGCTCTCGCCCACCGGTCCGGTTGGACGCCCGTGGGCAGCTCCTCGCCAATCTTGACGACCAGCGGCACGGCTGAAATGACCAGCACCACTCCAAAGATGACGAACAGGAGCCCAGTAGGAGCGATCACCGAAAGGGACGCGCCCGAGATCGCCCCGAGGGTCGTTGCCACTTCGAGGAACATGCCTACGCGCAGGTTGGTGATGCGGTCGCGTATGTACGCCGCTGCCGCGCCACTCGACGTCGCGATGACGGACACGATGGAGGCGCCGATCGCGTAGTGGATCGGCAGCCCAAATGCGAGCGTCAGCAGCGGCACGACAAAGACGCCGCCGCCCAGCCCGACCAGTGACCCGACGAGTCCCGCGAAGACCGAGGCCAGCAACACCAGGACGAAAAACAGCAAGTGAGGCGGCGTCACCATCGTTACGCACCCCCTCTGCTGAGGACGAAACTGACGAGCAAGATGATGAAGACCACGGTCGTAATGCCCACGTAGAGCCAGTCATGCTCCAGGGCGAACGCTACGATGGAGACCAGTACGCGCAGGACCGGCGTCGCCAACAGCACGAGCAATCCCAGCGTGATGATCGCTAGCGGATCGCCGTGGGCGAGCCCAGAGCCAACCGCCGCGAGGGTGTGCGGATAGGTCTGGTCGTGGATGGTGCGCTCGGCGGCCGATGAGTATCGCACATAGAACGCAACCACCCCAACGCCAATGATGACGGCGCTCAGCACCACGCCCCACCGCAGTACGTAGCTGATGGCCAGCTCGGCCTGGCGAACCAGATGTCCCCGGGCGTCACCGCCGACGTGCCGCGCGAACGCCGGCATCTCCGGCGTAGCCTCAGGTGTACTGTCCACGTTACCCTCCTTGGCGCTAGGAAAGGTCCGAAATCGCCTGCCATGTCCGCGCCGAGGCGGTGCCAGATTACCCAGGGTCACCCTCCTCGACCGGATTGAGCAGGTCCACCGTGTAGCTGAAGCGATCGCCGCGGACCAATGCCCGGCGCCATTCCACAGGCTGATCGCCCGCGGTGCTCGTTCGCTCTACGTGAAAGACCGGCGTACCTTCAGGCACGCCCAGCACGTGGGCCAGCTCCCCAGTGGCCACCTCTGGCCGCAGCGTTTCCCGCGCCCGAGAGACGGTAATGCCGGCACGCGTTGCCAGGACATCGTAGAACGGCGCTGCCCCCACATCCTTCTCGCCCGGCATGGGCGCCTCCAGCAGCGCCGGGCAGAGCGCCGCGGGAAACGCCAGCGTCTCCGTTAGCAACGGCGTTCCATCTACCAGTCGCAGACGTCGCAGGTAGCCGATCGCCTCAGGGTCGTCGAGCTCGAGGGCATGGCACGCCTGCTCGGCCAGCGCATCGCCCGCGCGCAGCCGGCCCCGCTCCAACACCAGCGTCTCCAGGGATGTCCCGCGAGCGCGCATCTCATGAGCCAGGCTGTAGAAGCGCGCGAGACTCTGTTGAATGCGCGGGCGCCGCACCACCGTGCCCTTGCCCCGCTGCCGGTCCAGGATGCCCGCTCGCACCAGCGCCGCGATGCCCGCCCGCACGGTGTGCCGGCTGACGCCAAATCGCTCCACGAGCTCGAGCTCGGGGGGCAGCATGCTCCCCGGGCTGAGCCGCCCTTCCTCGATCTCCCGCGCGATGGTCTCCGTCACTTGATGGTAGAGCGGCAGCGCATCCGTGGCCGTGGAAAGCGGCATCCACGGCTCAGAGGTGACTGTTCCCGTGCGCTTGTCACGAGCCACGTGGCGATCCTCACTATTGTCGCTGCACCGGGCGACGGCGCTCAAATGTCCGTACATATTGTAGCGGAGGGCTTCCGCAGGTGCAAGCAAACAAGACGTATGACGTTGCTGCCTCGCTTCCCCCGCGCTATACTGCACACTGCACCAGATGGACGACGACTGCGCCGTTGCTGGGTCTCCACCGGCCGATTCCGCGGACGCGGGTCTGTGGGAAGGGGGTACAGGACATGGCTCTAAAGCCGACAGGTACCCGCGCTGAGCCAGACGAGACTGATTCAGCCCCCTCGTGGCGCGACCCTGTGCTGTGGCAAGCGCGCCGAGCCTCGCTGTTCTCTGCCGTGCGCCTCGTCAGACTCCACCTGCGTGTTGCCTGGCGTCTGCTGCTCGCCGTCGCGTTTGGCATACTGGTCGCGGTAACGCTCATCGCCGCGGTCCCGCTCTACTCTGATCTCGTCGGCAACGTCCAGCTCCAGGCCGTGTTGAATGGCGAGCCGCCTGCCGCGCGCAATGTGGAAGTCCAGGTCCCGGGACACGCCGTGACGCAGGCGCTGGCATCCGAGGAGGACCATCTGGTCTCCCCCCTCGCCGGCCATCAGCTTGCGGCGTTTACGCGACCCGACGTCACGCGCTACTCCAGCGCCGAAAAGATGCTGCTGGTCGGGGTCGGCTCGGCGAGTGTTCCTTCCCAGCGGGCCGTGGCCGAGCCAGACATCGTCATCTTTTCCGCCTTTGACTATGCTCAGGCTTCTCCCCACATGCACCTGATCGCGGGAACACTGCCTGGATCACCTCAGCCTGGCACAGATGCCTATCCAGAGGCGCTCATCACGCGGCAAATGGCCACTTATAAGGGCGTGGGTCTCGGCGACTTGCTGGTCACGGCGGAGCAGGCCGCGCCCGGAAGCGGGCCCGTCCCCAACGACACGCAGCCCGGAGAGTCCGGCGGGCAGGCCCATCGCCTGGTCGTGCGAGTGGTGGGGATCTGGGAGCCCGTCGTGCCAAACGATCCGTTCTGGAATGGCCTTCAGATCGACGTCAATCTCGTGCACGTCGAGGTGGATTATCCTGTCTTCCTCGATCAGCCCGCGTTCTTGCGGGCCTTCACGTCGCTGCCAGACGTCGAGACGCGTCAGCACTGGATCTACTATACGGTTCCCCAGCGGATCACGACGCACAACATGGGAGAGGTCGCCACCAGCATCGGTACGCTGCGCACCCAGCTTGCTACCGCGCTCAACAGTCGTCACATCGTCAACGGGGCGGTGCTGACTTCGCTCGTCCAGAACGTGCACGATGAAGAACAGCAGCTTGCGCTGCTCGCGCTGCCGCTCTACGTGGTCGCGGCGCAGGTAGTCGGCCTCGCGCTACTCTTTGTCATGGCCATTGCTGGGCTGGTGGTCGAGGGCGAGGCGGGCCAGATTGCCACGCTTGAGAGCCGAGGCACAAGCGGCGCGCAGCTCGTGGGCAGCTTCGCCGTGGTGGGCGCGCTATGCGCGGTGCTGGCTGCGCTTGCCGGCCCATGGCTGGCCGGTAAGCTTGCCGTCGCCTTGATCGGCGCATTTGTGCCCGCGACTACCCTGGCGGAAGCAGGCGTGACCACAGCCTATCTTGCGCAGGTGGCCGCTCCAGCCACGGCGGTCGGGCCAGCTGTCGCGGGGGCGCTGCTAGGACTGGGCACCGTGGTGCTCGCGGTGCGGCGCGCTGCCCGATTGGACGTTCTTGCCTTTCGCCGCGAGCAAGGCCGATATGCGCGACGCTCAGTCTGGCGCCGCTACTATGTCGACGTGCAGGTGGCGGTGGTCTGTGTGTTGGCCTTCGTTGACTTGGGCATGTTTGGCGGTTTGGGCGCCCGCGAGCAGGTTGGTTCAAGCACACAAAGTCCGGTGCTCCTGGCGGCGCCCGGCCTGTTGCTGCTTGCGGGCGCATTGGCGTTGGTCCGCGTCTTCCCCTATGCGGTTGAGTTGGGCGTACGCCTGGCGGCGCGCATGCGCGGGGCAACGGCTCTGCTCGCCTTCGCCCAGGTCGCTCGCAACCCTGTCGGCCCCAGCCGGCTGACGCTGCTGCTGGCTCTGGCGGTCGGACTGGGCCTCTTCGGCCTGGTGTTCGACAGCTCGCTGTCGCGGAATGCGGCCGACCGCGCCAGCTATACGGCTGGCGCCGACCTGCGTCTGATTCAAGGGAGCGCGGAGCCGGGTGCACTGGACCAGCGGCTTCAATCCCGCTTGCGCGCGCTGCCAGGCGTCCAGAGCCTGACACCAGCGTATCGCGATCAGCTGTTCACCTTGCCGGAGGAGGGCGCCAGTGGAGTGGGGCTCCTGGCCGTGGACCCGACCACCTGGGCGCGAGTGGCCGGCGCGACCTCATGGCGCGCCGACTACGCGAGCGAGTCTCCCACGCAGCTGATGAACGGCCTGCGTACCCATGAGTGGGGACCCGTGGCGGCGGACCGCGCGGGTGAGACAGGTGCGGGCACTGCTCAGCACCCCGTCTGGGCCATCATCAGCCAGACGTTTGCCGACAAGTTGCGCGTGCGAGTCGGCGATCGCTTTGCGCTGCAGGTCGCGGCCAGCACCACCGTTCCCACACTGTTCGAAGTGGGGGCTATCGTGCAGTATTTTCCAACGGTGTATCCCACACAGGCTGCGGATGGCTTCATCGTGGTGAGCCTGAACGACTTCATGGGCGCGTTTACCATTGGGTACGGCAGCCCACAGGCGCCGATCGGACCAAATGAATACTGGCTCCAGACCAGCGACGACGCCGGTCCGCGTAGTGCCCTTGCCAGCGCGTTGCAACAGGATGCGCCTCTCCTGGATATCGCCAGCACGGTTGACCGCCGCGCCTTACAAGCGACAATAGGCGGCAACCCGCTGGCGGCGGGCGTACGCGGCCTGCTGCTCGTAGGCTCATTGGCCGCGGCTGGTCTCGCGCTGCTCGGATGCGTGGTGCAGTCCGGTTTGGCCGCCCGCCTGCGAGGCATCCAATTCGCGGTGCTGCGCACGTTGGGACTCTCGACCCGAGAGCTAGTGCGCATGCTCCTGGGTGAACAGCTGGTCGTTTACGGCTTCGGCTTGATCGGCGGCACGGCGCTCGGGCTGGTGCTCGTCGCGGCGGCGCTGCCATATCTCCAGTTCAGCGACACCACCCTGGATGCTGCCCAGATTGGTGTCCCGCCGTACACCATCGCCGTGAGCGCCACGGGGGTGGCGCTGTTTTATGCCGTGCTGGTCGCGGCCTTTGTCGTCGCGCTGGCGCTCGCGGCGACGTACGCGGCGCGCATTGGTCTCGGCAAGGCGCTCTATCTCGGCGACGATTGACCGCGGTGCCGCAGGCAGCCGCGGACGTAAGATTCGCCGAGACGGCGGCGTATACACAATATGGGTCGCGAGCAAGGCGAGTGAGGACGATACGTGGCCGTGCAGCAGCGCCAGCAGGCAACCGAATCGGAACGCGCGGCATCCCTCGCCGCCGGGCTACGACGCGGCCGCCACCCGTCTCCTCTGTCTGCCGGCCGCCTGGCGGTCATGCGTGTGCGTGCGTATTGGGGGCTGCTGCTTGCGGTAGAGATTGGTATGCTGGCGGCCGTCGTGCTGATCTGCACCGTCCCGCTCTACACCAATCTCGTGGCTAACGTCCAGTTGCAGGCGGCGATCAACCGGCAAGGACCCGCTGGCCGCAATGTCGAGATTCTCGCGGCGATGAACGGCTTTTCGCCATCGGTGCGCCGGCTGGAGGATGTGGTCGTCCGTCCACTCGCGACGACGTATCTGTCGACGATCGCACAGGCCTCACCGGCGAACTATCTTACGGCGCAGTTCATGCCGCTCGTTGGGCTGCGCCAGCACGGTCAGCTGGCTTCCGCGAGCGCCAGGTCAGAAGTCGGCTTTCAGGCGTTTGATTACGCTCAGGCCGGACCACATATGCAGCTGCTTCAGGGGACGTTCCCGCAGGTAGCCTCGACGGATGCGCATGGGCAGGTCCAGGCGCTCGTTACCGCGCAAATGGCCCAGGTATTGGGCGTGGGGCCTGGCGACGTCCTGATTGTAAGCCAGTTCGGCAGCTTGAACGGTGCAATTTCCGCTGTGGTCGTCGGCGTTTGGCAGCCCATCCACGCCGATGACCCCTTCTGGAACGGCCGCATTTTCACCACCAACCCCGTCAAGGACTCGGATCCATATCTCTTCCCGGTTCTGCTCGATTCCAACTCATTCGCGGTGGCGATGACTGCCTTCCGCGGCATCAATGTCACCCAGCACTGGGTGTATTACGTCGATCCCGCCCGCATTACCACGCGCAACGTGCCCGCCGTCGCCAGCGCTCTGGGCGTGCTGCGCACCCAGGTGGGCTACGTGTTGACCAATGTCGGTGCGTCCGCATCGGTGCTGAGCGGTCTGTTCGATGCACTGCACGACTTCACTCAGCAGA
Organism: uncultured Ktedonobacterales bacterium; assembly: GCA_964416775.1. Lineage (GTDB taxonomy): Bacteria > Chloroflexota > Ktedonobacteria > Ktedonobacterales > JADMIN01 > CAYQFU01. The sequence continues at coordinate 19,543 of CAYQFU010000039.1, forward strand.
GCAGCCTCTTGTCGTTCCCACTCTACATGGTGCTAGCGCAAGTCGTTGGGCTGATCCTGATCTTCATTGGTGTCATGGCTGGGCTGTTGGTGGAGGCGCAGGCGGGGGACATTGCCACGCTCAAGAGTCGAGGCGCGGGCATGGCGCAGGTGCTGGGCGGATTCGTGGCCCAATCGGCGTTGCTTGGCGTGCTCGCCGCGCTCGCCGGGCCGTGGCTGGCGGTCGTGTTGTCTGCCGTGCTCATTCGTTGGTTTGTGCCGTCTGCCAATGTGCTTGGCTCCGGTGCTGGGTTCGGCGTGAGCGCGGTCGGCGCGAGCGACGTGAGCCAGGTAGTGCCGGCCGCCGTTGCGGCAGCACTGCTGGGCGTCGGCGCGATGGCGGTCGCCGCGGTGGGCGCGGCGCGGGCCGATGTGCTGTCCTTTCGCAGGGGGCAAGCTCGGATCACCCGCAATCCGTTCTGGCAGCGCACCTACCTCGATGTTGGTCTGGGGCTCCTCTGCGCCGTTGCCTACATCGATCTGAACACATTTGGCGGGCTCGGCCTTCGTGAGCAGCTGGGTCCGCGCGGAACGACCCCGCTCCAGCTTGCCGCACCGGCGCTCTTACTCCTGGCGGGTGCATTGCTCCTGCTGCGTGTCTTCCCGGTGTTGGCCCACGCAGCGCTTGGCCTGGCCATGCGTCTGCGCGGGGTGGCCGGCATTCTCGCGCTCTCCCAGGTCGCCCGCGCTTCCAGCACGGCGATGTGCCTGGCGCTGCTGTTGTCCCTGTCGGTGGGGCTGGGGCTCTTTGCCCTGACGGTGGACGCCTCGTTGGTCGGCAATGCTGCCGAGCGGGCGATGTATCAGACGGGCGCGGACATACGCCTCACCGAACACTCGACCGAACAGACTGCCAGTAACACCGCCATCCAGGCGCGGCTGGCGGCGCTTCCCGGCGTGCGCGGCGTGGGTGCGGTGTATCGCGGGCCGGCGTCCTTGTTACTGCAGGGCCAGGACGTCAGTGTCCAGTTCATGGCGGTCGACCCGGTCACCTGGGGAGAGGTCGCCGCGCGCACCTCGTGGCGCCCGCAGTACGCGAGCAATTCGCTTGCGCGTTTGATGGACCTGCTTCGCGTCCACCAGCAGCCGCCGGGCGTCGTCAATGCGCTTGGTGAAACCGATGTCGGCGATCTCCAGCATCCCGTGTGGGCGCTCGTCAGCCAATCCATCGCCGATCAGTTCCATCTCAGTCTGAATGATCAGTTCGCGCTCGGTATCAAGGACGCGGCCGCGCTGCCGACCACGCTAAAGGTCGGCGCCATCGTTCAGATGTGGCCCACACTGTATCCTGGCGCCGGGGGAGGCTTCGTCGTCGTTGGGCTCCAGGATTACACGACGATCGCCGCCGTGGGACGAGGGGGACCCAACGAGTACTGGGTGTCCGCGTCACTCGATCCCGCGCAACGCTCAGCGCTCGTCAAGGCGCTGGTACCTGCCGCGCCTGCGCTCGACGTGAACACGATCGTCGATCGCCTGGACGTACAGCAGACCATCTCCAACAATCCGGTGCAGGCGGGCATGCGTGGGTTGTTCCTGACGGGTGCGCTGGTGGCGCTGATCCTGGCCATATTGGGGATTCTCGTGCAGTCTGGCATGGCCGCTCGCCAGCGTGCGACGCAGTTCGCCATCTTGCGCACGCTTGGGGTCGGAGGGCGACAACTGGTCCGCATACTGCTCGGTGAGCAGGCGATTATCTTTCTCTTCGGCACGCTGGCGGGCACGGCCCTCGCCTCTCTGCTCCTGAGTTCCACCCTGGCATATCTCCAGTTCGCGGACACCACGGTCGATCTCGCCCAAATCGGCATCCCGCCGTACAGCGTCCGTGTCGACATCACGAGCATCGGTGTGTTCTACGCGCTGCTCCTTGGGGCGTGCGGCATGGCACTCGCGCTGGTCGCATGGTACGCGATGCGTGCCGGCTTGGGTCGGACATTGCGTCTTGGAGAGGACTGAGCGCGACGATGCGTGAAGAGACGAGCGGAGGCGAACGGAACGGCGATGAGTGACGACCGAGAAGACCTCGAAGTCGACGTGACGGATGTGCGGCCAGGTCGGGCTCCTGGATCGCGAAACGTCGATGCCTCCTTCCTGGGCGCCATCGACTCTCCTGCTCCCGGTGGCTCCGCGGCGGTGCCTGAGGCCGACCCGGCGCGACACGATGGGCTGGTGTTTGGCGGATGGCTGCCGAATCCAACACCGCGAACCCTCGTGCGCCGGCGGGCGTTTGGTATTGCCACGATCATCGCGACCATGGTGATTGCGCTGGCACTCATCCTCGGCTCAACCCCCGATCCGCGCATGGCGGTGGCGACGTTGTTCCATCTCGCGACTCCCGCACCTCCTCCAACGCCGCCTCCCGGTCAGGGAACGCTGGTGCTCGATCACTGGGTGCCGTGGGGCGTCATGACGATTGATGGGCGGACAGTGGAAGAGGCTCGCTTGATCACACAGACACTCTTTGTCCACGGACGTGTTCTGCCCCGGGTCGATCTGCCACCCGGCCAGCACAGCCTTGCGTTTCGTGCGGCACAGTTTCCTTCTCTACGCTGTGAGCTGGCCGTGCCAGCCGGTCCGCACGACACCTGTCCGCTGGTGACTTCCGTCGCGCAGCCCGCTGATGGCGTGCGCGAGCTCGATCTGGGTGCTTCACTGGACCATCTGTCAGCCGGCGGCCGCGCGGCGCTGCTAGCAGCCGCGGAGTCGGCGTTGGCTGCGATGTCCGACGCGAGACCGGCAACCGTGATGCCTGGCGAGTGGTATCGGGCATCTGACGGCAGCCTGGTGCAAGCCAGGGCGCCGCTCCTGGCCACATTTGTGTATGCGCTCAGCGACAATGCAGCTCGCTCACTGCCCGATTACGCGGTCGCGTGTGTCTCGCTGTGCGAAACCGCGATCGGGACCGATCTGAATTTTGGCTCGTGGCATCTGACGGCGCATGCACTGCCGCGCTGGAGCTACCGTGACGCATCGGGCAGCGTCCTTATCAGGGAGGCGCCGGCAGGCTCGCAGGCCGACGATCCCTACCTCGACGTCGAAGTTCCCCTGCATGTGCTGTGGAATGGCCAGTGGACTGTTTCGCCGGCAGCGCCGAGTGGCGCGAATCCAACCTGCGCCATCATGCTGACCGAGCTCGATGTGCTGTTTGGCATCCCAATTGGCGCCCCATTGAGCAGCTACGCCGCGCCCACTCCGGCGCAAGGCTGCGTGAACGACACGTCCGGCAATTTCCCCGGTCCGCCCGCCTATTTTCTTTACCAGTTCGGCGTCATCGTTGCCGCCAATCCCGCGGCGCACCAGATGCAACCTGGCGTGCCCGTCGGGGACGCGCAGCAACAAGCGCTGGCGGCGCGGCTCGTAGGCTGATGGGAAGACTCCGCGCATGTCACGCTAGACCGCTGCGCGCGTCATGCACCGCCACGTGGCGATCTCGCGCGATGTACTCCAGATGCCCCAATCAGCACGAACGCTTGTTCGCTGACTCGTGGGTACGTTATACTGTGCCGTGCGCTCCGCGAGGCCGACGCGGGCAGTGCCACATGACGTACGGATTCTGGTTGACCCGTTGCGCCTGCGACCGACGGGCGTCCGGTGGACGCCCGTCCGGCGGGCAGGCGTCCGCCGGACGCGGGCGCATCTCCCTGCGCCGCTACCATGGGCGAGCGATCAGCCAGATCCGGTGTCACAGCCGGTCTGGATGACCGCTCTGGGATGCCGGGCGGGCGCATAGCCATGCGTCCCCACGGCGCGGATGCAGCCATGCATGCGGATTCGATCTTAGATCAACTGGTGGAGGAATCGTGGACGTGAGCGAGGGAGCGCGGGCGATAGCCGAGCGCGCGCGGCGCGTGCTGGTGCACGAACAGCGCACTGGGCACGCCGATGCCGCCGTCAAACCCGGTGGGTTGGAGGCATTCGTTGCCCACTGGGCCGACGATGTGCGTGCCGCCCGCGCTCGCGGCGAGCTCGATGGCGCTGGCACCGCCCCTGAAGCGGAGGAGCGCATTCTGCGCCTGCTCGTCGGGTACCGCGACCAGGATCCTATGCAGCGTGCGTCCAACGTGCGCACAGCGCTCGCACTGCTCGATAGCTTTGGAGGCGGTGCCGCGCCAGCGGGACGCCCTGCGCCGCTCCCGCGTGGCGCCCCCAATCGGGCGACTGCTGCATCCGGCGCACCGGAGAAAGCTCCAGGCAGGCCAGCCCCGACGTTTGGCGCAGGCGGCAGCGCACCTGGCCGGTCGTCCCCTGTGCCCGCCAGAGAGGAGCCGTGGCCTCTCGCCGCTCCACCGCCCGCTCCGCCAGATTTGCGCGTCAAGGTTACCACCACCTCCGCGGCGGCTGGAGCACAGGCAGTGCGCCCCGCGGCGCCACCGCGTCCCGAGGACGAGTACCTGTTGCGCGCCCCGGTCACCGCCGTTCCAGGCGTCGGACCTACCCAGGAGGAGCGCCTGCACCGGCTGGGGATTCGCACCGTGCGCGATCTGCTCTTCCACTTCCCGCGCGAGCACCACGACTATAGCAAGCTGCACAAGATCGGTCAGCTCGAGTTCGGGCAGGTCGCCACCGTGCTCGGCTTGATCTGGGAGGTCGAGAACATCCGCAGTGGCAAGCGTGGGCTGGTGCGCACGTGCGCGCGCATCTCCGACGAAACGGGCGCCATACGCGCCATCTGGTTCAACCAGCCGTATTTGCTCAAGCAGCTGCCGCGTGGTGCGTATATCGTGCTCACGGGTGTCAAGCAGCGCATCGGCAACCGTGTCGAGTTCAGCGTGCGCAGTCACGAGCTGCCCGAGCAGGGTGATCTGATCAATACGGGCCGGCTCGTGCCCGTCTACCCGTTGACCGAGGGTCTCACCCCGAAGGCGCTGCGCCGTATGACCAAGTGGGCGGTGGATCATTGTGCCGGCTTTTTGCCCGAGCATCTGCCGGCGGCCGTGCGCGTGCGGACGCGACTGGTGTCTCTGCCAGAAGCGGTCGCGCAGATGCACTACCCCGATGGCGAGCGCGCGCTGGCGGACGCTCGTCGCCGCCTGGCATTTGACGAGCTGTTCCTGATTCAGCTTGGGATGCTGACGCGCCGCGCCAACTGGCAAGATGGCCCCAGGGCTCCCGTCCTGTCCGCGCCGCCGGGACTGATCTTCGCGGACGCCGAGGCGGAGATAGCGGCAGATGGCACCCTGCCGGCCCCGGCAGCCGTCGCCGGCACTGAGCTGGGCGGTGGGCTGTGGCCGCTCACGGAGACCTGCTTCGAGCGCTCGCTGCCATTCCGATTTACCGGAGCGCAGCGGCGTGTGCTGCGTGAAATACTGCGAGACATGGCCCGCGACCGCGCGATGTGCCGGCTGCTGCAGGGCGACGTCGGGTCTGGCAAGACGGTGGTGGCGGCGGCGGCATTGCTGGTGGGCGCGGCGGCCGGGTATCAGGGAGCGCTGCTCGCGCCTACCGAGATTCTGGCCGACCAGCATTACCGCAGCGTGAGTGCGCTGCTCGCGCCCTTTGGCCTGCGAGTCGCGCTGCTGACGGGCAGCCAGAAAGGGAAGGAGCGGACCGCCGCTCGCGAGGGCCTCAGCACTGGCCAGGTCGCCGTAGCGATCGGCACGCACGCGTTGATTCAGGAGGATGTGGCCTTCGAGCGACTTGGCGTGGCGGTGGTGGACGAACAGCACCGCTTCGGGGTGGAGCAGCGTGATGCGTTGCGCCAAAAGGGCTACAACCCGCATATGCTGGTGATGACCGCTACCCCCATCCCCCGCACGCTGGCCCTCACCGTCTACGGTGATCTCGACGTGTCCACGATCGACGAGATGCCTGCCGGTCGCAGGCCGATCATCACGCGCTGGCGGCACGGCGCCCAGCGCCGCGAAGCCTATCAGCTGGTGGCGCAGCAGGTGGCCGAGGGACGCCAGGCATATATCATCTGTCCGCTGGTCGAAGAGTCCGAGGCGCTGGAGGCCAAAGCGGCCACCAAAGAGTACGAGCGACTCAAAGCGGAGGTCTTCCCCGACCTGCGGCTGGGTCTGGTTCACGGCCAGCTGCGGCCGAGCGAAAAGGATCGCGCGATGCGCGCCTTCCGCGACGGCGAGATCGACATCCTCGTGGCTACCTCGGTGGTGGAGGTCGGCGTGGACGTTCCCAACGCCACGATCATGCTCATCGAGGATGCCGACCGCTTCGGGCTCTCGCAGCTGCATCAGTTTCGTGGTCGCGTCGGCCGGGGCGAGCACCAATCATACTGCTATCTGCTGAGCCAGGAGGCGGGCGCCCAGGCCAGCGAGCGCCTCAGCGTGATGGAGAGCACCACCGATGGCTTCGCCCTGGCGGAGGCCGATCTACGGCTGCGTGGTCCTGGGGACTTCTTCGGCACCCGCCAGAGCGGTCTGCCGGGGCTGAAAGTGGCCAACCTGGCCGATGCCCCGCTCGTCGCGGAAAGCCGCGCGCAGGCCGAGTGGCTGTGGCAGCAAGATCCGTATCTGCGTGAGCTGGAGCACGCCCCGCTGCGCGAGCGCGTTGCCGTGTTCTGGCAGGAATTCGTCGCGCATTGAAACGGCTGTTTGGCGTCCATCGCCGCGGCTCGTCTTCGCTCCCTCGTTAGCCAACCATCGCGGTATGGATTCAATGCCGGATTGGCATCAGATGCCCAAATGCCGAGCGAAATTGCTATGCTATAATACACGGTGATTGAGAGCAGGATGCTCGTCCCGCGAGGTGGCGGGAAGTTCAACGACGAGTGCCCACGACCCAGACGCCGAGCCGGCTCGCCGCTTCCTTCCCCTCTCGCTGCGGACCGCTTCCACAAGACCTGAGAGCTCCGCCTCCCTGCGTGGGCGCTGCACGAATGCGCCGCCCGCACGTGTTGGAGCCCCCCGGCGGAGCTTTCGCAGACTTGAAGAAAGGCAAGCGTGTAATGGCCACAAGTGTCCAGAGGGGTCCGCTGGTTGCCGACATCGATGAGACGCCTGCCGGCGTCAACAACTTCTCGATCGTCGCGGCCACGGTGAATGGCTCGGGGAGCCAGACGGCCAATACGGCCTTGCTGCGCGCCTTGTTCAAGATGGGCATCCCCGTGTGTGGCAAGAACCTCTTCCCGTCGAATATCGCCGGGCTGCCTACCTGGTTCACCATCCGCCTCAGCGAGGAAGGTTTTGTCGCCCGCCGCGACAAATCCGAAGTGCTTGTCGCCATGAACCGGCAGACGGCCGCGGAAGACATGGCGGCGGTTCCCCCTGGTGGCGTCATCTTCTATCCCATGGAGTGGAAGCTTCAGGAGACGCGCGACGACGTCGTCTATTACCCAATGCCCGTGCAGCAGCTGGCAAAGGCCTCGGGCGCGGACGCCAAGATGCAGCCGTATGTGGCCAACATGGTGTACGTGGGGGCGCTCGTCGAGCTGCTGGGCATCGAGCTGGCTGAGATCGAAGCGGCTCTGACCCACCACTTCAAAGGCAAGGCGAAGCCCATCGCGCTGAATCTGGGTGTGGTCAAGCAGGCCGTAGAGTGGACGCAACAGAACCTCACCAAGCGCGACTCATTCCGCGTGCAGCGCCGCAACCTCAATCAGGGCAAGCTGATGATCAACGGCAACGAGGCTGCCGCGCTGGGTTCCATCTTCGGCGGCTTCACCGTCGCCGCCTGGTATCCCATCACGCCGTCCACCAGCCTGGTGGATGCCCTGAACGAGCACGCGAAGAAGCTGCGTGTCGATCCTGACACTGGCGTGCACAATTACGCCATCGTCCAGGCCGAAGATGAGATCGCGGCGATTGGCATGGTGGTGGGCGCCGGCTGGGCGGGTGCGCGCGCGATGACCTCGACCTCGGGTCCAGGCATCTCGCTCATGACCGAGTACGCCGGTCTGGCGTACTTCGCGGAAGTGCCGGCGGTGATCTGGGACATCATGCGCATGGGACCCAGCACGGGGTTGCCCACGCGCGTGTCGCAAGGCGACGTCCTCACCGTCTATTACCTTGGTCACGGCGACACCCACCAGGTCTGCCTGCTGCCTGGCAGCATGCGCGAGTGCTTTGAGTTCGGCTGGCGCGCGTTCGATCTCGCCGAGCATCTGCAGACGCCCGTCTTCGTCCTGAGCGACCTGGATCTGGGCATGAACCTGTGGATGACGGAACCGTTCGAGTATCCTACCGAGCCCATGGACCGCGGCAAGGTGCTGAGCGCGGAGGACGTGGCGCGACTGGGCGGCTTCCAGCGCTATGGCGATCAAGACGGGGATGGCATTGGCCCGCGCACCCTGCCCGGCACCGATAATCCGCTGGCGGCGTACTTCACGCGCGGCAGCGGCCACAACGCGAATGCTCAGTACACCGAGCGCCCCGACGAGTGGGAGGCCAATCTAGCGCGGCTCGCGCGCAAGTTCGAGCATGCGCGCACCCTCGTGCCGCGGCCCGTCGTGAATGAGGTCGAAGGCGCGGAGATCGGTCTCATCGCCTACGGATCGACGGACCCTGGCATCGTGGAGGCGCGCGACATGCTGGCCCGCAGAGGCATCAAGACCAGCTACCTGCGCCTGCGCGCGCTGCCCACGACCGACGAGTTCCAGGCGTTCGTCAAGCGCTATCCTCGCGTCTATGTCGTCGAGAACAACTTCGACGGCCAGATGACAAAGATCCTACAGACCGAGGCACCCGAGCAGGCACCGCACATCAAGTCCATCACGCACTGTGACGGTCTCCCTCTCACCGCTCGCTGGATCGCCCAGGCCATTCTCGAACAGGAGCGCTAACGATGGCAGCAGTTGAAGATATCAATCTGGTTGGACTCGCGCGCGCCGACTACAAAGGCCGGCCCTCCACGTTGTGTAAGGGCTGTGGGCACGATTCGATCTCGGCCCGCATCATCTCGGTGGCGTACGATCTCTCGCTGCAGCCTACTCGTGTGATCAAGCTGAGCGGCATCGGATGCTCGAGCAAGACTCCGGCCTACTTCTTGAACCAATCGCACGGCTTCAACGGCTTGCACGGGCGCATGCCCTCGATGGCGACCGGCGCCACGCTGGCCAACCGCACGCTGCAGGCGATTGGCATCAGCGGCGACGGCGATAGCGGCAGCATCGGCATCGGCCAGTTCAAGCACATGGTGCGCCGCAACGTGCCCCTCGTCTACATCATCGAGAATAACGGCGTGTATGGGCTTACCAAGGGGCAGTTCTCGGCAACCGCCGACGAGGGCCAGCAGCTCAAGTACGCCGGCCTGAACGAGTTCCCGCCCATCGATCTCTGCCTGGAGGCGGTGGTGGCCGACTGCGGCTTCGTCGCGCGCTCGTTCGCCGGCGATCCGCGGCAGGTGGAGGCGCTGCTGAAGGCGGCGCTGAGCCATCGCGGCACGGCCGTGCTCGACATCATCAGCCCGTGCGTCACATTCAATGACCACGAGGACTCCACCAAGAGCTACGCCTACGGCAAGGCGCACGAGGAGGTCGTCTCCGAGTTCACGTTCATCCCCGCTCGTGAGGAGATCACCGTGGACTATCCCGAGGGCAGCGCGCTGGAGGTGCAGATGCACGATGGGTCGCTGATCCGGCTGCGCAAGCTCGACAACGGCTATGATCCGACGGACCGCTTTGCCGCGATGCGCCTGCTCGAGGAAGCCCACCAGAAGCAGGAGTTCATCACCGGCCTGATCTACGTCAACGAAGCACGGCCGTCTTTCCCAGAGCTCGAGCACCTGCCGGAGACGCCCCTGACCCACCTCCCCCAGGACAAGCTCCGCCCGTCGCGGGAGGCGCTGGCGAAGGTGCTGGCCAGCATCGAGTAACACCAGATCGAGATGGTCCCTC
>CAYQFU010000040.1:0-27192 GCA_964416775.1 uncultured Ktedonobacterales bacterium
TCCGCCACCACGTCCACCGCGCGTGGATCGTCGCCGGCAACCCCGAGCGCGCGGCGCTCCGGCGAGCTTTTTGGCCGGCGTTCATCGTCGAGCTCGTGGTAGCCGATGTGGTTGAGGGTCTTGACGACCGTCGAGCCCACGAGCCGGTGCTGGACGATTTCGCTGCTGCCGTAGCGATGATCCTCGAACAGCTGCTGCATGCCGTCGATGGGCGGCCAGTAGTTCATCGCATCGACGACGAGCTTGCCGTCGAGCAGGGCAGGGTCCAGCGTCGTGAACTTGTGCAGCGGGATCGCCAGCACCACCAGGTCGGCTTGCGCGACGGCCTCGGCTGCCCAACGTGGCTCGGCCCCCGGCGCCAGCACCTGTACGATCAGCGCGATCTGCTCCGGGTCACCCGAGGCCGCGATCGACACCTGGTAGCCCGCCTCTTGCGCGACCCGCGCGATGACCGGGCCGACGTGTCCCGCCCCGAGCACGGCGATGCGTGGCAGCCGCGCATGCGGCAGAGTGATAGCGGTCATTAACGGGCACCTCCGGTGCGACCAGCGCTCACCTCTCCCTGGAGATGACGCTGGAGCGACTGCAAGACATCGGCGAGCGCCCCCAATTGCTCGGGTGTCAGCGCGTCAACAAAATGCTTCTTGATGGCCCGCAAGTGCGGCGCACTCGCACGCCGGAACGCCGCTGCGCCGCTTTCCGTGAGCGACACCTCGGCACCGCGACTGTCGGTGGCGCAGTCGTCGCGCCGGATGAGGCCGCGTCGCTCCATCCGACCGAGGTGATGGGAGAGCCGGCTGCGCTCCCAGTCCATGGTCGCCGCCAGCTCCGAGGAGCGCAGCCGCGTGCCATCTGCTTCTCGCAACGTCAGCAGCACCTGATAGTCGGCGGGTGAGAGACCAGACTCTTGGAGCTCCGCGCCCAAAACCCTCCGGAGCTCGGCTGTCGTATCGAGCAGTGACCGCCAGACCGCCAGCTCCTGAGCCGTCAGCCGCTGCCGCGCTGTCGCACCGGCTGCCATGTCGCCGCCTGTCATGTCGCAGCCTTCCTCATCGGGCGCCTTCATCGGCCCGCTCCAATTATTGACACGTCAATAACGATATTATTGACACGTCAATATTGACATGTCAACCATCTGGGCGGAATTGGCCCACTGGATCTGTTCCTCGCCATGCTGTTGATCTCGCCTGGATACGTGTCGTTTGGCCGCGGCTCAGGCAAGCTGCTGGATATGCACGGCGGGGGTGCAGGAGCGCCTGCTCTCGCTGTTCTGGCGGTTGCGCGGGTTGATCGTGGCGGGAAAGATCGTGGAGCCATAGACCTTCGATCAGTTACCTCAGGCAGCACCCGTCGAGATCGAGCTGGGGGGATATATGTGTCGCCGTACACCGTGGCGGACGGACGGGCGCGGTTGACACGGGCACGCGCGCGCCGGTACAGTGTGCACGGTAACGAGGGCGTTGGGCCGGGCACGGCGTGGTGTGCCCACGAGCCGATACCCACTGGAGAGCAGAAGGGCGACATGCAGCGAGGCGACACCGCGATGGCGAGCACTGGGTATATTCGTTTTCCGACGATTCTTGGCGATCAGATCGTGTTCACCGCGGACGACGATCTGTGGCGCGTTGCGGCGAGCGGTGGGCGCGCGGAGCGCCTGACGGCCGGAGTGGCCGAGGCCACGCATGCACGGTTCTCGCCGGATGGTCGGCTGCTGGCGTTCACGGGACGAGAGGAGGGGCCGGCCGAGGTGTACGTGATGCCGGCCGCGGGCGGCGAGGCGCGCAGGCTGACGTTCCAGGGGGCGAACGCGATCGTCGCGGGATGGCGGCCGGACGGATCGACGATCCTCTATGTGAGCGCGGCGGGCCAACCATCGCGGCGCATGCAGGCGTTGCAGGAGGTGTCGCCGAACGGCGGGGAGCCATCCAGGCTGCCATACGGCCCAGCGCACTCCATCGCGTTTGGCCTGAACGGTGGGCTGCTGCTTGGTCGGAATACGAGTGAGCCGGCGCGGTGGAAGCGATACCGGGGCGGCACGGCCGGCTACTTCTGGATAGATACCACGGGCAACGGAGAGTTCAGGCGGCTGATCGATCTGCCGGGCAATCTCTCCTACCCGTGCTGGGTGGGCGACCGCATCTATTTCGTCTCGGACCACCAAGGCATCGGCGACGTGTACTCCTGCTTGCCCAGTGGCGAAGACCTGCGGCGGCACACGCGGCAGAGCGAATACTATGCGCGTGGGCTCTCCAGCGACGGTAAGCGGCTGGTATATCACGCGGGCGGCGATCTGTTCGTGCTCGAACCCGAGGGCACGAGTGCGACGCGCGTGGAGGTGACGCTGGCGGGGTCGCGGGCGCAGCGGGCGCGCAAGTTCGTGGCGGCAGGCAAATTCATGGATGCATGGGCGCCGCACCCGCGCGGGCATTCCGTGGCGCTCTCTACGCGCGGCAAGGCGTTCACCATGGGCAACTGGGATGGGCCGGTGCTGCAGCATGGTGAGGCGGACGGGCCGCGCTACCGGCTAGCGACCTGGCTGGCGGACGGCAAGCGCATCGTGGCCGCGGGCGATGATGGCCGCGAGCCGCGACTGGTGGTGCTCAGCGCCGACGGCGCGGCGCCCGACCGGGTGCTGGATTCGCTGGACGTGGGGAACGTGCTGGAGCTACGGGCCGCGCCGGTGGGTGAGCGGGTGCTGCTGCGCAACCATCGCATGGAGATCGCGGTGGTGGATCTGGCGGCGGGCACGATGCGCGTGCTGGACCACAGCCCGTTCGGGCGCGAAGAAGATCTGCGGCGGATGCATGGTATCGCGTGGTCACCGGATGGCGCATGGGTGGCGTACGCGCTGCGGATCAATGGCCAGCAGACGATCATCAAGCTGGGCCGGGTGGAGACGGGTGAGACGTACCCGGTGACGGAGCCGCTGCTGTATGACGTGCAGCCGGCGTTCGATCCGAAGGGGCGCTATCTCTACTTCATCGGCACGCGCGACTTCGACCCCGTGACGGACTACACGCAGTTCGAATGGAGCTTCCCCAAGCCGCAGCGGCCGTACCTGGTGACGCTGCGGCGCGATCTGCGCTCGCCGTTTGTGCCAGAGCCAGAGGCTCCGAAGGACGAGCTGGAAGAGAAGCTGGAGACGGCGAAGGAGGACGAGCGCACGGCGGAGCGGCCGGCCCAACCCGAGCCGGTGCGCATCGATCTGGAGGGCATCAGCACGCGCATCGTCGCCTTCCCGGTGCCAGAGGGCCGTTATGGACGGGTGCAGGGGACACATGAGGGGGCCGTGTTCTCGTCGTTCCCGGTGGAGGGGACGCGCAAGCAGTACGACCATCCGCTGATTCCCGCGACCAACGGCACGCTGGAGGGGTATTCCTTCGAGTCGCACAAGCAGGAGCGGCTGGCGGACGGCATCAGCGACTTCCAGGTGTCGGCGGACGGCAAGACGCTGCTCTATCGCGCGGGCGAGCGGCTGCGGGCGATCAAGGCGGGGGAGAAGGCGCCAGAGAACGGCGGGCGCGACCGGCCAGGCCGCGAGTCGGGCTGGATCGAGCTGGATCGCGTGAAGGTGTCGGTGCGGCCGGACGTGGAATGGCGGCAGATGTTCGCGGAGGGATGGCGCTTGCAGCGCGAGGGGTACTGGACCGCGGACATGGGCGGGGTGGACTGGCAGCGTGTTTACGAGCGCTACGCGCCGCTGGTGGAGCGGATCGGCTCGCGCGGCGAGCTTTCGGACCTGTTTTGGGAGATGCAGGGGGAGCTAGGGTCGTCCCATGCCTATGAATACGGTGGAGAGTACCGCGAGCGGCCGCAGTACCGGCAGGGCTTCCTGGGGGTGGACTGGCGCTTCGATGCGGCGAGCGAGCGCTATGTGATCGCTCGTATCCTGCGCGGCGATCCGTGGAACGCGGAGGCGACATCGCCGCTGCTGGCGCCAGGGGTCAATGTGGGTGTGGGCGATGCGGTGGTGGCGATCAACGGGCAGCGTGTCACGGCAGAGCGAGGTCCGCAGCAACTGCTGGTGAACCAGGCGGGGAACGAGGTCCGGCTGGTCGTCGAGCCGGCCGGCGGCGGCGCGGCGCGTGCCGTCACGGTGCGGGTAATCGAGAACGAGTGGCCGGCACGCTACCGCGACTGGGTGGAGGCCAACCGGCGGGCCGTGCGTGAGGCGACGGGCGGCCGGGTCGGCTACATGCACCTTCCCGACATGGGGTATGACGGGTTTGGCGAGTTCCACCGCTCGTACCTGGCCGAGTACGACCACGAGGGCCTGATCGTGGATGTGCGGTGGAATGGCGGTGGGATGGTCTCCGGGCTGGTGCTGGAGAAGCTGATGCGCCGGCGCGTGGGCTATGACTTCCAGCGCTGGGGGTCGCCAACGCCGTACTTCAAGGAGTCGCCACGGGGGCCGCTGGTGGCGCTGACCGACGAGAACGCTGGGTCGGACGGCGACATCTTCAGCCACGTGTTCAAGCTGGTGGGTCTGGGGCCGCTGATCGGGAAGCGGACGTGGGGCGGTGTGGTCGGGATCGATCCGTACCTGCCACTGGCGGACGGCACGGTGACGACGCAGCCAGAGTTCGCGTTCTGGTTCCTGGATGTGGGCTGGGGAGTGGAGAACTACGGCACCGACCCGACGATCGAGGTGGACTATGCGCCGCAGGACTACGCGCGGGGAGTGGATCCGCAGCTGGAGCGGGGCATCGCCGAGGCGCTGCGACTGATCGCGGAGCGGCCAGCACCGACGCCGCAGCCAGGGGCACGGCCGCGGCGGGGATACGTGGCGCCCACAGAGGAGCGGTAAGCGCGCGCGGGATGGGTGGCGGGCATGAGTGCGCGGGGCGCGGGCGCGGCGGTATGCCGCGCCCGCTGGGTGGAGACGCGTGCGACGGTGGACAGCTTGAGACGCGGCTGGGCTGAAGGAGTGGCGCACGATGCGCGTGGTCTATGGGTCGGATTTCCTGGCGCAGCAGGAGGCGCGGCTGCGCCAGGAGGCCGCAGAGTGGCGGAGACCGCAACCGGCTCCCAAAGGGTTCTGGGCGCGGGTATCCGCCTGGCTCACTGGTGCGAGCGCGCTGGAGCGGCAGGCGCGACGCGCAAAGGCGCAACAGGCCGAGACCGAGGCAGACGACTGGGCGCGAGGACGCTATGGTGAGGACAGCCTTGCCGATGCGCTGGCGGCATGTTTGGATGACCAATGGATGCTGCTGCGCAATTATACGCCTCCGCCGCCCTGGAACAATGGCGGCGATATTGATGCGGTGTTGCTTGGCCCGCACGGTGTGACCGTGTTCGAAGCGAAGGCATGGAGCGGCCTATATCGAGTTTCGGGCGCAGAATGGGAGTGGCGGCCATTTTACAACGCGGAGTGGGAGCCAGCGTTCGGCAGCCCAAGTAAACAGGCGATGCAGAATGCTCAGCGTGTTCGAGAACTGCTGGCAGCAAACGGTCTCAAGTGGGTGCCCGTGCGGCCCGCCGTTGCCATGGCAGGAGACGAGATGCGGCTGGAGATCGTGCCACCTCTTGCGGTCTACATCTTCTTCGTCGAACGTGGCTACGACTCGCTGGCTCCTTTGTTGAGGACTGGCTCCGAGCGGCTCTCCACGCAGGTATTGGGCCGGGTGTATGCGGCCCTGGTGCGCATGGGGGTGGGGCCCAAGTCTAACGTTGGGCGCAGAACGTAAGGGCTGAACCAGGGATGCGATATACCCAATTCGGGTCAATGTGACAGCATTATTCTGGCTGGTCCGCGATTGGACCCGTGTATGCTCCCTTGAGCACAGCGCGGTTACGACGCGCTCGGCCCGACAGCCAACATATTCTCAAGGGACTCTCGGGGATGTGAGCGAGGCACGGGCGCGCCCGTGCCTCTTATCCCGAATCCGGATGAACCGTCGCGTCCACGGCGGCCGGGCGCATGTCGATGCGCCCCGACGAAGATGGAAGCGATTACCGGCATCCACTATTACTCATGGCCTACACCGGCATGCCGGCGTGCACCGAAGCCGGACCGGTCCGCGGAGGTTGAATTGGGCTCTGCCGGCGAGGTCAAGAGGCGGTCCAGCTTGGGGCGTAGCTCCGCTTTGAGCTGACGCACGAGCTGGGAGAGCTCCTCAATCTGTTCGCCGAGAGCCTGTTCCTGTGCGCTGAGAGCCTGTTCGCGATTCCGGAGGTCGGCAGACCGCCTGTCAAGATCCTGTTCCTTTGCCTTGACCACATCAACCAGCATGGCCTCAAGGGAGCGATCCGTGGAGAAGGAGTCGCTGGATGGACTGGGCAAACGTGGGACCGCGAGAAGATTAGCAAGCTGTTCCACTTGTTCTTTGGTGAGCAGGAGGGCGCGCTTGTCTGTGGGGTCGGGGGTAGGTTCGACTTTATAGTGACCCATTTTCTTCCGAAGGGTCTTCAAGTCGACTCCGAGTTGCTGAGCAGCTTCACGAAGGGTGTACGTCGTCGCGTCGTTGACCGGACGGGGACTGCTATGCCATGCCATGCGTCTCCCCTCTCAATAATATGACTGAGCGAGCCACAATGAACGGCGACAAATCAGCCAGGCGGAGCATGCGGCTCGTCCTCGGCCGCCAGAGGTGGCCAGCGGGCGCGGCTAAATGTGTTCGCACTATGTTCGCACTAAGTACCGGTATTTTTACCGATACTGAATACACTTCCGAGTATATCTGAATTGGTGTCGAAACGCAAGCTCCAATCCTGGCAAAGCTCACGATCGAACCGTGGCCAGACCCGGCGACGTGTCAGGCAAATGCGCACAAATCGTGTCGAGGGTGTCAAGCACATTATTTTAGATTGTGATGTACCAGTACTGTGGTAGCAAATCGCGGACGACTTCATGCTATACTAAGCACAGGCCCGGTACACAAGTCACCGAATGCGGCACATTGGTCCCCTCAAGGAACAACTCGCGGCAAGGATCTATGGCACGGGTGCCGCCCGGTGCGCCGCAGGCGTGCGGGAGGCCGACGATGAGCGACGTCTCCGACTTACTCACCCTGGATGCGGCTCTGGAGTGTGTTCAACGATGCGAGATCACACTACGCGCGATCCACGTCCTGACGATCGGCGCAACGCCGCGCAGACGCGAGATCGAACGGAGCGTGGACTTGTTCGGGGACTTGCGGTGGTTACTCATCGCCGCCCGATCGTATCTGGCGACTGTTGAACGCTCGCAGGACACGGCTTTGCGCGAACTTGCCGCTGAGATCCGTACGCTCGGCATGACCTTCGAGCGCATCGCCGATGTTGCCATCCAGACGTGCAACCTGGCGATGACGAAGTTCGGCGTCGCGGTCGGCGATCTGGTTGAGCTCCGGCCGCGCCTGGCGCAGCAGCAGCCGTAGCTTCGGCTCGACGCGCCATGACCATGACGTGGAGATGGGCCCACGCACGCAGGGATTGTGGCACCTACCTCACTTCTGGGCGGCTTGCGCCTGGTGGCGGCAGTTCCTTCAATCGTTTCTGAAGGAACTCGATAACCTTGCGCTTGTCTGTGTTCGAGGCGCCCAGGTCGTGCCAGAGGTTTTCGGCGTGCTGAAAGAACCCGTTCACGACTTCTTGCTCGGTGATCTGCAGATCAACTTCTTCGCGTACGCCTTCGGCGGTCGCCGCTTCGCATTCCAGCAGCACCGCATGGCCTGATTTGACGAGGCGGAAGGTGCGGTACTCAAAGGCGTCGATGATCGGCTCGTCCTCAATGAGGCCCAACTCGTAGTTGTCATACGTACGGAGCCGGTCGATCAAATGCTCGAGATGGGAGCGAATGTCGTCCGGCCCAAATGGCTCGCACCCCATCGTGTGGAACCAGTCGTCTGGGGCGTATTCACCGGACTGCACATAGGATCGAATGGCGCGCTTGGGACACATGTCGCGGAAGCGGTGATGGTGGACCAATCGCTTGAAGTTCTGTTCACGCAACACGCGATTGGCGGTGATCGCGGTTACCTGGCGCTTCAGTGCCACGTCGTCGACAAATGTGTCCAGCAGGTATCGCTCGCGGGCGCGGTGCAGCTCGACCGGTACGGTGAGATCGCTGAGGCCATTCAGAATGAGGTAGCGGTCACTCTGGTGAGCGTCCACGTCGGTGATGGCACTGCTAAACTCGACAGACAGAGCATGGAACGGTCGCGTCAGCGGCAGGCACTGGTCTCGCACGTGCCGCACATGCTGAAGCAGCTCATCAAATCGGTTGCCCGACTTGTGCAACTCGGCGTGGTCGACGTATCGGTCACTCGGGGGGCGTGTCAACTCCAAGATGCCGCGATGAGGGACCACGACGAAATCCGACGCCGGCACGGTATCGTCACTATCCGAGTAATAGCGTGGGGAGTAGAGGCCCGCGGAGATGCCGTGCATGCGAATGAGACTTTCCACGACACGCATGGTGCGTTCTTGATCTGGCGATTGGCGAATGAGATGCACGATCTTCCATCCGCGCCAGGTCGCCTCCCGCAACGCACGATGCCACGAGCGGCGTATGGAGTCGGTGGCGAGCTCGAACAGGTCAGCCTCGCCCTGGAATGTCACGACGATCTCGTCCGCGGTTGGAAAGAGCAGGGACGGAGCTGAGTCCACGAGGTCAATGGCCATGCGGGCGAGCTCAGTGATCTCTTTCGGTATTCTGGCGGACGCGTTTCCCGGCTGGTGCGTTTTCGGGGACTCGCTGAGCGGACGCATCTGTTCGGTATGCGCCGCATTCTGTACGTCAGATGCCAATTCATATATTTTTGGCTTCCGTACCTGGGCAAGGGTCACCAGATCGCCATGAGTAATGCACTTCATGCGCCTGTCTTTATGATCGTGCGTTGGTTTGATGCCGTGCTCTCGCATGCGGCGGTTCAGGGTCTTGGGGTTTACACCGAGCTGGGCGGCTGCTTCGCTTAAACTGTAGGTACGCGACGCAACACTCGTGCGTGGCGGATGACTATTCAACGGTTCCACTCTCCCCGATCCCTCCCACAATACCGGTAATGATTCGCCCATTATAGCAAACGGCAGGAATATTGCCAGACAGATGCAGTGGAGCTCGTAGGCGTGAAGCGGGAGCGTCGGCGGGAAGCAATTTACACGCGAAGCGTCCTCGAGGGTTCCTGCGTGTGAACGCGAGTAGGCCGCGAAGGGCCACATCGCTCAGTTGCCGCCGAGCGTGACATCCCCGGCGCGAGCCCGTAGTCAACCTCGGGAGGAGTAGCTGGGAATAAGCCGGTACGATGCGCAGATATAGTTGGTTCGCGCATCCTTGAAGCCGCCGAAGCCGATCCCGGCTGAATGGCCTGCTCGCGCGATAATGCCGAATTTATCGCGGCTGTGAGGCATCAGTCGGCTCAATGTGCCGCACCGCGAGCGAATCTGGAGTGGCACTATTGACAGCGCACTATACGCGCATTATACTTGTATCGTCCCGGGTGCCCCATATGCCCACATGCCCAGTGGTGTTCGGGGAGGATGTCAACGGAGCGCTTTGCCAAGCTACGTCTCAACCAGCTCTGCTCGACAAACAACTGATAGCGACGCATCGGAGACCGAAGGACGTGAAGGAGGTGCACCAAGGTGCGTGGGTCAGGGCTGGACATCACGCACAAAGTGGCGGACCTGAAGTGCCGAGTTGGTTCCCCGAACTTCAGGCCCGAGTGGAGTTCGTCCGGCTGTGTTCGTTGACGCGGACCCAGCCTCTCCTCAGGCGTGATGCCGCCTGGTGAGGAGTCTAACACCCCATGCGCGACAGGGTACACAACCATTCTGGTGAAAGTCAACCGTCGTCTCCTCTGGATCGTCAGTACAGCCGTAGCGCGCGGAAGGGACTTCGCCGTATTGGAGCAACTGCGCTCGTCGTGACGGGTCTCGGCCTTGCGTCGCTCGGCGTCTGGGCCGGCGCGCCAGCCGTGTCGCGTCTCGCCTCGCATACATCGTCCACTGTGCAGCGGGCGGGCGGATCCACTCCGGGTATCACGTGCCCATCCTCGACAATGATTTGTCCGTGAGCGGCACTGCACTCCGACCTCCACAGGCAGTGCTCCTGTGGAGGTCTTCTCCGGGCTCCCGCGGCAATGGGGCTGCCGTGTGGGAGCCCACTTGTTTTTCCCGCGCACTCCTGGTACTTGATAATTACCCCACTTGGCTGACGATGGTACACTGTTTCCGTTACCTTGATCAGAGCCACTCCGCTCGATGGGCCGTGTGCGGCACGCCGCTCAATCGTCCCGGCCGCGACGCCCCGGTCGGCGAGACCAAGCACTCACCGTAGACTTGTTTCACGGAGCTTCTGTGCGCGCACGGCACAGGCTCGACGTCATACGGGGGCATACTGTGGACAGCTCGCTTGACTTTCCCGATGATCCATCCTGGCGCACGGACTCACGGTATTCAACATCGGCAGCGCGCCTGCTCGTGCGCGCCTACGCCGCGATCATTGCCCGCAAGACCCGTCCCGAGAGTTACGAGCAGGCTCTCAACTACGCGCGGCATTGTCTGGCTGTGGCGAAGTCTCCGCATCAGCGCCTGCGCGCTTGCTATGTCCTCGCGATGGCCCACTCCTCGTGGAACAACCACACGGCCGCCGTGCACTGGGTGGACGAAGCGCTTGGACTTGGCTTTGAGCTCGACGATCGTAGTGCCCTGCGCGATCTCCTCTATCTGCGAGGCGCTGTGAACACGTCGCGATTGCACTATCGTCATGCGGCGGAGGACCACGAGGATTGCCTGATCATGCTGCGGGCGCAGCGCAATGGGAGCACGTCTTCAGATCACGTGGCCTTTGAGCTGACTGTCTCCACGCAACTTGCCTGGGAGCTGCTCCTGCAGTCCCAGCCGGAGGCCGCCGAGCGTGTACTTGCCGAGTCCCAAGCGCTCCTGGCGAACAAATCCGACCTGGCGCTCGACGCGATCACCCTCCAGTATGTCCAGGCACACATCCATCGCTTCGGTGGCATGCCGGAGGAAGCGCTGCTCCCGGCATTGAGAGCCGCGGAGATCTACACCGAGAAGGGCTCACCGGAATCGGCGAGTCGCACCCAGATGTTCGCCTCGGACGTCGTCCTGGATCTCGCGGAGCGTGCCCCGGAAGGAATCGACCGGCACGGATTCCTGCAGATGGCTCGGCCGCACCTGGAGTTGGCTGCGAACCTGGCCCGCGAGGCGAATGACACCGGGGCGATCGAGATGATCCAGCTCAGGCGAGCGCGCCTCGGGCGCCTGGGCAGCACGGATGAGAATAGGACGCGGACCATCGAGGACGTGGTCCACGGCGCATGGCGGCGTGGAGACTCGCTCTTACTCACCGAGGGGTACACGACGCTTGGGGACGAGCTGGCTGCGCGCGGGGAGCGTGAGTCAGCGCTTGGATGCTACAGACGGGCGCTCGAAGTGGTGGATACGAGCGAGCATCCCGCGGCAGGGGTCTGGGCGCGCAGAGCGTTGAATCGCGATGGTGAGTTTCATCCGATGTGACGTGACACTGGTGGGAGAGCAGTGGCGGAGATCCGTTGAACGCCAGGCGCTGCAGGAAGCAATACGCCGATGTGCACCCTGTTCTGGATTACCTGATTACCTGTTGTGGCTCGCGGTGCGAGCCACCATGGCTGAGGCGGCATGTGCCAGCGCACCGGCCATTCGGCACCGCCAGTGGCACGTCATGTGCATGCGGCCATTGCCGGTATCTGGGGACTCGGTGAGGTGCGCTGGGCTCATCTCGTCATGAGGCGGCGCGGCGCGACGCCGCGTCGTGGACGACTGGTGCCCGGCACACAGCACACGATCCCAGGCGTGTCAGGGAAGTGCGCACAGCCGAGATCCTAGCCATCTGTTTCCCGCATCCGGCTCTGGAGCGCGGGGAACACCCACGTTTGCCAGGTGAGGGCTCGTGCTCGGCACGTGGTCTCTCACGGATTCGCCGTGCGCCACGGTCGCGAGTGCGCGCACGAGGAGGCACATGGTACTCAGAGTTGCTGCTCCGCTATCCTGGCGCCAGACTCGTCGCGCTCTCTGGCACAGGATCACGAGCGTGCCAGCGCTGCTCTTTGGCTTCTTCGTCGCCACCTACGCCCTCACGTCGGCGGGGAGTCTCGATGCGGTTGACGGCATCGTCATAGCGGACACGGCGCGTGCGCTGGTGGAGCGTCACACGCTCGCGCTCACGAGGAGCTACTCGGGCGTCGTGGTTGGGGTTGGTGGACACCTCTATTCGAAGTATGGCATCGGGCTGAGCATCGTCGAGATGCCGTTCGACATGGCGGGGCTGGCGCTGCGCCATGTGACGCATCGCGAGCAGATGGTGACGGGCGCCCTGTCGCTTACGAACACGTTCGTCACGGCTCTATGCTGTGTCACGTTTTTCCTCGTGGTGCGCCGGCTTGGAGCTAGTGAGCGCCGAGGCATTGCCCTGACGCTGCTGTACGGCCTCTGTACCCTCGCGTGGACGTATGCCAAGACGGACTTCACGGAGCCGCTGCAGACCTTGACGCTGCTGGTGGCTGCGTACGCCGCGCTTCGCGCCAGCGATGAGCGGGCGATGCGGTGGATCTGGGTGAGCGGCGCGGCGCTGGGGGCCGCCGTTCTCACCAGGCCACCGTTGCTCGTGGTGATGCCCGCCCTGGCTCTCTACGTCGCCGCGTCGGATCTCCTGGCCGCCGATGGACGCTGGACGTTCGGGGCGTTGCGCGAGGCACGCTGGTGGCGCGGCGCCCTGTACAAGCAGGTGGCACTTTGGGCTCCCGTGGCGGTGGCCATAGGAGTGACCCTGTGGCTAGACCTTGTGCGCTTTGGCTCGGCATTCGACCTGGGCTATGGTCGGACTCCAGGTGACGCGAATTTCAGCGGATCGGTGTTGACTGGCCTCTTCGGGCTGCTGCTGAGCTTCAATAGCGGGCTGATCTGGTACGCGACGCCCGTGGTGATCGGGCTCTTTGGCCTGCGGTCGTTTGCCCGGCGGCGGCCGCGCGAGCTGTTGCTCATCGGGGCACTGGCGCTCTGCCTGCTCGCGCTCTACAGTCCGTATCGTTATTGGGCGGGGTTGGCTACCTATGGGCCGCGGTATCTGCTGCCACTCATTCCATTCCTCTTGCTGCCCGCTGTGGACGCGCTGCCTGGTGTCTGGGACCGTCCGCGCGGGCATCCATGGGCGCTGGGGGTGGTGGCCGCGCTGGCGCTGGCGGGACTGGCGGAGGCGCTGCTTGGTATCTCGGTCAGCTTCGGTGCGTACAGCTTGCTGACCTGTGTGCGATTTCCCTGCGCCAACTCGCTGGATGCTTCACAGTCGGAGCTGCTATATGACGTCTGGCTGCTGCCGTCCAGCCTGGCCTATAACCTGCTCGGCCACGCGCCACATGTCGTGTTGCACCACTATCCCTTTGGTGCGGCTCCGCCTGGACGGCCGGGGTGGCAGGCGGGTCTTCTCGGTCGCATGAAGTATTTCTGGTTTACGTTTCTGCCCCATCCGCGCGCGGCACTCGCCGGTGGAGTCGCCATCTGTGGCGGCCTGGCAATTGCGTGTTGCACGGCCCTGTTGCGGAGAGTGATCTCATCGAGCACGCGGGCACCACATGCTGCGGCCCCGGTAGGGGGCAAGCCAGCAGCTCGTTTCCACGCCACCCGCGTGATGGACGGAGCCACAGATTGACCGAGCAGCTGATGGTGAAACCGTGCAGAGATGGCATGTCGTGGCGCGACAAGTATTCGGGCGGTCATTGGCGAAAACGCGAGACCTGTGATGTCCGCTGGCACGCTTCATGGTGTCCTGAGCAAATGCTGGGCGACCATGCTGGGGGTGACAACGGTGGAGGTGGAGGAGACTAGGGGTTATGGCAACCATCCGGGAGCAGACGGCAGGCGCTGGTATTCCCGCCGTGCGCAGTGTGAGCACGGTGGCCAGGCGACGGGCCTGGATTGCCGGGTGGCTGGTGTCGTGCGCCGGCCTGATTGGGCTGGGTGCGTACCATTGGCTGGTGTACGTGCCGCATGAGAATATGCCGCACAAGCTGGCCATACTCGATCGCTTGTTCGACGTGGCGGTTGTCGCCGCCATGCTCCTGGATGGTCTCCTGCTGGGCCTGCGTGCGCTGGCGCTGATGCGGGCGCGGGTGGCCTTTTCGCGACTGGAGCGGGTCGCGCTGGCTACCGGGCTGGGCCTGGGGGTGATCAGCATCGGCGTGCTGATCCTGGGGATGCTTCACCTGTATTATCCCGCCACGTTCGCGATCGCGTTGTTGGCGCTGCCCTGGCTCTTACCATCCGAGCGGCGGTGGGTGGCGCAGCTGGCCCGCGGGCTGCGCAGCCGAGTGACACGACTCCTTGCCTGGCGGGGGACGTCGCGCGTGGATACCATCGCGTGTGTGCTCCTGGCTGTGGTGAGCGCGAGCACGTTCACGTTCACGTTGGTGCGCGATCTGAATCCGGCTCCAGTGCTGGCGTACGATACGTATCAATATCACTGGGCGGTACCTATGCTGCTGCTGGGCAGTCACAGCATGCGCGTGTTTCCTGGATGGGCCCACGCCGATCTTCCGTACAACACGGAAATGCTCAACCTCATCGCGCTCGGGCTGCGGGCGCCGGAGGCGGCGACGCTGATACAGGATCTGTTCAACGTGCTCACCGCGATGCTGGTGTTCGCGTTCGTCCGGCGCTACTTCGGGACCACGGTGGCCTGGCTGGCTGTGGCGGCCGAGGTAACGGTGCCACTGCTGATCGCGTATACCTCGCTGGACTACGTCGAGACCGCCCTGATCTTCTATGGGTTCGCGGCGCTGGTCGTGGTGACGCGCTGGCTGGAAACCGTGGGAACCTTCGCGCGGGCAGGGCTGCCACTGCTGGTGCTGGCCGGCGTGCTCATTGGGCTGGACCTGGGCGTCAAGTACACCGGCGCAGAGTACATCCCCAGCCTGGCCGTGCTGGTCGTGGCGGGGTTGGCGCTGTATGCGTGGCGGCGGCGCAAGGTGCTCTCACCGCGGGCGGTGATGGCTCTCGGCGCCAAAGCGGTGGCCGGCGTAGTGGGAGGCGCGGCACTCGCGTTTGGCCCATGGGCGGCGAGGAACTGGCTACTGCTCGGCGATCCCATGTATCCGGCGCTGTCTGGCATTTTCAGCACGCCTCTCTGGGACAGCGCACGCACGAAGACACTCGAAGCCACATTCCAGAGCTTTGGACCACACGACGGGATGGTTGCCACACTCCATCTCTATGCCTTGGATCTGTTCGTCAACCCCCAGCGCTATGGCGAGGGGGTCTCGTTTCCCCTGGGAGCGATCGCGTTTGGGACAGTTCTGCTGATTCCATTCAGCCAATTCGTGCTGCCCCACGGTTGGCGAGGCGCGACACGCAAGCAGCGCGGACAGATACTGGTGGTGTCGGTACTGGCGGTGAGCACACTGCTCGGCTTCGGGGTCTGGACCTTCAGCGGCGCCCTCGTGGAGCGCTACGCGCTTCCGTCCATCATCCTGGTCACGGTGATGGGAGCGGTCCTTTGCGGTTGGCTGTACACCCACATCCCACAGCGGACCGTGGTGCTGTCCTGGGTACTGATACTGGCTCTCGTCGGCGTCTGCGCTCAGCAAGAATGGATGTTTCTGTTTGGGGGGGGTGAGGGAGGCGCCCCAGCCTTTTATCACGAGTATGCGTACTGGACGCCGATGCCCATATTGACTGGCCAGGTGTCAGAAGACGCTCTGTCGCGCCAGAGATTCTTGCGCACGGGCGTGCTGCCCAAAGAGTATTTGCAGATGGTTGACTACGTCAACACCACATTGCCACACAATGGAAAACTGCTGGTGCTGGGGAGAGGCATCGGCTACTTCTTCCAGGACCGCGAATACGTGGCGGACTCGGCGGGTGACTGGGTGCCGTACCTCGTCAGCAGGGGCAAGACGCCGCGGGGAATCCTCCAGTTGCTGCGAGCACAAGGATTCACCTATGTGGTCTACGATGGCACGTTGATGCGCTACCTCGTTCGTGGCTACCAGAATCATGTGCTGGCGTCCTATCTGCCGACGTATCTGAGCTTTCAGCAGTGCACTTTGGATTATGTCGCGACCTGGGGCGGGGTAAGCCTGTATCGTGTGCCTGCCCCAAATGCCATGCCTTCGGCTGGCTCGTCATCTGGCGCCCTGACCAGCCCGATGCGGCGTTGTGGCGGCATGAGCGCCTCTCGGTCCCCATGACACTCGAACTTGACCGGCACATCCAGCGAGCGGCAACAAAGAAGCACAGGAACCGACTGGGTTGACGTCGACAGGAGCCAATGCACATGTCCCAACACGGCACCACTCTAAGCTGGCGCTCATACCTGAGCACCGCGGTCCTGGCGGCAGCCATCGCGCTGTCGCTGGTTGCCCTGCGTCTGCTCCTTCCGCTGGCGAACGTCCTCCACCCCAATTCCGGGCATGACTTTCGCATTCTGTACGCCGCCGCGCAGCTATTGCGCATGCATAACAATCCGTATGATCCAGCGCTCTTGCTCCCCCAGATCATCAGTGGCGGGCTGGCCCGTGTCTATTTGGTCGGTCCTCAGGGTACGCTCTCCGAGCCGTACGTCTACCCGCCAATCGTCGCGTGGAGTCTGATCGGGTTGACGCACTTCTCGCCTTCGCGGGCGCTGCTCATCTGGCGGCTGTTCTCCGCGCTGTGCGTCTTCGGCGGCACGCTGGGGCTCACCGCGGCGTGGAACAGTACGAGTCCTGGTCGTCCGTTTGGGCATCGTCTGCACCAGGTGCTTCTCGCGACGCTGGTCACCTGCTCTCCGCTGGCGGTGTACGTCTACTACTGGGGGAATCCCGTGGTCGTCGTGTACGCGGCAATGGGCGTCTGGTGTTGGCTCCTGACGCGTAACCAATCTCGCGCCGATAGCGTCGCTGGGGTGGTGATGGCGGTGGCGCTGTTGAAGCCGCAGCTCGCCGCGCCTTTGGCTCTGCTGGCGGTCTTCTGTCTGGTCCGAGGGTCTGAGGCGGCGGCGCGGAGATGGCGCGTCGCAGTGGCTTTCGGGGTTACTTGCGTGGTGCTGCTCGGGCTCACCGTGGTGTTGGTGGGGCCGAGCGTGCTGGTCGCATGGCCGCGGACCATCCTCACGCTTTCGAGCATGATTTACACGCAGCCGGACATGCCCTCGTTCATTGGCCTGCTCAGGCCCGTCCTGGTGGCGCATTCGCCGCGGGTGCAATCGGCGGCGCTGTACGGCGTGATGCTGCTGGGCGCGGCAGCCGTCATCTGGCTGTATCGCAGGCTGCGGAACAGCTGGCTGCCTATGGCCCTGTTGGGGATGGTCACGGTGATCTGGTGCTTCGCGACACCTTATTCACACGCCAACGATGCGCTGCTCATGGTCCCTGGCGGACTGGCGCTCATCTGGGCAGTGGTCTCACTCTTCCAAGACCAGCTCAGGGCGGGCCGATACGCCTGGGCGGGGGCGGAGCTGAGCATGCTCGCGCGCAAGGGCATCCAGGCGGTCGTCTCGGTGCTGGCGCTGTGGGCGCTGTGGCGCGGCGGCGTCCTCTACTACGACCATTTCCTTGGACCATCCATCCCCCAGCTCCCCTTCGTGCCGGTGCTGCTCTTGCTCGGGTTGGCGGTCGACCAGCCATATCTCGAGCTCAGGCAGCGGGAGCGCGAGGTCCATGCGGATGCGAGCGCGTATGGCGAACCGCCGGGCGGCAGGCTGAGCCTGACGTATACCGGGGAGCAGACGCCCACGACGGGAGCAGATGCGCCAGGCCGAGGGATGGCATGAGCGGTTTCACTCGCTCACGCGGGCGCGTAGCCGCACGATTACCGTCATGAGCACGTCGCGCAGCCAGACTCGCTTGCCCTCACCGTCGCTCTCCGGTGTGTCCGGGTGCTGCTGATGGCGTTGCATGCGGCTGGCGCTTCCAGCGAACACGGGCACACCGATCGCAGTGGCCAGGAGCATCAGCGCCAGAATGCAGACGGCAATGGCGAGGCGCTCATGCGGCGGCAGATACCAGAACACCACGTGTGATGCGCCTGCTGGAACGGCCACTTCTTCGAAGATGGAGTTGTGCGTCCCGATCGGAACCTCACGCCCGTTGATCTCCGCATGCCAGCCGGGGAAGGTGAGGCTGCGCCGGATCAACGTGCCTGGTGCCGCGCAGTGCACATCGGCCGCGTTCCACGAGCGCGCTTGCACGTCGCAGCCGCCGCGTTGCATGCCGAAGAATGGTGCGGGGTGCGGCAACTCGTAAATATCCATGACCTGGTCATGGTAGACCAGCTTCGGCCGCGACTGGCTGGGCACTCTGGCGAACGGTTGCTGGCCGGGCGACACCACGATGAATTTGACGCCCACCTGCTCGTATTCGTCCAGTCTCTGGCTCATGACCGTTGGCAAGTCCGGCATGGAAGGATCAAGGCGTGGGGTATTGAAGAAGAGCAAGTCCCTTGCATATGGATCCAGATGCTGGTGAATGTACGTCTCCCAGGCGAGCGGTACTGGCAGGTCATTATCGTTGACGTTGGCGACGTCGTAGTACGACCCGTAGTTCGCTGCGAATGGACCGATCGAGAAGAACCGGTTGAAGCCGATGTGATCCTGTAGGAAGCGGATCGCAGGATAATCAATCGTCGCGCTGCGCGGATAGGAGAGTATCGGCACGACGAAGTAGACCAAGGCCAGCGCTGAGACGATCGCGCCCGCGAGGATCGGAGCCACGCGGTGGTGGACCTCGCGCTTGGTGGGTGAGGGCTCGTCGGATTGGCTGACAGGTCGTGTGGGCGCGACGCGAGGCGTTGACCTTCCGGCGAGGAATGCCGCGACCAGGATGAGCACCGAGAGCCACTCCGCCCCAATGGACAGCACGAAGTAGCGCATCGAGTAGTGTGGGTCGAAACGCAGCTGGTGGAAGAGTGGTGCGGCCAGCCAGAGTGACCCCAGGCTCAGACCGACCAAGCAGACGGCAGCGCAGGCCACGACTTTGGCCCGGTCCACAAGCGTGCCGCGCCATTCGTTGAGTGCGAAGGCCACCAGGATGGTCGCGGCCATGATCCACGACGCGTTCGCGTAGCGAAAGAAGACCACGAGGTTCGCATAGGGCAAACGGTTGATCAGCGCCATGAATGGTGCAATGCCGAACGTCTTGCCCAGGGCGATGATAATCCAACACAGCAAGGCGATGCGGAGCACGCGCTCGCGTCGCCCCCAGGCGCCAAGGAGCGCGAGAAAGGCCGCTGTGAGCCCGATGTACCCGCCTGTTCCCAGTAAAGCCTCGAATTCGGGGACTGTCAGGATTCCTCCCGCCAAATACGGATGGAAGAATTCTGCCAGAGTGACATTGGGGAGCGTCAGCGTGCCGGCGATGGTAGCATGCAGGCCGGTGTCCGCGAGTGGCAGATAGGTGGCGAACGCGACGAGCAGAGGTGCGGCCAGCATGGTTCCTACAATCAGTCCGGCACCCACCTTTACGGCGAAGCGCCCGCGCGCCGCCCAGTCGCCCAGCACCACGAAGCGTACGATGACCCAGATCGCCGCTAGCAAGCCATTGATGTAGGCCACTTCGGGGAAGCCCGCGAGGAAAGAGAGCGCCAGGGCCACGGCAATCCAGGCCCAGCCGGTCGCGAGCCAGTACACGCGTCCCTGGTGCGGAGATCGCGCGCTGGCGTAGGCTCTCTCGATGCCGAGCAGCAGCAATGGCAGGAAAGGTACTGGATTGACAATGGCATTGGCGAGGAGGGCGAAGACGCCATTGAACTCGAACAGAATCGCTCCTGTCGCGCTGGCGAAACGCGAGAGCCGGAGCTGGCGCAGGAGGAAGTACGTCGAGAGGCCGGCGATGAGCTGCAAGACGACGTGGAACACGAGCTGGCCATTCTCGAATTTCAGGAGCAGGGTAAGCGGCAGAAACGCCGCCGATTGCATTTCCGCCGCAAGTGGGACACCGACTCCTTCATAGGGGTTCCACCACGGCACCGTGCCCGAGAACCACTGCGCGGCCGCCTGATGTCCCAGGGCCTGGGAGGTGAAACCGATGTTGGGGTCGATGGTGGGCTGCCCGCTCAGGTAGCCTGGCGTGACAGTTCCCACTTGCGCCAGGTAATTGGCGTTGGCGTAGATCCGGCCGAACCATGCTGGGCTCCACATGATGACCGGGAGCAGCAGCAGCAGGCACACAACAGGCCGGTCACCAGAAATCATCCAGGACGCGAAGCGCCGGACCCTGCTCAGGGTGCGGACAGCGCCGGCAGATTGATCTGCTTCCCCCTGAAGGGTCTGCGCTTCAGCGAAACCATCGGTCGGCTGGATGTCGTCTGGATGCTTAACCAGGTGGCGATGCATGCTAACCCTTTCCCAACGGGTCCTTGCCAGCTTGTCCAGAGGTGGCCCGCACAGCGAAGTCGATCAGGGCGCTTTGGTGAACCTAGGATCGGTCGAACGCCGGTCGAGCGCGGATCACCCGTGACACCGATGGCGGAGAGGAGCAACTCAATCGGTGAGTATGCGGCGGTCAAGCAGCTGCCATAGACCGCCCCCCACCTCCTCCACGTTGGCACTGGTCACGCCGCCAGCCTCTGGTGGCTGGGAGCGCCTCGCAGAACCTCCGTGCGCGCGAGTGGTCCGCGCCGCGACGATCACGTCCGCCCCCAGCCGCCTGGTACCCCTGACGCGCACGGTAGTTGCTGGCACCAGGCGAGCGCACGTTCGATGTGTGTGGCCCCGTGCAACATTTGTACCCCCAGGGTCTGCGTGCGGGCCGCCCATAGCCCGAAGTCTTTCCCGAAGTCTTTCGCGACAGGCAATGAATGACCGCAGGCCGATGGGTTGTCCGCGTCTTGACTGGCGACGTCATGAGATGGGCGTCCCTGCGCGTGCTGGAGCGCGCGCTGCGCGGTATGTCCACAGGCGATGCATGGCGAAGTTCACTCCGGTGACGAGCACGATCGGCAACCCCTGTGCATAGGCGGTGCGCCAATGCAGCGCGTCGTGCAACACGAGCGACAGGAGCAGGATCAGCGTTTGGCCGGTGGCGCAGGTCACGTGGAAGCGCAGCAGGCGAGCGAGCCATGAGCGTCGATGGCCGGCGAGGTCGCTGAACGTTTGCCGGTCGTTGATGGCGAAGTTGACGAGAATGCCAAGCTCCGTGCCAGCCAGTGCGGCCCACAGGAACCGTTGATGCTCGAGGTCTGTCAAGACGGACGTCAGTGTGATGGTGACCATGGCGGACAGACCACCGGCAATCAGGAACATGCCGAAGCGCCGCAGCTCGGGATAGCGGAGCATGGCGCGCTGGATGGAGCGCAGGATGGCGCTCCCGAAGGAAGCGGCCGGGGTGCTGGTCTGGGACTGAGAGAGGGGTGTACGCATTTAGGCAGGAGCGCCTTGTCGCGGGCGATCAGACGCGGCGCGCAGACGCGCGTGCTTGCGCTTGAGCCGGATGAGCTCGGTGACGGTGAGCCCAATGTAGCGCAACGAGCGTGTGACGCTGATGGACGACGATTCGGGCGTGTAGCGCGTAGGAATGGGAACCTCCTCGATGCGAGCGCCCGTGAGGACAGCTTCGATGACCATCTGACTGTCGAACACGAAGTCATCCGAGTAGCTGTGATAGTCTACCCGCTCGAGGAATTGACGGGTGTAGGCCTTGAGGCCGCTGTGCAGCTCGGCGAAGTGCGTGCCGAGCACGAGATTCTCGATGGAAGTGGTGAGCCGGTTGCCGACATAGCGATAGAGGGGCATGCCGCCCTGGCGCGGATCGGCACCGCCGGCGAAGCGCGAGCCGAACGTGAAGTCGGCCCGGCCGGCCAGAAGCGGCTCAACGAGCGCAGTCAGTGTCTTGGGATCGTACTGATAATCTGGATGCAGCAGCACGACGATGGAGGCGCCAGCGCGCAAAGCCTCGTCATAGCACGTCTTCTGGTTGCCGCCATAGCCGCGATTAGCTGGGTGGACGTAGACCGTAAGACCGAGCTGTCGAGCGACGTCGACCGTCCCGTCCGTACTGGCATCATCAACCACCAGAATCTCATCCGCCAAGCCTGCGGGAATGTCGCGATAGGTACGCTCGAGGGTGTGCTCCGCATGATACGCGGGCATTGTGACGACGATATGGGTATCGTCCACCATGTTGACCTCCGTGTGAAGCTAGCGCCTTTGGCCCGGCACTCGGTGTGCACGGAATGTGCCAAAGGGGTGCGTATCGCGCGTCTTCTTGGCCAATTCGGTTCGGATGGTGCGGAGGCCGCGCCCGGCGTGGATGGTCGGAGAGCGAGCCAGAGGGAACTGAGCCCAGCCAGGGCGGGCGCTCATGGTATGCCCATTTTCTGGTGCGTTGTGTTGGCGATCTGATGCACTGGCATGGCCTCCAGGGATGTTGCCTGAATGGTGGCCCGCATCCTGCCGGATGCGAGTGACCGAACGCTACACGCCAAGAGTGGACGAGGCTCAGGGGAGGTCACTGAACGGTATGGACGCTGTCGCGAGGCACACGGGAGAGCGGGAGCAGGTGGTGGTGCGGTCCGGGCAGATCGAGGGAGTGGTGGTGCAGTCGCTGGTGCGCCAGCCCGACCAGCGCGGCTATTTCGAGGAGCTGATTCGCATCAGTGATCCCTGGTTTCGTGAGGGGTTCGGCCAGCTCAGCCACTCGAAGATGTATCCAGGTGTCGTCAAAGCCTGGCACATTCACAAGACGCAGATTGATTGGTGGTACGTCGTGGCTGGGCGGCTGCAGGTCGGCCTGCACGATATGCGGCCGGATTCGCCGACGTACCGTGTCACACAGGAGCTGTACCTGGGCGACGATCTGCCGCCGGCGGTGCTCAAAATCCCAGCGGGCGTGGCCCATGGGTGTCGCGCGATTGGTGAGACGTCAGCGCATCTCTTGTACGTGACGTCATCTACCTATAACCCCGACGAGGAGGGTCGCCTGCCACACGATAGCCCAGAAATTGGCTATGACTGGCTGCGCGAGCCACCCATCAAATAGATGCGGGTGCCGGACTGATCCGTGCGCGAGGCGAAGTCTGGGTGGGGAGGAAATGGTCTGATGAAGGGATTGATTCTAAGCGGAGGCAAGGGCACCCGCCTGCGCCCGTTGACTTACACACGCGCCAAGCAGCTGCTGCCGCTTGCCAACAAGCCGGTGTTGTTTTACGCCATCGAGTCCCTCATCGCGGCCGGCATCCGTGAGATTGGGATCGTGGTGGGAGACACGCACGAGGAGATTCGCGCGGCCGTCGGGGAAAATACGAGCTGGGGACCGGAAGTGCGGATCCAGTTCATCCACCAGCGGGAGCCGCTGGGCCTGGCGCACGCCGTCCTGACGGCGCGTGAGTTTCTGCGGGGCGACCGGTTCATCATGTATCTGGGGGACAATCTGATCGGCGAGCCGCTGGAGCCGCTGGTGCACGCGTTCGCGGCGCCGGGCTGCAGCTATCACTGTCGCATTCTCCTCAGCCAGGTGGAGAACCCCGTCGAGTTTGGGGTCGCGGAGCTGGAGCCGATGCCTGCCGCCAGCGCGGACGGGGCCGATCCAGAGCCGCGCGTGCGGCGGCTGGTGGAGAAGCCGAAAGTGCCGCCGAGCGATCTGGCGCTCGTCGGCGTGTACTGCTTCGACCATCACATCATCGAGGCCGCGGAGCACATCACGCCGTCGGCGCGGGGCGAGCTGGAGATCACCGACGCCATCCAATGGCTCATCGACAATGGGTTTGACGTGCGCCCGCATCTACTGCAGGGCTACTGGATCGACACCGGGAAGATGGAGGACATCCTGGCCGCGAACCGGCAGGT
The DNA here is from genome assembly GCA_964416775.1 of uncultured Ktedonobacterales bacterium. GTDB lineage: Bacteria > Chloroflexota > Ktedonobacteria > Ktedonobacterales > JADMIN01 > CAYQFU01. The sequence continues at coordinate 23,735 of CAYQFU010000040.1, forward strand.
GTTGACCTCGCTGCAGCGGAGCATCCATCCGACGGCAATCGTCGAGCAGGACAGCGTGCTGCAAGGGGCGGTCGTGGTGCAGGAGGGCGCGCGGATCGTCAACAGTGTCGTGCGCGGGCCGGTCATCATTGGAGAGCACGCGAGCCTGGTGAATGCCTACGTGGGCCCGTTTTCGTCGATCTATCACGATGTGACCATCGAGAATGCCGAGATGGAGTATTGCATCGTGCTGGAACACAGTTACCTGCACGACGTCCCGGGGCGCATCGAGACGAGCCTCATCGGCCGGTATGCCGAGGTCTATGCGTGCGCGATGAAGCCGCTGGGCCACAAGCTGATGCTGGGGGACCACAGTAAGGTGGGCCTGTCGGGGTAGGGCCCCCACCCCTGGCCCCTCCCCCGCTGCGGCGGGAGAGGGGAGCGCGGGCGCGAGCGTGGCGAGAGACGCGTGGCGATGTTGGGCATGCGGAACCAGATATATGCCGCTCTGTGTGCGATCTCTGGGCTTCCATGGGCCGGCCGAAGTGGTGACCGTGTGCCAGGACGCGACTGGCAGGAAGCTACGGGAGTGACCCGATGACGCGTGGAGTACGCCCGCGCCAGAGGGAGTCCAGAGGGAGTGAGGAGTGTGCATGATTACCGCTACACTGTCGAGCCTGCCCGGTGGCCGAGACTATGAGGCGTTGGGGGTGGTCATTGGCACTGCGCTCATCCCGCCGCCAGCACAGGCCGTGGAGGCCGCGCGCCGCCAGATGGAGCTGCAGGCTGAGGACACGGGGGCGGACGCGGTCATCGATGTGCGCCTCCAGGTGATGTCTGTCAGCCACGGAGGCCCAAGGCAAGATACGCTGATTGCGCTCAGCGGCACCGCCATCAAGCTTACCTAGTGCACGTTCAGGTGAGATTGTCGGGAACGACATGCGTCCGCGAGGGCGAGCGGGCGTCCGGCGGACGCCCCTACGCATGGTTCCATTCCCGGCTGGGTACGCTCATCGTGCTCTAGTGGCTGGGTTCTGGTGTGCGGCCGGTTCAAGGGAGATCGAGGGGGCAGACGATACATGGGGGATACGACTGGAGTGCTGGTGACCGGTGGCGCCGGATTCATCGGCAGCAATTTCGTCCACTTTCTGCTCGATGCGTGCCCGGATTGTCACGTGGTGGTGCTGGATAAGCTCACCTATGCCGGCAATCCGCAGAATCTGGAGTCCATCTGTCTCAATCCGCGCATGCGCTTCGTGCGCGGTGACATTTGCGACCGTGAGACGGTGCGCCAGGCGATGCAGGGGTGCCAGTGGGTAGTAAACTTTGCCGCCGAGACCCATGTGGATCGCTCCATCGTCGATCCCGGGGCTTTTGTGCGCACGGATGTGGAGGGGACCTACACGCTGCTGGAGGCGGCGCGCACGCTCGGCGTCACACGCTTCGTGCAGATCAGCACCGATGAAGTGTATGGCAACGCCGAGGCGCCTGACGGCACCAGCCGCCCATCGCTGGAGACTGATGCGCTCAAGCCGCTCTCTCCGTACGCGGCGAGCAAAGCCGGCGCCGATCGCCTGGCATTCTCCTACTGGGCCACCTATGGGCTGCCGGTGGTGATCACGCGCTGCTCCAACAACTACGGTCCCTACCAATATCCCGAGAAGCAACTGCCGCTCTTCATCGTCAACGCGCTGGCGGATCGGGACCTGCCGGTGTACGGCGACGGGCGCAACACGCGCGACTGGATCCACGTCTCAGATCACTGCGCGGCGCTGCTCGCGATCTTACGGGCGCCTGCCGAGCTGGTACATGGGCAGGTGTTCAACGTGGGCGCCGGAGAGGAGCGCAGCATTCTGGAGAACGCACGGCTGATCCTGGATGTGCTGGGCAAGCCGCACGACGTGATCCGCTTCGTGCCGGACCGGCTGGGCCACGTGCGCCGCCACGCGGTGGATGCCACACGCCTGCGGGAGACGGTGGGCTGGCGCGCGCTTGTCCCGTTCGAGATGGGAATGCGCGACACCATCGAGTGGTACCGGACGCACAGTGGATGGCTGGAGCACGTGCTGGCACGCAAGGACGCCTTCCTGGGCGCGGCGCTGGAGCTGGCGTCCGCCAATGGCAGCCGGGAGCAGGAGTGAGCGCTATGGGCACGCTCGCCATCGTGGGAGCTGGAGGCGTTCTGGGGACGAAACTGGTCGCATGCGCGCTGGAGCGCACCGACGACCGCATGTACGCCTTCACTCACGGCACGCCGCCGGCCAGCTCGGAGGCGACCTCATTGCGGATCAGCTGGCAGCCGCTCGAGCTTAGCAGCGCCAGCACAGTGCGCGAGGCGTTGGAGCGGGCGCGTCCGTCGCTGGTGATCAACAGCGCCGCGATGATCAATGTGGACGCCTGCGAGGCGCGGCGCGACGAAGCGCTGGCGGCCAATGCGCACGGTCCTCGGGCTCTGGCTGAGGCATGTGTGCAACTGGGGGCTGCACTGGCTCCCAGGGCGTCATCCACCTCGCCGGCCCCGATCTCATCGCGCGCGACGCGTGGGCGCGCGCGATCGCCGCGTATTACGGACTGGATGCCAGTCTGATCGACGTCGTGACCACGGCGGAGCTGAATCAGTCGGCGACCCGGCCGCTGCGCAGCGGGCTGCGCACGCGGCGGTCAAACGAGCTGGGAGATGTCGTGCTGCGCGGCGTGCGCGCGGGGCTCGACGGGCTGGGGTACGCGTGAGTGACACGGGATGTGACGGCCGGCGGATGCATCCACGCCTGGATGGCGTGTCGTCGCGAAGTCTGCCCGGAGGCGGACTGGGACTGGGCTCCAGGTGGTGTGCCGCCTCAAGTGTACAATTCTATCGTACGCTGGCCTGGCGTCCACTGGACGTGGCTGCGCACACGAGCAGCGATCAGTCGGAACTGGCCGGTAATTTGTTGGCATAGGAGACAGGCTGTTCCAAAACCGGCCTTCTGCCACGGTTGGGGGTAGGCGCAGAGACATTAGGCCGCGTGGTTGGTTGGTGGAATCGACACGGCGGACGGCCGTGCAACGTCATCGGGTCCGCGGAGGATAACGGTCGCTCTCGCCATATTGGCCGTACTGACCATACGCTGGCGGCTGGTTGGCAGGTGGCAATGGAGCAGCAAATGGCGGCTGCCCACCTGGCTGGTACCGCGGGTATGGCGCGTCACCGGATGGGTAGCCTGTGGAAGACTGCTCGCCATAGACCGTTTGCGGTCCTGGGCTGACGTCCTCCAGCAGCCCGATGAGCTGCCGCATCCAGGCCAGCAGCGGATCGAGCTGCGCCTCAGCCTCTGTTAGTCGGGTATGCGAGACATGTGTGTAGCGCATGCCCCAGGGCGTGGCGTGCAGGAAGTCTTCCCGACCAATGAACGGACGGCCGGCCTCGACGATGTAGGCCATGTGCGCCATGAAACTGGCGGGAAGCTGCTCGCCGTGCTCGGGCGCCAGGTAGAAGACGA
>CAYQFU010000040.1:27292-29310 GCA_964416775.1 uncultured Ktedonobacterales bacterium
GCCATGAAACTGGCGGGAAGCTGCTCGCCGTGCTCGGGCGCCAGGTAGAAGACGATCGGCCTCCCTCGTGGGCCGCGCGCCTCCCCTGCGTAGATCGGACGGTTCGCGTTCCGCGGTGCGGGGTGATAGCTGATGCGGCACGCGACAATGTCGCGGGGTGAGGTCATCTTCACGCTCAGGATAAATGTGGATAGTCCCCTGGCGGACATTTGCTTGGCACTGGTGATGGTGAGCGAGTGCTGCGCGTCGAGCCGGCCCTCCAGCGTCAGTGTAGCACCCTTGCCGCCTGGACCGGTCACCGCTAATCCTCGCTGATGCGCGTACGCGGCCAGGGCCAGCAAGTGCTTGCGCCGGTTCCCGTATGTGGGCGCCAGTGGAGCGAGAGGTGCATCCAGGGGCGGCACGTCGCCGAGTGCGAGGCCCGCGCCCAAGAGCACGAGCAGGAAGGTCGGCAACATGGTGTAGACCGACAGGTCGTTTGTCTGATACTGGCCGCCGCCTTGGAACTCGGCCAGCGCGCCGAGTGTCAGTCCGAAGACAGCCGCGGAGAGGTACAGGCCCAGCGAGAACTTGCCGGGCAGAAGCACCAGCATCAGCACCACCAGCGGGCCTGCCACCACCGGCAACGCCAGCTCCCAGATCGGTCCGCCGTCAGCCAGCACGTACTGCCAGAGCCCGTGGACGCCTGGCACGCGTGTCGAGGTCCACAGCAGGGCGCTTGCCACCGCTACCCAGATGGAGATCGCCGCGATGATCACTGCCCCACCCACGCGAAAAGCGCGGAAGGCCGTGAGCGAGCCGGTGCCCTCCACGCCTTTACGCAGCAGCGCTCGCCCCAACACCCGTAGTATCGCCTCCACCAGCAGCGCCATTCTTCCAGCCCCCACTCTATTCGCGCGACGCCAATGTCCCTGCCGACTGAGGCGTGTGCCAGGGCTCATTCTGCCAGAGGGCTCAGCGCCTGTCAAACGGATCTGCTCGACCTCGACGCAGGCACATGCCTGCGTTGCATGCTTGCTATCGGCGAGATGCTCGGAATCTCCGCTTCCATGGACAATTTGACGCGATAGAGGCGATGGCGTATACTCCCGCTCGCACTAGATGAGAACGGAACACACCCGATGGCGAGGGGTGGCGCGGCTTGCCCCGACCGGGTGGATGAAGGCGGTATACCATGGGCGAACCGAGAGGGCAACAGAGCGGGACGCCCGAGACGAACAGTGCGGTGGCCGCGACGCCTGCCAGCGATGTGAACGTGGGCTCGGCGCGCGAGGACGATCTGCGGCTGGTGGAGGCGCTGCGCCGGGGGGACGAGGCGGCCTTCATGCGGCTGGTGGATTGCTATCACGGGGCGATGTTGCGGCTAGCGCAGGTCTACGTGCCTGAGCGGGCGGTGGCGGAAGAGGTGGTGCAGGAGACGTGGCTCGCGGTGCTGCAGAGCCTGGCGCGCTTCGAGGGCCGCGCGGCACTCAAGACGTGGATCTTCCGCATTGTGGTCAACATGGCCAAGACCCGCGCTCAGCGCGAGGGCCGCAGCGTGCCCTTCTCGTCGCTTCCGGAGATGGAGCGCGAGGCGGATGAGCCCCTGGTGGATGCGGGCTGGTTTCGACCGGCCGACGCGCGGGAGCGGCCGGGGGGGTGGGTCTCGCTGCCACAAAGCTGGGAGCACTTGCCGGAGGCGCAACTGCTCTCGCGAGAGACGAGAGAGCACATTCGGGAGGCGATCACGGCGCTGCCGCCGCACCAGCGCGGGGTGATCACGCTGCGCGATGTCGAGGGGTGGTCCTCCGAGGAGACGTGCGCATTTCTGGGCATCTCGGAGGCAAACCAGCGTGTGCTGCTGCACCGGGCGCGGACGCGGGTGCGACGGGCGCTCGAACACTACTTGAATGAGAAGGAGGCGTGAGGGTGACGCCCTCCCAAGAGTTGACGTGCCAAGAGTTGGCGGAGCTGGTCACGGAGTATCTGGAGGGGGCGATGCCGCCCCCCGAGTCCACGCGCTTCGAGGCGCATCTGGC
>CAYQFU010000041.1:0-28607 GCA_964416775.1 uncultured Ktedonobacterales bacterium
ATCTCAAGCGCGAAGACACCGCGGACAACGCGGAGACTCAGGCCAAGCTGCAGAGTATGGTGGGGCGCCGACTGCAGCTCAAGATCATCGAGATCAACCGCAATCGCAATCGCCTGATCCTTTCGGAGCGGCTGGCCGTGCAGGAGTGGCGGCAGCGCCGGCGCGAAGAGCTGCTCAACGAGCTGCAGGTGGGCGAGGTGCGCAAGGGCATCGTCAGCAATCTGGCCAACTTTGGCGCGTTCGTGGATCTGGGCGGCGCCGATGGGCTGGTGCACATCAGCCAGCTCGCGTGGAGCCGCGTCAATCATCCGAGCGAAGTGCTCAAGGTCGGCCAGGAGGTCGAGGTCCAGGTCCTCTCCGTCGACAAGGAGAAGAAGAAGATCGCGCTCTCCATCAAGCGGGCCGAGGTCGACCCGTGGACGACGGTCGAGCAGCGCTACCATCCCAACCAGCTGGTGCGCGGCACGATTACCAAGATCGCGCCGTTCGGGGCGTTCGCGCGTATCGAGGACGGCGTCGAGGGACTGATCCACCTCTCCGAGCTGCCGGCGGGGATGCAGGATCCCAAGGCGGCGCTCCATGAGGGGCAGGAAGTGACCGTGCGCATTCTGCGCATCGATGCCGAGCGCCGGCGTCTGGGTCTCTCGGTGCGCCAGGCGCAGGAGGGCGCTGAGGGCGAGGTGGCCCCCGAGGCCGCGGTAGAAGCGGCTCCCTCTGCCGAGGGCGAGGCGCAGCCAGAGGCCGCGGCGCAGCCCGCCGCTCCTCCGGCCCCCGCGCCGCGTGAGGAAGAGCCCCAGACGGCATTCGCCGCCGCCTTCCGCGCGGCGCAGGAGCGCGAGCAGGCAGCCTCCGCCGCGGAGGCACCCGCGACCGCTCAGGCAACCCCCGAGCCGCAGCCGCAAACGGTCGCCCCTGCAGCCGCTGTGGAAACCGCAACACCTGAAGCGGCTCCTCAGCCTGCTGCGGACGTCGCCACACCCGAAGCGGCCCCTCAGGCCGCCGAGGAAGCCGCGATGCCTGAGGCAGCGCCTGCCAGCGCCGCGGTAACCGCTGCGCCTGAGGCATCTAGCCCCCAGGCTCCTGTGGCCGAGCCAGGCGCCAGCGCCAACGGGGCTGCGGTGACCGCTACTGAGCCCGAGGCCGCGACGGAAACGCCGACGGTCGCTGAGCCGGCCGCGCCGGACCAGCCTCAGGCCGCTGCCACTCCGGCAGAGCAGGAGGCCGCACCCGCCGAGGACGAGGTGACAGCCGAAGAGGATGCGAGTGACGGCGTGGGCGACGGCCTTCCCCGGGCGAATGCGCGGTCGCGCTCGCACCAGGCGTCCGAAGCCTCCACGAGCGCCACACCAGAGGCATAGTGCAGGTCCAGGCGCCCCACGCTCGGACCACTGTAGTTGTCGTAGAGTACCGCCGACGGAACGCATTTCCGCGGCGGTACTCATATTTGCTCACCGTTTTGGGCCTCTCGGTTTGCACCTCATGGTCGTGTCTGACATATTGCCAGCATGGGGTGCCAGCCGTCCATTCAAGCGCGGCGGTCATTCCGAGACGGCGGTTCGCGTCCGTCTGCCGCCGCCGCTGTCTCCAAGCCAATCTGGCGCCGGACCGGTCACGACGACTATGATAGTACGTATCCGGCGACACGGAGGAGACGCAGGCAAACAGCCAAATCTGGCACAAGGATGGGCGGATTCGTCGATTCCGGCATGCTACGTGGTAAGAGGGGGCTGTCAGCGGCAGCGGACGCACTGTTCACAGAGCATGCGGTCGAGAGGCTTCTCCTGAGGCAGCATACCAGCGGAATACTACGGACGTATGGATGCCAGGTGGGTGGCGCAGGCACCCAGACACACACGTGGACACTGACCGCGCACAGTGCCCCAGTTGGAGGATGGCGAGCTTCTTGGCTCCGCGTGGGGGAGGATGTCCAGAAATGACTGGAAATGGGCGCCGCCGACCCCATGGCACGCGGGCTGAACCGCACCAGGCCGCTTGGGAAGCGGGCTGGCACGGCTCATTTTGGTTGACGGCTGGCCGGCCCGTATAGTATCATGAGGCCAACGGCGGGGCACTTGGACCCTGTCGGTAGATCAGGCCCACACCGTGGAGTGTGTTCGAGGACAGGATGCCGCCACTGGTTACGCAGCATGGTTGTACTGTCACACGTATGCTGTTCGTACGGGCCACCGTACTAGCGCCTCGGACACAGGCCAACGTCGCTAGCATGCGCTGCGACCCCCGGCACGAGCCGACGGGAGTGTCAACCGACCCAGAGGATCTTCTTCCTCCCTCTCCCTTGAAAGGGGGGTGATTCAGGTGAACGACAGGGACAGGTTCGATAAGTTTACGGAACGGGCTCGGAAGGTTCTGAGTCTGGCACAGGAAGAAGCCCAGCGCTTCAACCATAATTACATCGGGACCGAGCACCTGCTGCTGGGCCTCGTCCGCGAGGGCGACGGCGTGGCGGCCAAGGTCCTGAGCAACCTCGGCGTCGAGCTGACCAAGGTGCGCAGTGCCGTTGAGTTTATCATCGGGCGCGGTGATCGCATCGTGCTGGGGGAAATCGGGCTGACGCCGCGTGCCAAGAAGGTCATCGAGCTGGCCGTGGATGAAGCGCGACGACTGAATCACCACTACATCGGGACCGAGCACCTGCTGCTGGGCCTCGTCCGCGAGGGCGAGGGCATCGCCGCGGGCGTACTCGAGAGCCTGGGCGTGAATCTGGAGAAGGTGCGCACGCAGACGATCCAGGTGCTCAGCCAGTCTGGCGCGCACAGCGACCGCCCCGATCCCAAGCATTCCAAGACGCCGACGATCGACCAGATGGGCATTGACCTGACGTCCCACGCGCGGCAGGGCAAGCTCGACCCCGTCATCGGTCGGGAGAATGAGATCGAGCGGGTCATCCAGATCCTCTCGCGGCGGCAGAAGAACAATCCGGCGCTGATCGGCGAGCCAGGTGTGGGCAAGACGGCCATCGCCGAAGGGTTGGCACAGAAGATCGTCGCGGGCGAGGTCCCTGAGACCCTCGCCGGCAAGCGCCTGCTCACGCTCGACGTCGGCTCTCTGGTGGCCGGCACCAAGTATCGCGGTGAGTTTGAGGAACGCCTCAAGAAGATCATCGAGGAAATCCGCACCAGCGGCGACTGCATCATTTTCATCGACGAGGTGCATACGCTGGTGGGCGCGGGCGCGGCCGAGGGCGCGGTGGATGCCGCCAACATCCTCAAGCCGGCGCTCTCGCGGGGCGAGCTGCAATGTATCGGCGCCACGACGCTCGACGAGTACCGCAAGTACATCGAGAAGGACGCCGCGCTTCAGCGCCGCTTCCAGGAAGTCATCGTCCGTGAGTCCACGGTCGAGGAGACCATTGAGATCCTCAAGGGTATCCGCGAGCGCTACGAACAGCACCACCGCCTGACGATCTCGGATGAGGCGCTCAAGGCCGCCGCCGAGATGGCCAGCCGCTACATCACGGATCGCTTCCTGCCCGACAAGGCCATCGACCTCATCGACGAGGCCGCCAGCCGTGTCCGTATGCAGCGCTCCCTGGCTCCGCTGAACCTCAAGGAGGCGATGCGCGGGCTGGAGGCCGTGCTGCACGAGAAGGAAGCGGCCATCCAGAACCAGGATTACGAGCAGGCCGCGGAGCTGCGTGACCGTGAGGTCAAGCTGCGCGACCGCATCGCCAAGCTGGAGTCTGGCTGGCACCACGAGCAGGGCAACGAGAAGCCCGTGGTCTCCGAAGAGGACATCGCCCAGATCGTCTCGATGTGGACCGGCATCCCCGTCATGCGCATTGCGCAGGAGGAGTCGGCGCGACTGCTCCAGATGGAGGAAGGGCTGCACAAGCGCGTCATCGGGCAGGAAGAGGCCATCGACACCATCGCCCGTGCGGTCCGCCGGGCGCGTGCCGGCCTCAAAGATCCCAAGCGCCCCATCGGCTGGTTCATCTTCATGGGCCCAACCGGCGTCGGCAAGACGGAGCTGGCCAAGGCGCTGGCGGAGTTCATGTTCGGCAGCGAAGACGCGCTGATCAAGATCGACATGTCCGAGTTCATGGAGCGGCACGCGGCGGCTCGCCTCGTGGGTGCCCCTCCGGGCTATGTCGGCTATGAGGAAGGCGGCCAGCTGACCGAGGCCGTGCGGCGCAAGTCGTACAGCGTGATCCTGCTCGACGAGATCGAGAAGGCGCACCCGGACGTCTTCAACATGCTGCTCCAGATTTTGGAGGACGGCAAGCTGACGGACGCCAAGGGACGCACGGTGGACTTCCGCAACACCATCGTGATCATGACCTCGAACGTCGGCGCGACCCTGCTCAACCGCGAAGCCGCCATCGGCTTCATGCAGAACAAGGACAAGGCGAAAGCCGCGGCGAACGAATACGAGCTGATGAAGGACAAGGTGCTCGGCGAGCTCAAGAACACCTTCAAGCCCGAATTCCTCAACCGCATTGACGCCATCATCGTGTTCCACAGCCTGCGCCAGGAGCACGTGCGCCAGATCGTCGATCTGATGCTCGCACGGGTGCGCACACAGCTCACGGAGCAGCAGGTGGAGCTGATCGTCGACGACGAGGCCAAGGACTTCCTGGTCGAGAAGGGCTACGATCCGTCGTACGGTGCGCGCCCGCTGCGCCGCACCATCCAGAACCTCGTCGAGGACCCGCTGGCGGAAGGGCTGCTTCAGGGCCGCTTCCATCCGGGCGACATCGTCGAGGCCCTCCACCGCGACGACACCATCAGTCTGGAGGTCCAGGAGCGGCGCGAGAGCCTGCTGGAGCAGCTCCCGCCACCGCCCGAAGCCGCCCTTTCGGCGGGCGATGCGGACGCGGCGCGCTAGCGCGCCACCAAAATCACCCATCGCCCACCATTTCACCGATGCCGGAGCCGCCTGATCGGGCTCCGGCATCGCCGTTTCTCGCGACTGTGGCGGACGCACCCGCCAACGTGCAACCGGCAGCCAGCCTGTTGCGTATCCAACACAGGTGGTGTGTCTCGCTCGGTACTCTGTACCCCGCGCCTCGATGTGCAGTGGCGGCACCGAAGCCTACGACCCAGCCATCTGCTGTCCGTATGACTGGCTCCGCGGCATGCGGCATGCATTCTACCGCTTCGGCTCGAACCAGCGGCCGAATCCGCGGCCTGGCTTGACCAGGTTCAACTGGCTGCCAAGGAATGCATCTACAGGTAAGTGTCTACACCCCAGCGTACACGTGCGCCGCGCGCGCCAGCGATGAAGGTTCGTGATGCCCAAAGCCCGAAGCAAGTTCGTCTGCCAACAATGTGGATACGAAAGCGCCAAGTGGATGGGGCGATGCCCCGACTGCGGCGAATGGAACAGCCTGGTGGAAACGCCGGATGTGCCGCCGACTCGCGCCCAGACCCGCGGCGGTCTGATGCATGAAGGCGTCGCCCGTGCCGTGCCGCTGCCAGAGGTCGAGGCCACGGCGCGGGAGCGGCGGAGCACCGGCTCCCCCGAGCTGGACCGCGTGCTCGGCGGCGGCCTGGTGCCCGGCTCGCTCGTGCTGCTTGGTGGCGAGCCCGGCATCGGCAAGTCCAGCTTGCTGCTGCAGGTCGCGGGCGACATCGCGCTCCGCGAGCGGTCCAGCCCGGCACTGTACGTGTCGGCGGAGGAATCGGCACAGCAGGTGAAGCTGCGCGCCGACCGGCTGGGCATTCAGACCGAGCGTCTGCTGCTGCTGCCCGAGACCGAGCTGCACGCGGTGATCGAGGCCGTCGAGCGGCTGCATCCCGCCGTGGTGGTGGTCGATTCGATTCAGACCGTGGCGCTGCCCGAGATCGCCTCGGCGCCAGGCAGCATTAGCCAGGTGCGCGAAGCGACGATGCAGCTCATGCGGCTGGCCAAGCGCCAACAGGTCCCTATCTTCCTGATCGGCCACGTCACCAAGGAGGGAACGGTGGCTGGGCCGCGGGCGCTGGAGCATATCGTCGACGCGGTGCTCTATCTCGAAGGTGAGCGGTTCCACACCTACCGGCTCCTGCGTGGGGTCAAGAATCGCTTCGGCGCTACCAACGAGGTGGGCGTCTATGAAATGCGCGGCGAAGGGATGGTGGACGTCGCCAACCCGTCAGCGCTGTTCCTGGCGGAGCGTGGGGAGCATCATAGCGGGTCGGTGGTCGTCGTGAGCATGGAAGGCACACGCCCGCTGCTGGTGGAAGTGCAGGCGCTGGTCACCACCACCAGCTTCGGCACGCCCCGCTGCACTACCAACGGTGTGGACTACAGTCGCGTGCAAATGTTGCTGGCGGTGCTGACCAAGCGTGTGGGGCTGGCGTTGGGGAACCAGGACGTGTACCTGAATGTGGCTGGTGGGTTCACGCTGAACGAGCCGGCCGTCGATCTCGGCGTGGCAGTAGCGGTAGCCTCCAGTTTCCGCGAGCGGCGCGTGGGGCAGGATGTGGCCCTGCTGGGCGAGGTGGGTCTGGGAGGGGAGCTGCGGGCGGTCACCCGAGTCGGCACACGCGTGCGCGAGGCGTCCAAGCTTGGCTTCCGGCACTGCGTGCTCCCGGCCTCGGGACCGCTGCCCGAGACCGACGGCGGTGGTACCATCGGCGAGATCGAAGTTGTGCGCGCCAAGACGTTGGCGCAGGCGCTCGAGGCGGCGCTTGAGTGATTCGCGCTTGACTGATACATGATTGGCGTACCATAGTGTGATGTAGGGACGATGTCCTGGTAGGGTTCGCGCCGCCGGATGCAAGCCGGCGGCTTAGTGGCTTCAACGGTGCTCGCGACGTGTGGCGTCAGAGCACAGCGCGTGAAGGAGACGCGCGTACAGGGTGGTATCTGAGGAGGACGTCCAATCCCGCTGGCTCGCGCCGGCACCCCTGATCGTCCAGATCACAACCTTGCACTTATCCCGTCGCGCATGCGACGACCCACGGCATCTGTCCGCCTCCGATCAACCGCCCGCAACGTACGCATGAGCAGCGGAGCTGCTCGTGTCAAGGTATGGCGTGCCCGCCGGACGGTGGTCTGGCGAGCCGGTCGGAGGACGACATGTCTGGGAGAACTGTAACCCGCCTGTGCGGGCTGGTGGTGGGGATCGTCGCCGTGATCGCCATCACTGTCGACCACTACAAAGACGTGCAGAAAGTTGCATACTGGCCAGTGTGGGTTGGCATCGTAGCGCTGGCTGTCGGCATGTTTGGGTTCATCACCGCTCCGTACATCGTCATTTATCCGTATCGCGTGATACGCGAGAAGATTCGACACACCAACGTCAGCGACATCATTGCCGGTGTCATCGGCCTCACCGTCGGTTTGATCATCGCCGCACTCCTCACACTGCCCCTGTCCCAGCTCAAACTCCTGGGCCTCGACCAATGGCTGCCCACAGTGGTGGCGCTCGCCTGCGGCTCGCTGGGAGTGGCCGTCTCGATCTGGCTGAAGCAGGACTTCATCAATCTCGCCGGCGCCGCGCTGGCCAGTCGCGCGGCGCGGCGCGCTGAGCGCGAAGAACGCGAGCGCGAAGGCGACGAGCATGACGAGCATGACGAGCGCGAGGCGCGCGATAACCGGGGACGCGACCGCCTGGGCCGCGGTAAGAAGGAGCGCAACAGCGACAAGGTGCTGGTGGACACGAGCGCGATCATCGACGGGCGTATCGCCGACATCAGCCAGACGGGATTCATCACGGGCACGCTGGTCGTGCCACGCTTCGTGCTCGAAGAGCTGCAACACATCGCGGATTCAGCCGATAGCCTGCGGCGCAACCGCGGCCGGCGGGGACTGGACATACTGAACCGCCTCCAGAAGGAAAGCAGTGTTCCGGTCGAGATCTCCGATGCTGACGCGGAGGGCACGCATGAAGTGGATGCCAAGCTGGTGAAGCTGGCCCGCCAGTGGCGCTGCCCGATCATCACCAATGACTTCAATCTCAACCGTGTGGCGGGGCTCCAGGGCGTCAAGGTGCTCAACATCAACGAGCTGGCGCATGCCGTGAAGCCGATCTTGCTGCCGGGCGAGGAGATGTCGGTCAAGATCATTCAGGACGGCAAGGAGCTGGGTCAGGGCGTTGGCTACCTCGATGACGGCACGATGATCGTCGTGGAGGGCGGCAAGCAGTTCATCGGCAATGCCCTGGACGTTACCGTGACGCGCGTGCTGCAGACCATCGCCGGGCGCATGATCTTCGCGCAGCCAAAACAGGGACAGAGTGTTGGCAGCGCCAGCTCGGCGCGGCGCGCGGACAATTAAGGTCCCCACCCCTTTCCCTTTCCCCCGCCGCTGCGGCGAGAGTGGGGAGCTCGGGCGCGGTTGAGGGAAGGGACGCGCGGCGAGAGAAGGGAGCTGGCGCGCTGGCGCGCCAGCGCGGCGGAGAGGACGGCGCGGAGATGGGCGGAGTGGCTGCCGTCGTGTTGGCGGCGACGGCCATCTCGCGTGGGACGTTCGACGCGTGCTGGGCGAGCCTGGCGCGGCGCCCCGTGCTGGCATGGTCATTAGACGTCGTCAACGCGTCGCCCGCGATTGACGAAGTAGTGCTCGTCGTGCCCGCCTCCCGGCTGGAGTCCGCCTGCGATCTGGTGCGAGCATCGCGGTGGCCGGCGACGCGTGTCCTGGCGCTGCCACATCCCAGCGGCGACTGGCTGGACCAGATGCGCGCGGCCCTTGGGGCCATCGTGCCCACTCGGTCGCATGTCGTGGCGCACGAAGGTGCCCGACCGCTCGTTTCGTCTGAGCTCCTGGCGGCAGTCCTGGCGGAGGGCACGGCGGATGAGCGCACGGTTGCCGTGGCGGGAGTGCCGGTGAAGGAGACGCTCAAGCTGGTGGATGCTGACGGCGATGTGCGCCAGACCCCGCCACGGGCGGATCTCCGGCAGCTTCAGTCGCCGATCGTCCTGCCGCGCGCGCCACTGGCGCAGGCGCTCTCCGCGGGCGACCCCACTGCCGCGCGGGGCGGCGAGCTGGACGCGCTGCTCGCCGCATGCGCCGGCTGCCGGATACGGCTCGTGCGGGGGAGCTACGACAACATCCTGATCCACACGCGTCGGGATCTCACGCTGGCCGAAGACCTGCTGCGCACCCGCGCGGCGCCGCTCAAATGAATCCCACTCCGTTCGTGAGCCAGAGCGCGGTGAACAGCCCCTGCAGCACGAACCCGCCACTTACCAGCAGCATCTCCAGCCAGCGCCGGTCGCGCGCCCATCTGCCGAGCACGAGATAGGCGGGCACCGAAGGCAGCAGATAGCGCCCAGCGGAGACGTAGATGTCGCGGCTCCAGTTGACGGGTGAGGCGATGCTGAGATAGATCAGTCCGAGCATGTACAGCGTAAAGGCAACCGGCACGCGCCGAGCGCTGACGAGCGTCACGAGGCCGAAGATGAGGATCGGCGCGAAGTCGAAGAGCAGGCGCGCCTGCCAGAACGACCACAAAGGCGTGGTGGCGAAGATGGTGGCGGCGCGCGGGAGCGACACCCACGGCGGCGTGTTCAGGTGTCCCCAGTTCTGCTGGGCAGCATGGACAAAACTCAGTGGGTCGCCAAAGCGCGCCCAGAGATAGGCCGCGTAGCACAGGATGGCCAGACCAGCGGCGCCCGCCACGACTCCCGCCTCCACCAACTCCCGCCAGCGCCGCGCGACCGCGCGCACACCTGCCTTGTGCCAGCCGTGCTGGCGCGCGTACTCCCAGAGCAGCGGCAGGATCATCACCACGCCCGTGAAGCGTGTCAGGCCCGCCAGGAAGCCGCAGAGCGCCGCCCAACGCCACGCTCCACGGCGCGCGAAGAATAGGCCCAGAGCGGCGCAGGCGAAGAAGAGCCCTTCGGTATAGGCAGCGGTGGCGAAGAACGCCAGCGGATTGGCTGCCGCCACGAGCATCGCGAGCGGCGCGGCGGGCGTGCCGTCTTCGTGCGCGGCCAGCAGACCCAGCCCGATGAACGCACCCAGCATGCTGAGGTTGCTCACCAGCATCGCCGCCGCCAGCCAGTTGCCACCGCCCAGCAGGAACGTGGCGGCGCGTATCAGCATTGGATAAAGGGGGAAGAAGGCCGTCGGCATCTGCCCTCCATCGCGCACGAACGTCGCGGGCGAGGGCAGCCAGTACCCATACTGTGCGATGTGAAGGTACCAGAACACGTCTTTGCGCTGCCAGGCCAGCAGCATCGCCTGAGGAGACGACGGGTGTGCGTGCGCCTGTGGAGCGAAGGTAAGAGTAAAGTACGTCACGAGGGCGAAGGCGATGCGCGTGGCCAGCCACATGCCCGCAGCCTGGAGTATGACTCCGCGCCAGGGCAGCCGGCGTAGCGTCACCAGATCCCTGGCCCACAGCGGCACGGCGAACCGCCGGACAAGCGAGGTTCGCTCGATGGGTTGCTCAACCGTGCGTTCTGTTGTCGCTGGATCGACCACCTTGTCCACCATCTCTGTGCCGCTCCGCGAAGTCCGCGCCCCGCGCGACAGGCTTCGGCCTTTCGCCTTCGTACGCCCAACCGGGCCGCCGTATACACAACGGCCGCGACCAGGCCTCGTAACGGTTCGGCTCGGCTCATGCAGCCGAACCGAACAGATCATATTACGCGCTGGTGTGCGCGTGTCGTGAATGGCGCAGCAGCGCTTCAGCGCGCGCCAGATCGTCCGGCGTCGTGATCTTGAGGTTACGCGCGTTGCCGGCCACCACACGCACACGCTGGCCCATGCGCTCGACCGACGAGGCGGTATCCGTCCCGTTGAAGCCATCACGCGCGGCGGCGTCATAGGCTGCCAGCAACACTGGCGCGGCGAACGCCTGCGGCGTCTGGGCGCGCCACAGCCGGTCTGGTGAATAGACCTCGACGACGGCGTCCTGAGCATCCACCCGTGCGACGATCTCGCCGCTCGCGAGCGCTTCGGCGAGCAGCGCGCCGCCTTCCTCTCGCGCCGCCTGGATCAGTCCCGCGATCTCGCGCGGGGACACGAAAGGACGCGCCCCGTCGTGGACGAGCACGAAAGCCACCTCGGCGCGCTCGATCCGCTCGCGCAGGGCATTCAGCGCGCAGTACTCCGACTGGTGGCGCGTTGGCCCACCGGGGATCACCAGCGCCACTTTGCGCAGGCCGTATCCCTCCGCCAGCGCGCGGCACGCCTCCACCTCGCGCGGATGCGCCACCAGCACGACGTCGTCGATCAGACGCGAGCGCTCGAGCGCGCGGATGGCATGCACCACGATGGGAACGCCCCCAAGCGGCAAAAACACCTTGTTGCCCTCGGCGCCCATGCGTGTGCCCTGGCCCGCGCAGAGCACCACCGCCACCACCCGCCCCACGGGCGAGGTGGCCACTCCACGCGCAGGCACCGACGTGGCGTGCTGATCGTCCAAGGGAAATCCTCCGTCGAGAAGCGGCGACCTGCGCCCATGCGCGCGGCTCAGTCGCGTGGTGAGCAGGGCACGCCCAACTGACCCGCCAGCACGGCCTCGAGCACAACCGCCGCGCCATCGTCGTCATTGGAAAGCGTGTGGCAGCGCGCGAGCGCCTGCAACGACGGCACGGCGTTGCCCATAGCCACACCACACCCAGCCGCCCGCAGCAGCGGGATGTCGTTCTCGCCGTCGCCCAACGCCAGCACCTGGTCCGGAGCCACATCGAGCTGGCGCATCACGGCGCGCAGAGCCAGCCCTTTGTTGGTTGTGAGGCTGAGAAACTCCAGAAAGTCTGGCGTGGTGCTCACCACCTGTACCACACCCTCCAGCGGCGACGTCACGTTCGCGCGCAGGCGTGCCAGGCGCTCCGGCGTCCCGGTGACCAGCAGCTTCGCCGGCGCAGGAAGCCGGCCATCCAGCGCCGCGACATGCAGGATGGGCGGCTCGTGATACGCGCCCAGTACCTCGTCGAGCGGGCCGGGCGGAGCGTCGGTGATGATGGCGTCAGGCGTGTACCAGGCGATACCCAGCTCCGGGTCGGCGTCACGCAGCACATCCAGCGCGCGAGCCAACGCCGGCGGCTCCAGCGGCCAGAAAGCCAGCGGCGCCCCACCGCCGGCGTCCATGATGGCCGCGCCGTTGCACGTGATCTGTGGTCCGTCTAGATCCAGCGCCTCCACGAGTCCGGCCACCGAGCGCAGCAGCTTGCCGGTTGCCAGCGCCACGTGCACCCCCTGGCCTCGCACCGCCCGCACCGCCCGGCGCACACGCGGACTCAGCTCATGCGCCGCATTCAGCAGCGTGCCGTCCACATCTATCGCAATCAGCTGGTACACGCTCCGCACTCCTCAGCCACTCGCCTTCGAAACACGTCGGATCACGCCTGTCGCCGCGCGGACTCCTCAGAGCCGCTTGCGCTTGCGTCTCCATTGCCCTCTTCCAGGAAAAACTCTCCTGTGTTGTCATTGTACGCGAAGAGCTCGGCGTACCGGCCCCAGTCCACGGCAGTGTCGAGCTGGCGGCGCGCCTCGGCGGGGCTGAAGCCGTGCTCCAGTTGGCGCACGATATCATCTTCCTGCAGCCGGTGGTCGGGCGCAGCGCGCAACTCGCGCACGATGCGGCGGATCAGCTCGATGGATGCCAGGGCTTGGTCGCGGAAGAGCTCCTTCTCCTCCAGTACGCCGGCCTCGGCGAAGCGCTGGCCTTCCACTGTGAGCAGGACATCGCCCTCCTCGATGTCCCCAAATCCAAGCAAGTCGGCCGCCTCGGCCAAGGGCAAGAGATCGTCCGCCTCCATATGCAGATCGCGCGCCAGCTCGTACAGATCCTCGCGCCCTCCCAGGTGGTGGAGGCGCTCGATGAATCCAGTGAGACTCCCAATGCTCACATGCGGCAACGCCTGGAATATGTGGTCCGGAGCAGGCATGGGGGCCGGTGCGGGGGCGGGAACCATGCTCGGCAGCAGCTTGCCAACATCCTCCTGGGGATTGGTCATGATTTGATAGATCGTATCCACGAGCTGGGCATGCGCCTTGCCTTTCGCGCGCCGCTCCGCCAGCGGCAGACCCGGCAGCTCCACGCGGATGCGCCCGGGATTGGCGCCAAAGACGAGCAGGCGATCCGCCATGCTCACAGCCTCGTCAATATTGTGCGTCACCATCAGGATCGCGCGCGTCGGTATCTTCTGCTCGTGCCAGAGATCGAGCAGCTCGTGGCGCAGATTCTCGGCCACGAGCACGTCGAGGGCGGAAAACGGCTCGTCCATGAACAGCACCTCCGGCTCGACCACCAGCGCCCGAGCGAACCCAAGTCGCTGCTTCATGCCGCCGGAGAGCTCGCGCGGATAGGCATTCTCGAAGCCGTCCAGCCCGATCAGGTCAATGGCGCGCAGCACGCGCTCGCGCCGCTCCAGAGGAGTCAGGTTCTTGGCCAGCAGCCCCAGCTCTGCGTTCTTTTCCACCGTCAGCCAGGGGTACAGCGCGAAGCTCTGGAAGACGATCGCCACGCCCGGATTGGCCCCGCGCAAGGGAGCACCGTGCATGAACACCTCACCGCGCGACGGTGGGATCAACCCGGCCAGGATGCGCAGGAGGGTGGATTTGCCCGAGCCGGACGGACCGAGCAGCGCGATGAACTCCCCCGCGCGCAGCTGCAAGGTGATGTTGTCCAGCACCAGGATGCGCTCGTCGCGCTCGCCATAGTACTTGCTTACACCGCGCGCCTCCAGCAGCGCCTGCGGCGCCGTCGCCTGGATCTGGTCAGCACGTACCGCCGCCATCTCGCCCCTCCTCTCCGAACACGCGGGCAGTGCAGTCTGCCCTCATGGCTCATCCATTGACCATCTACCGCTCAATCCAGCCGGAAGCGCTGCTCAGCCTGGCGGTACAGGCGCCGCCAGATCAGGCGATTGAGCAGGACGACCGTCGCCGCCATCGTCAGGGTCGCCGCGAGCAATAGGGCGAAGCCTCGCGCGGTGCCGCTACTCGCGCTGCTCGCGATGAGCGCCCCCAGGCCCACCGTGCTATAGATATGGTGATTGAAGCTGACGTACTCGGAGACGATGCTGGCGTTCCAGGCACCGCCGGTGGCCGTGAGCATTCCTGTGACGAGGTACGGGAAGATGGCGGGCAGGATGAGATAGCGCCAGCGGCGCCAACCACGCAGCTTGTAAATATCGGCCGCCTCGCACAGATCGCTGGGAACCGCGGAGGCGCCGGCGATCACGTTGAATAGCACATACCATTGCGTTCCGAGGAGCATCAGCGCCACCGCCGCCAGATTCAAGCCCCCCGGCAAGGCGAGCAACACGAGCAGCAGCGCGGGGAAGAGCGCCGTGGCTGGGATGGACGCGACCATCTGCACCAACGGCTGCATGCGCTGCGCCCAGCGTGGATGCATGCCGATCAGCACGCCCACGGGTACCGTCCAGGCCACGCCGAGCGCGAGGGCGCATCCCGTGCGCAGCAGCGTGGCCGCGTCGCTGACCAGCACGGTCCCCCAGTCCGCCAGACTCAGCTGGCTCAGCATACGGCCACTCGCCAGGACGCCCCAGACAATGCTCGACGAGACCGCGATCAGCGCCACGCCCTGCACGCCTCGCCGCACCCACAATCCGCGACCAGCGTCCGCGCGCCACGCGCTCTTGGGTGGTGCATCCGCCGACGAGATACCGCTCAGCATGCGATCGAGCCAGGCCGCGGCCGGCCCGATCGCGCGGTCGCCCACCCAGGCGAGCAGCGCCGACCGGCGCAACGCGACCAATATTGCCGACGTAGGCGCCTCGGCACTCGCCGTCTGGTCCAGCTTGAAGCGGTCGGCCCACGCAATCAGCGGCCGCCAGAGCAGGAGATCGAGCAGCACGATCACCACTACCAGCGCTCCCAGACCCAGCAGCAGCGCGCCGATATCGCCCGCGTTCGCGGCCGTCTGCAGATAGGAGCCAAGACCGGGCAATTGAAAGCTGTGGGGGCCGAGCGTGAACTGCTCGGCCGCCATCAAGAAGAACCAGCCGCCGGCCCAGCTCATCATGGAGTTCCAGATGAGCGCGATGGCGCCAAAGGGCAGCTCCAGGCGTGTGAAGCGCTGCCAGAAGCTCAGGCGGTAGATCGCCGCGGCTTCGCGCAGCTCTTTGGGAACCGTCAGCAGCGATTGGTGGAAGCAGAAGGCCATGTTCCACACCTGGCTGGTGAAGATGAGCACGATAGCCGCCAGCTCCAGCCCTACGTTGCTTCGCGGAAACAGCGCCACCAGGCCCAGGACGACGCCCGGCAGGAACGAGAGGATGGGCACACTCTGCAAGATGTCCAGCAGTGGGACCATCACCCGTTCCGCCGCCCGGCTGGCGATGGCGATGCGCGCATAGACCACGCTGAATACGAGAGAGAGCAGGTAGGCAATTGCCATGCGCATCGTCGAAAGGCCAGCGTACAGCGGCAGGGCCCGGGGTGAAAGATCGATGTGTGCGCTGGGGGCCATTGGCGCCACCCAGCGCGACGCGGCCACCACCACGCCATACATTGCCGCCACGACAGCCAGCACCACCGCGGCGTCGATCCACCAGGCGAAGCGTACCGGCACGGCAGTCTTGCCAACGGCGCCGGCCGGCACATGGATCTGGCTCATGAATCATCCTCCTGTGGGGTGTCGCCCGCACGGCGCAACACCCTCGGCTGGCCAAGGGTGGGACGTGTGCGCGCACGGGAGAATGCGTGCCTCACAGGTGCTCTCACGCCCCACGATCTCGCCCGGCCAGCGACAGGCCATCACGGCAACTTGGGCCATCATCCATTGCGGGGTCCTCCTCAGTGGCGGGTGCGGGACGCGAGTCGAGACAGGCCAGCAATGTGGCGCACATCCCAGGCTCGCGGCCGCTCTCGATCAGCGGAAGGTGCGCGGCAGCCGCTTCTTCCACTCGCGCGGCAGGATCACGTCTATCGCATCGTCCACGGTAACTATGCCGAGCATATGCCCGTCGTCGTCCACCACTGGCAGCGCCACCAGGTCGTCTTCGGCGATGACACGTGCCGCCTCGCGCGCGCTGTCCTTGGGGTTGGCCACCTGCGGCTCGGTCCGCATGACATCTTGTAAACGCGCCTCGGGATAGGCGAGCAACAGGTCACGCAGCGCCAGCACGCCCCACAGCCTACCTTCGGTGTTCAGCGGCACCGGCTCCGTGGCCGGGTGAGGGTCGAAGGCGTCTTCGCGGTCCTCGGCGACGATGTAAATCTCGGGCAGCGCCGCCGGCAAAGGATCGGCTTCGCCACGGACGGCCTCACGCGCGCGCAGGCGGAGCGCGGTGATCACGCCGCCGGCCGTCGCCCAGACGGGCACGGACACATACTCAGTGGTCATGAGGCCGCCGACGCTGTCCTCGGGATAGCTGAGCAGCTCCTCGACTTCCGAGGCCTCTTCCGGGTCCATGCGCCCCAACAGCTCCGCCGCCTCCTGGGGGGTGAAGGACTGCAGCGCGTCGGTCGCCTCGTCCGGCTCCATCTCTTCGAGCACGTCCGCGGCGCGCTCTGGGTCCATGGCGCGCAGCACGTGCGCCTGCTGCTCGTCCTCCAGCTCCTCGAGCGCATCGGCCGCGCGGGCGTCGTCGAACCCACTCAAGAGCTCAGCGCCCTGCTGCGGCGTGAGCTGCTCCACCACGCGTGCGATGTCGGCCGGCTCCATCAGGGCCAGCCGGTCGCGGGTGACCCGCAAACGCAGAGCGCCGCCTTCGGCGGCTCCATTGTCGGCGACGGGCACCACCTGCGCCCAATCGATCAGCGGCGCGCGCGTCGTAGTCTCGCGCCCGAGCAGCGTGGCCAGCCGCTGCTCCAGCCAGGTCCCCCCCGCGCGGCGCAGCAATCCGGCGATACTGACGTCCACGGCCACCAGGCGCCAGATGCTGTTGGTCTCGCGCAAGTCCAGATCGTTGATGCGCACCACACGTCGACCCTCCACGTCCACCACCTGCCGGTCGAAGAGGCTGTCGCGCAGCACCAACTCGCCCTCGCGCCGAGAGAAACGCTCCAGGTTGAGGGCGGGCGTGGCCAGTTGCACGCCGTCGGGGCCCAAAGAGCGCACTTTCTCCCAGGGGATGAAGACGTCGCGCGAGCCATGGCGGGCGTTCAGGCGTGCCACCAGGCCGATCACGGGCGGGTAGGGCTCCTCCCGCCGGTTGTCGTCCCCGGGTATGATCGAGCGAACGACGACATCTTGCAGCCGCGCGACCTCATCGCCCTGCGGGTCGCGTATCGGCTTGTCGAGCAGCTCCGTGAGAGCGGTCATAGCGGTCTCCAGTGGTGTCTCAGCGGCTCACTGCAAAAATGGGATGCCCAGCGGGGGCAGGATAATACTCAAGATCATGACCGTGCACAGGACCGTCAGCAGACCGGTCGTGCCCCAGGCTACAACATTCTTCACTGGCCCATTCACGTACTTGCCCATGATGCGCCGGTCGTTGACAAGCAGGAGAATGAAGACGAGCAGAATCGGCAACAGCACCCCATTGATGACCTGCACGATGATGAGCAGTTGGATCAGCGGGAGACCTGGAATCAGTGCGACCAGTGCTCCCAGGACCAGCATACCCGTGAACAGTCCTTGAAAGACAGGGGCCTCTTTGAAGGAGGTGGACACGCCGCGCTCGAACCCGAACGACTCACTGATCGCGTATGACGTGGACAGCGGCAGCACCGCGGCCGCGAGCAGAGAGGCGCCGAGCAAGCCAATGCCAAAGAGATATGGCGCGTACGGACCGAGCAGCGGCGCCAGCGCCCGCGCGGCCTGATCGGCCGTGTTGATCATCACGCCCTTGCCGCCACTGGCGGCGAAGATGGTGGCGCCGCAGGCCACAATGATGAATCCCGAGATCACATCGCCAAAGATCGAGCCGAAATAGGCGTCCAGTTTTTCGGGCCCGTAGCGCTCCATCGTCACGCCCTTCTCCGCCACGCTCGACTGAATGTAGAGCTGCATGTAGGGTGTGATCGTCGTGCCGACTGTGCCGACGAAGAGCAGCAGGTAGGTGCTCTGCCAGCGGAAGGTCGGCATGACGACGCTATGCGCCACCTGGCCCCAATCAGGGTGCGCCATGAACGCGGCGATGGGGTAGGCGAAGAAGGCCAGGGTCATCACCAGAAAGATCTTTTCCACCCGCCGGTACGACCCACGCGTGACGAGCAACCAAACCGCCACCGCCGCCACGGGCACGCTGATGTACTTGGTGACGCCGAACAGTTCCAGAGCGGCGGCGATGCCCGCGAACTCCGAGATAGTGGTAAAGGTGTTGGCGATCAATAGTGTCAGCATGGCGAAGGCGGCGCCACGCACGCCGAAGCGCTCGCGAATCAAATCCGAGAGGCCCTTGCCGGTGGCGGCGCCCATGCGCGCACACATTTCCTGCACCACGCACAGGCTAACCGTGATGATCACCATCATCCACAGCAGCCCGTAGCCATACTGCGCGCCGACCGCGCTATAGGTCGCGATGCCGCCAGCGTCGTTGCCCGCATTCGCCGCGATCATCCCGGGCCCGAGAAAGCTCAGCAGCCCCAGCGGGCGCCACCGCCGCCAGTTGCGCAGCCAGCGCAAGCGGTCTAAGGGATGCGCACGGGTTACGCGGCGCACGCGATAGACCATCCGGCGCGGAAAACGGTACGCGCGCGGGCGGTCGCTGGCGCGTTCCAGCTCGGCGCCCGCCGAGGCGAAAAACCTCAATGTGATCATGTAAATTCCTCCCAGGGCCATCAAGTCGCCGGTGTGACTGGCACCATCCCGGCGCGACGGCCCTGGGAGAGGGCTCGACGGCTGAGATGCGCCTACATGCGGCGGAGGGCGGATACGTGCGTGGTCAAATGCGTACTTGGACCGGCGTCCATAGAAAGCGGGCGTCGCGACCATCGTCATCGGGCGACGGCCGGTGAGCCCTTTCTCTCCTTTCACGAGGGAGCGCTGGACGATTGCCTCAGACGTGCGAATGCGATGGCGCGGTTCCGACGAATGTGGACCGGCGACAGCTGGGAGTGGCGCACGGTGGGGCAGGCCCGGTGATGCAGAGTGTTCAACATCTGGGCCATGACACAGCTCCTCTCGACGACGGATCAATGGGCGGCGCGCAGCGCCCAGGCGCGGCCATAGCCCGCGCCAGCGTCAGCATGCCGTGGAACGGTCTTCCCGACCGTCTGATCCAGGCGAGAGGAGGAGGGGGAGAAAGGTGGGTGGGGAAGGGCCGCGCGCCGACCGATCGGCACGCACCCAGTTTGGCATTAGCGAGAGGGTGTGGAGGTCAATCGGATTCGCGCGCGGTCCATGCACCTGACTCGCGCTCCAGCACCTACGGAGGCAGACGGGTAGGATGACATGGAACGATCGCTGCTAGCCAGAATGGCAGTGCACGTGTGTGCGCCGGTAGACGTTTCGGTCGCTACCCCATGCGTGCGTCGCCCTCTATCAGGGCGACGACTACTCGGGCCAGCGTCCATAGACTCACCCCCCTTTGCCTCGTCGAGAGCGCTGCGCTGGCGCGCCCTGATGCTCGCCAGCAAAAAAGCGCCCCCTCAACCGAGGGGGCGCTCGTGCACCACAGGCTTTGGCAGGTGTTCCGCGAGGTGCGGCCACGTGTGGCGATCCTCGCGCGCTCCAGCCTGATGGGGAGCGGCAACCTGCGCATCGTCGTGTGTGCCTCACCGCCAAGCCGGATGCCCAGCGGCCACGCCCCCTGGTCGAGCTTCAGCACTGCGCGGCGTAGAGTTCGAGGTCCGCGGTGTCGCGTTCTCGAAAGTACCCAGCCACTTTGGGCTTCGCCTTATGCCGGCGGAGCCTGTCCTGATCGTCGGCGTCTCTCGACGTTGCCGATCAGTGGCCTGTGTCCGCGCAGACGCCTCGCCTAACGAGGTGTGTGCAACAACGTTGAGGGTCACTTCCAGTGCTCGCGTCACATCACGCTCGCGGAGCCATCACCCGAAGCGCCTCTCCTTCGTAGTATACCGTAGCGCGCAACCTGAATCAAGGGACCGGGCGCCAGTTGATGATGAACGGACGCATCGACCGGCGTATCGCCGCTTGACGCCAATCTGCTCAGGCAATAGACTGTCTTGACTCCGATCGGCTCCAAACTCGTGGAGCACAACGCGGAGCCTCGCGAAGGGCGACCTCGGCGGAGCGGCCAAAAGGAAGGGGACGGCAATGATCGAGGCGATCCAGTGCCCGCACTGTGGGTGGCAGAACGAACCGACGGCCGTCATGTGTGGCGGCTGCGGCCAACTGCTGCGTACGCAGGATCCGGTCGCCCCCGGCGGGAGCCGCCAGACTTCGTCGTGGCCGGCAGCCCGGTCGGGTTCTCCAGCCGGGCCGAACGCGGACCTCCCTACGATGTACAACGCGCCGGCGGCCACACCCGCCGCCCGGCGAACAGGCGCGGGGGCGCCGAATGCTCCCGCGTGGCCGGGTGGACCGGACGGGCGCGCCAGCGCGGCGACGCGCAAGAAGCCAGGCAGATGGTGGCGTGTCGCGCTCGCGCTGTTGCTGACGTTGGCAGTGCTGGCCGCCATCGCGGCGGCAGCCTGGGGACTGATCATTCGTCCCGCCATCCACACGCAGGTGGACAACGCGATTGGCGGTGCCCTCAACTCGGCTATCGCCAGCTTGCCATCCGTGCCCGAACAGGCGCTGCTCGCCGTCGGCTCGAAGGTCACCATTTCGCAGGACGAGACCAATGCGCTCTTGCAGCGCGAGCTACCCCAGAACACGGGGCTGGACGGCGCATCAGTCGCCTACCAGCCAGGCGTGATCGAGATGACCTACTCCGCCTATGGCCAGTCCGGTACGATCGACACCTCGCTCCAGGTGCAGGGCAGTCAGGTCGTCGCGACCAATACGCAGGTGAACGGCGTGTTGGGATGGGTCGAGAGCGGCTCCGAGTTGCAAACCACACTGAATCAGGCGCTGGGCCAGCTGCAGAACAAGACGCCCCACGGATTCCAATCGGTTCAGGTGAGCAATGGCCAGCTTACCGTCATCCTGAGAACAGCCTGACCGCGCTTCATGCAGCCAGCGCGGCTAGCTGGCGCTCTGGAGGATCGTCACGAGTTGGCCAATGCGGCTGCGCGGCCCGTAAATGTCCACGACGAGCGCCCCAGAGCGTTCGGCTGTTTCGACCTGGCAGCCCGCCTGTTGCGCGAGGCGGCCGGCCACGGAGAGAAAGCGCTCGCGGGCTACCGGATCATGGCTGCGTGTGTTGAGCGCGATGTGGCCCAATCGCTCCTCAGGCTCTAACAGCGACTCGACCAGCGCCACGAGCTGATCCACGCCGAAGATGACTTGCATCGGTGGTGTCTCCGGTTCCATCACACCGTGCGACTGTCGGGCCGCGCCAGGCTCGTGGTCGGCGTGCGAGCGCGGCCGGCCCTGCGCGGGCCGCGGCGGGCTCATACGCTCGGATTGGCGGACGGCCTGGGTGTACACGCGCTGGAGCTGCGTGAGCATCTGCTGACGGTCCTCGTCCTCCAGGTCTTTGTTGGGATGCACATAGGCGAACAGTCCGCGCTTCATGTCGTGGTAGATGAACGGCAACTCGCTGGTAATCTGGCGCCCGCAGTTGGGGCATGTCGCCACGTTGAGCTTGCCTGCCAGCAGCGCGTAGAGCAGGTGGGGCTCGAGGGTGACATTGACGGCGTGGTGGACGGTGGCTGTGAACTCGCGTCCGCAGTCGCAGACGTAGCTCACGTCCGCGGAGCGCGGTGACTGCTGAACATCGCTGGACATGCGAAAGGTCGCTTTCGTTGAAAGGCGCGCGAAGCACATTGTGCCGGCTGTCCCGTTAGCAGTGTGCGCGGCGCCCTCGATGATGCTACGATAGAGTTATGTCACTCTGCCGCCAGCACGGCCGCAAGCGGCTCGGCTGGTTGAGTGCCGCCAGACGCAGGCGTCTCATGGCTGTGAGTGACGCACATGTGGGGAAGTATATCACTCCCGCACGATGGCATCGTCTGTGCGCTGTATGGCATAACTCGGCCGGACGCGGCGTCCGTCTGGCATAAGCGAATTGAGCCGCCGCAAGGAGCTCGTGAGCGGAGTCGAAGGCGTGTAGCCGCGCGGCCCGAAGGATGGAGCACTCGCGAGTAGGCGGCAGGAGGTGGAGGATGGCAGGACCCGGACCCCTCAATGACTGGGGCGATTGGAACGCTACTACGCGCCCGCTCCGCCCGGAGCCGCGTGGCCGCCCGACCCCGAAGCAATCACAGGCGCCGACGGAGCCGTTCTCGCCGTCGGGACACGGGGCGGCAGCGCCCGCCGCCTATCCACCGGACCCGTGGGAGACGAGGGCGCAGGTCGACGGACCGCCGATCGCGCCGCCGTACCAGCCGCGACCTTCCCGTGGCCCGGCGCCTGGTGGACCGACACGCACAAGTCGGGGACGCCGCAAGCCATGGATGCGCGTGTTGCGCTACACGCTGCTAGCGCTGCTGCTGGTGGTGATCGTCCTGGGCGGATTCGTCGCGCATCGGCTCTACGCTTTCGGCCAGGCCATTTCACCGCAGGGTCCGCTCAGCTCGCAAACGAGCTTCATGAGTGGTGTGAAGCGGGTCAATGTGGTCGTGCTCGGCTACGGTGGCGCTGGCCACGACGGCGCCTACCTCACGGACAGCATAATGGTCGTGAGCCTCGATCCCGCCACGGGCGGCACCACGCTCATTTCCGTGCCACGCGACCTGTGGGTGCAGGTGCCGCCGAACTCGGGCAAGTACGCCAAGATCAACGCGGCGTATGAGGACGGGCTCTACAACGGCTTCAACGGTCTGCCCGCCGGCAAGATGGCCGCCGGGGCGATGGCGGCGCAGAAGGTGAGCGATGTCACCGGACTTACGGTGACGTACTGGGTCAGCATTGACTTCGCCGGCTTTCGCAAGCTCGTGGACTCGCTCGGCGGGGTGACTGTCAACGTGCAGACGGCCTTCACCGCGCGCTATCCGCGCAACGACGACCCCAGTATTGACGCCGGATGGAAGATCATCCACTTCAATGCCGGCCCGCAGCACATGAACGGCGAGCAAGCCATCGAGTATGCGCGCGCTCGCTATGTGCTGGACCCGCCCAGCGAAGGCACCGACTTCGCGCGCTCGGCGCGGCAGCAAATTCTCGTGCGCGCCATCCTCTCGCGAGCGCGTCAGGTGAGCGCATGGCCCGGCCTGTCCGGCGCCACGGACGCGCTGCAGAGCGCCATGTACACCAACATGTCGCTGGCAGATCTGCTGCTGCTGGCGCAGAAGATGGACTTCAACCACGCGCATCGCGTTGGCCTGACCAACCAGAACGTGCTGGTAGACAGCCAATCCAACGATGGGCAGTCCATCTTGCTGCCTACCAATGGCGACTGGAACGCGGTGCGCCAGTACGTGGCGCAGGGTCTTGCGCCATAGTGTGCCGGGCCGGGTCAGAGCCGCTCGATGCCGGCGATGCGCCACCCATCCCCCGTGCGCCGCAGCGTGTATCGCTCGCGCACGGGTCGGCGCAGCCGTCGCCCGCTCGACTCGACGGACTCCTCCTCGCCCTCGGCCAGTACGGCCGCCCGCGCGTCATTGGCGGGGGCCGCCTGTTCCTCGACGGTCGCGGCGATGTCGGGACGACGGCGCGGGGCATGTTTGTGCTCGCGCCGCAACGCCTCCCCACCTTCGGCCCGTGTCTCGGACCGGCGCAACGGCTCGCCAGGCGCAAGGAGTTCCCAGGCAAGCAGGTAGTCGCGGAAGTGCAGGGCACCGACATAGGCCGTCACCACCGCCGCGGGGTCCAGCTCTGGCGTGACGTACTGGCGCGGCGCGGCGGGCAGTGGCGAGGCGTCGAAGACGCGGTCCTGAATCAGGGACTGCGCCAAGCGGTACTCGCGCGGCACGGGCCGGCTGAAGCGCTTGCCCTCGGCCAGCGCCTCTTCGAGGAGCGCGCGGCCCTCGGCGAGTGAGATTTCGGTGAGCGGCGCGCCTTTCTGGCCGTTGTGCTCCACCAGCTCCAGCCACTCCGTCTCGCTGATCTCGCGTGTGCGGTAGAAGTCCTTGACGCCGTCGCCGTGCCAATCGAGCAAGAAAACGAGCGCTTCCAGCCGGTCATCTGGCAGGCGCCAGGCGAGCATCATGATCTGCTCGCCGCGCTCACGCCCGTGCTGCACCCATCCCGTGTGAAACGACTCGGTCCCGACGGCCGGAGGCGCGATGCCGCGCTCGCCAAGCGCCGCCAGCCCAGCGCGCGCTCGTGTGCGCACTTCCCCGGACGTCGTCGGATGGGCCGCTAGCGCTGCCAGGAACGCAGCCGCTTCGGGCGTTGCCTGTTCGGCCATGCGCTCGACAAGGAAGGCCTGCAATGCGGGATCGAGCCCGGTTACGCGCGTCAGTACGCTCGCTTCCGCCTCTGGCGTGTGCGCGGCTTCCAGCTCGCCGAGGAGCGCCAGCAGCTCGTCCTGCCAGGCGGTCGCGCTCGCTTGTTGCGAGTCCTGAGGGCCAACAGGCGTCATACACTTCACTTTCCATGTCGCGTCCAGGATCTGCGTGGAGTCGCGGCGAGGATCTGCGCGGAGCGGGCGAAGGCGGCGCACAATCCAGACGTCAGTGCGTGGTATGGCTGAACACGTGCGGCAGCATGGCCACTGCCATGTATACCAGCCACAGGATGACACAGGCGACTAGAACGGCTCCATAGCAGCCGAGCAAACTACGGCGGTGGATCTCCAGGGCCTGGGCAAGCTGCTCGTCCATGTTGGGTGGGTCTAGCTCGATGTCTGGCCGGAGGACAGTCAGCTGGGCCAGCAGCTTACGGAAATCCTTGACGTTGCTCACGCCCTCGGCGGCAATGATGGTGTTGCCGTCGTCGAGGTCGAACATCAGCACGAGCTTGGAGGGGACCTGCTCGCCGGGAGCCAGAATCAGCCGGCGGATGTTTGAGAGGCGCAGCCGGAGGTCCTCGCCCGTCTCCACATTGACGACCGCGAACTCGTCGTGGTAGAGCCGCAGCTCTTTGCCCAGACCATAGCGCACAACCGCGAGCAGCTCGGGTGCCTCTCCATGCGAGGATGACTCTTCGCCGTCCGTGCCGCCACCACCACCGTCGGTGGAAGAAACGGGTGGCTCGCCGTCCGCAGCGGATTCGTCGTATTCCATGCGTACCCAGGTGATCCCATTTCAGCCCAGGCCGGCAGCCACGTTCGAGCCGGCCACAATCGGTGACAGTATAGCATATGGGCTTGGGGCGGCCATGTCACGACGCGCGGGCCAGATGCGGAGCGGCGCGGCGAAGATCGAACGGAAGTGGCGGCGGCGATACAACTCCGAACGATTTCTCTGCCATTCGGTATGACATGTTCGCTGGCGTTGGGCACGACACTTGCGAGAAGCGTGGGGCGTGTGATCCCAGTCGCATGCGGCGGAGGGATGGGCGGAACGCTCATCCCTCCGATCTCTATTCAGCCGCTTGCGGCCGCTCCCACCCTCACGGCCCCCCTTTCCAACGGTCGCGACCACCTGGACGAAGCCCTGTCTCGCACAAGGACGTGAGAGAAATAGCCGTCTGATGACGTAGTAGGTAGTGGAGTAGAAGACACCCAACCGCATGCCCGGCTTGCCGCTCATCGCTCATGGCGGCGCACACCGCATGAGGGCGTCGCGTGGGCATCCAGCCGGGGCGGCCTTGCAAAAGGGTGTACACTGCACGTGCGAGGAAGCCCATCAGCTTCACGCCGCTTCGTTCGATATAGTTGCAATCAGGGGGTGCGCATGTTCGCGCGACACACTGGACCCAGATCCACTCATCGCGGGCGACGGTCCTGGCTGGCCGGCTCCGGCGCGGTGGCCATCTTCGCGCTGGTTCTCGCCGGCTGCGGCGGCAGCGGGGCTGGGCCGGCGCAGGGCACGCCGGTGGGCAAGGCCGTCCCAACGTCCACGGTCAACTGTTCCGCCATCAACCAGGACACGTTGCATCTCGTTGCTCCCAACGAGCTGACCATCGCGAGCGACACGACGTACGCGCCCGCGGAGTTCGTGGACCCGGCCAACCCGACTCAGTTCGACGGGTACGACATGGACCTCGTCCGCGAGATGGCGCGCCGGCTCTGCCTGCAACCGCACATCGTGACCGCCAGCTTCAGTTCCATCATCGATGCGCTCTCCGGCCCGTCGCTGGGCCAGCAGCCGTGGGACCTTTCGATCTCGTCCTTTACGATCAACTCTTCCCGCGCGAAAAAAGTGGACTTCATCCCGTATTTCGTGGCCGGTGAGTCCACCCTGGTGGCGAAGGGCAACCCAGGCAACATCCATGCTGTCTCGGACATGTGCGGCAAGACGATCTCGGCACAGAACGGCACCGTCGAGCTCTTCGAGCTACAAGACGCCAACGGCACGGGCCAGAGCCAAAACGACGGCGGCGTGACGCAGCCGCCTGTGTGCAAGACCAACCCGATCCACATCCTCTCGTATGACTCGGAAGAGGATGTCATCAATGATGTGATCAATGGTCGCGCCGTGGCCTCGTACCAGGACCAGCCCGTGACCGACTATTACCTTTCGCTGCACCCGGGCAAGCTCGAGCGCGGCTACCTCACGGCCGGCTCCTCGGGTACGGAAGGCATTGTCGTCCGCAAGGACAATGCCGCGCTGGAACAGTCCCTTAAGACCGCCCTCAACAACATGGTGCAGGACGGCACGTACCAGCGCATCATGGCGGCCTGGGGCCAGACCCAACTCGCGTGCCTCGCGCTGCCCGGCGGATGCCCACCGGCCTCGTAAGATATACTGGTACAGCGTGCTGATGGAGCGGCCGAGGTTCTTCCTCGGCCGCCCCTGTACACTGCATTTGCACGCACGCCAAATCCTGTGGCCAACATGGTGGCGGCCGGCCACGACAGGCAGGCGGTGAAATCGCGCGCCGTGCGGACTACCATCGCGACTTCTCGCCTGATCGATGCAGCCATGGGCGTGTGTGTCCACTCCTGGGCCAACGCCGCCGGATGCCGCCGCTTAGGCGGCCGATGACGACCGGGGGAACTCATGTGTCCTTCTAACCCGATCCTGGATTTCTTATGCCGGGTGGTGACCCTCAACGAAAACTTCAACTGGCCGACCGTCGGTAATTATCTCTTCACCAGTTACGTCATACAGGCGGCGATTCTCACGGTCTTTCTCGCTGTGCTTGCCCAGTTGTTTGGAGCACTGATCGGTCTGCTCCTGTACTTCATGCGCGTCGCACGGTTTGCCCCGCTGCGCAGCCTGGGCAATGTATACATCTGGTTTTTTCGGGGCACTCCGCTGCTTGTGCAAATTGTCTTTACCTACCAGCTATTTGGATATCTGCACGTGTACAAACCGCTCAGAGTGCTGAATTTCTTCCCGGCAGTGGGCTATCCACAAGTGCAGCTTGATGGGTTCATCGGCGCCTTGGCTGCGCTCTCCTTCAACGAAGGCGCCTATATGGCGGAAATTGTGCGCGCTGCTATCGGTGCCATTGACACGGGCCAGATGGAGGCGGCGAAGTCGCTTGGCATGACCTATTTCAAAGCAATGCGCCGCATCGTGCTCCCTCAGGCTCTGCGCGTCATCGTGCCTCCCCTGGGGAACGAATTCAACAGTATGCTCAAGAACACATCGCTCGCCTCATTTGTGGCCGTGACCGAACTCTTCCAATTGACATACAGCATCGGAGGTTCTCTCTTCCGAGAGCTCGAATTGATGGTGGTAGCTTGCTTCTGGTATCTCATCATGACGACGGTCTGGACCTGGATCCAGTCGCGGATCGAACGCAGGCTGAACATTTCGGTACTCGATAGTGGGCCGCCAGATCAAGGTTCATGGCTGCGACGTCTCCTGGGTATCCCGAGTCGCGGCAAGCCAACGCCCGCCGAAGTGCTTGCTGGACTGCCAGCCGATCACCGCTGAACCGGAAAAGAGGAGCGGGTAACGTGGCACAACCTCCCGAACGATTGACTCGCGATCAAGTTGCTTCCGCGTCCATGAGTGCGGCTCGACCCATGGTGGACGCGCGCGACGTCCACAAGGCCTTCCATCGCAACGAGGTGCTCAAAGGCATCACGGTGCAGGTGCGCCGCGGTGAGGTAGTCGTGCTGCTCGGCCCCAGCGGCTCCGGCAAGACAACCTTCCTGCGCTGCATCAACCACCTGGAGAAGTTCGACCGCGGCCGCATCTACGTGGATGGCGAGCTCATTGGCTATCGCGAGATGCCCGACGGCAGGCTGCGGGAGGACAGCGAAGGCAATGTCGCCCGCAAGCGGGCCGAAGTAGGCATGGTGTTCCAGCGGTTCAACCTGTTCCCGCATCTCACAGCACTGCAGAACATTACCGAGGCGCCGATCCAGGTGAAGGGTGTGCCACGAGAACAGGCGGAGGCACAGGCACGCGCGCTGCTGGCGAAGGTGGGTCTATCGGACAAGGCCGACGCCTACCCCAACCGGCTCTCCGGCGGCCAACAGCAGCGCGTGGCCATCGCGCGAGCGCTGGCGATGGACCCCAAGCTGATGCTCTTCGACGAACCGACCTCCGCGCTGGACCCCGAGCTAGTGGGCGAGGTGCTCAAGGTGATGCGCCAGCTGGCCGAGGAAGGCATGACGATGGTGGTCGTCACACACGAGATGGGCTTCGCGCGTGAGGTGGCCGACCGTGCCATCTTCATGGACGGCGGGGTGATCGTCGAGCAGGGCCGGCCCGCCGAGATGTTCGCCAACCCGCGTGAGGAACGTACGAGAAGCTTCCTGGGGAAGATATTGTAGCAA
>CAYQFU010000042.1:0-5002 GCA_964416775.1 uncultured Ktedonobacterales bacterium
CGCCGCCGGGGATGACCAGCGCGCCGATCTTCTCGCATCCATAGTGCGCGCCCCAGAAGCCGATGAACGAGCCGTAGCCGAAGGCGACATACACCACGTCTTCCGGCCGCACCCCGAAGCCCCATAAGCCGTAGCACCACATCTCCGCGATCCACTCCCAGTCCTTCATGCCGTCCAGCACGCGAATGGGCATGCGGCCCGTCGTGCCAGAGGTGAGGTGATAGCGAATGGCGTGTTCATGGTCGGTAGCTGGCAGGTCGCCGAAGAGCGGCTGGCGCTGCTCGGACTCCATCCACTCCTCGCGGGTCATCATGGGAATGCGGCGGATGTCGTCCAGGGTGTTGAGCTGCGCGGGGTGGAAGCCGGCGGCATCGAAGCGGCGCCGGTGGAACGGGCTGCGCGCGTATGCCCACTCGCACAGCCGGCGCAGCTTGAGGAGCTGCAGCGCGCGCAGCTCCTCACGTGGCAGGGTCTCGTTCTTGGGATTCCAGTACGCGGGGTACGCCATCGTACGCTCCTTTCGTCGTCGCTCGCCGTCGCGCGGCGCAGACGACCGAACCGCCATCTCCCAACCAGACTCACTATCGCACAACGAGCGCATGCCACGCTCGACCGTGTCCGGACGCGCAGCGATCGTCCACGCGCCGATTACTCGCTTGGGCGCGGCTCGGCGGCCTTCGGCTCGCGCCCCACCAACTCGCGCGCGATGATGATGCGCTGGATGTGGCTCGTGCCTTCGTAGATTTGCAGCCCCTTGATGTCGCGGTAGAAGCGCTCGACGGGATATTCGCTGGAGTAGCCGCGGTTGCCGTGCAGCAGCACGGCCTGCGACGCGGCACGCGCCGCGGCCTCAGTGGCGAAGAGCTTGGCGGTTGAGGTCTCGCGCGTCACGCCGCGACCCTGATCTTTCAGCCAAGCGGCGCGGTATACGAGCAGCCGCGCGGCATCCACGTCGGCAGCCATATCCGCCAGCGCCGCCTGCACCATCTCGAAGTCGGCGACGCGCTGGCCGAACTGGCGGCGCTGGCGCGTGAACGCCACGGAGGCGTCCAGGCAGGCCTGCGCCACGCCCACGGCGCCGGCGGCCACGCCCAGCCGGCCGCGGTCCAGCGCCGACATGGCCACCTTGAAGCCCTCGCCCGGCGCGCCCAGCAGCGCACTCGCCGGCACGCGGCAGCCCTCCAGGCGAATGCGCGCGTGGTCGGAGGCGCGGTGTCCCAGCTCCTTGCCAGGCATGCGCTCGCGGTGGAATCCAGGCGTGTCGCTGGGGACGATAAAGGCGCAGATGCCACGGTGGCGCGCGGCTGGATCGCGCGTGGCGAAGACGATGGCGACATCCGCCAGATTGCCGTTGGTGATCCACACCTTCTCGCCGTCGAGCACGTAGTGGTCGCCGTGCTGGCGCGCCGTGGCGCGCATACTGGCGGCATCCGAGCCCGCCTCTGGCTCCGTCAGGCAGTAGCAGCCGATACACGCCCCCGATGCCATCCGCGGCAGGTATGTCCGCTTCTGCTCCTCGGTGCCCCAGTCGCGGATGCAGCCGGCCGCCAGGCTGGCGTGTACTGTCAGGAAGCCGCGCAGCGACGAATCAGCCCAGCCCAGCTCCTCGCAGACCAGGGCGAAGCTGAGCGCATCCATGCCGGCCCCGCCAAACTCCCGCTCGATCGGTCCCGCCAGCAGGCCCAGCTGCGCCATGCGCGCCACCAGGCCCGCCGGAAACTCGCCTCGCTCGTCGGCCTCGCGCGCCAGTGGGGCCACCTCCTCGCGCGCGAACGCGCGCGCGCGCGCCTGTATTTCCCGCTGCGCGGCCGTCAGCTCGAAGTCCATATACTCCCCTCTCCTCGCCCGCGTCGGATGCGATCTATCGCCAGGGGCCGCCGATCTCCGGCTCCGTCACAGCGCTGAGCTCGGCAGGCGTGCACGCCCCCTTCTCCAGCAAGCCGCGGAATCGCGTCAGCACGGCCGTACGCTCCGGTAGCGCGTCTTCGCCCTCGTCCTCCCAGCGCTCCATGCCCGCGCCTGACGCGATGATGCGCAACGCCGTATCCCGTATGGCCGGCTGCAGCGCGCCGTGCTCGAGCTGCAGCGCCGCCAGCGTGAGGTACGTCACGGGGCCTTCGTCCTCGTCGTCGAGCGGCCAGGGCGGGTGCTCCAGCACGTAGCGCGTCGCATCCGCGACCGACAACCCACTGGAGAGCGCGGCCTCGAACTCGTCGCGGACGTCCGTCGCGACATCATCCTGCCAGACGCCAACGCCCCAGGTGCCCATCTGTAACCACTCCCGCTCGGCGCGCGTGCCGTCTACTCGCCGCCCTCAGCTCCCGGCTGGGACAGCACCGCTATCCCCTCCAGCTCGATCAGCGCCGCATCCTGGAAGAGCCGCGCCACCTCGAACAGCGCCATCGCCGGATAATACGTGCCGAAGTACGCGCGGAAGACCTGCCCCAGCGGCTTCAGCCGCGCCACGTAGGCGTCGCGGTCGCGCACGTACACGTTCAGCTTCACGATGTCTTGCAGTGTGCCCCCTGCCTCCTCGACGACCGCCCGCAGGTTGCGCAGCACCTGCTCGAGCTGGCCGACCAGATCGCCCGGCGCCACGATGCGGCCCTCGCCATCACTGGCATCCTGCCCCGCCAGGAAGAGCAGCGGCCCGCCGCCGCTGACGAGAATGCCGTGATTGTAGCCGCGCGGCGCCGGCAGCGCCGTGGGATTGATGAGCCGCTTCTCCATCGCTCGCCCTTCGCCCTTCGCCCTTCGCCTTGCTCATCGCCTTCGCTCGTCGTATGCTCAGCGCCCGGTGAACCGCGGCGTCTCTTTCGCGATGAATGCGTCATAGAAACGGCGGTGGTCCTCGCCCATGAGCATCAGCGCCTGGGCCTGCGCCTCGGCCTCCAGCGCGGCCTCCAGATCCATGGACCACTCGTTGTTTACCATGCGCTTGGTCATGGAGAGCGCCAGGGTCGGCCCGTTGGCCAGCCGCTCGGCCCACTCGCGCGCTGCCGGCAAGAGCTCGGCGTGCGGCACCACGCGGTTGACCAGTCCGTAGCGCTCTGCCGTGAGCGCGTCGATCGTGTCGCCCAGCAGCAGCAGCTCCAGTGCGCGCCCGGTGCCCACGATGCGCGGCAACAGGTACGCCGCGCCCATATCCGCGCCGGTCAGGCCCACCCGCGAGAAGAGGAACGCGAAGCGCGCCTGCTCCGAGGCGATGCGCAGGTCGGCGGCCAGCGCGATGACCGCGCCCGCGCCCGCCGTCATGCCGTTGAGCGCGGCGATGATGGGCTTATCCAGCAGGCGCATATTCCGCACCAGCGCGCCCGTCATACGCGTGAATTCCAGGTGCCCCCGCAGGTCGCGCGCGAGCAGCTCCCCGATGATCGCACGCACGTCGCCGCCCGAGCAGAAGGACTTCCCCGCGCCCGTCAGCACCACGGCGCGCACGTCGTCGTCCGCACGCAGGGCGTCGAAGAGGTCGCGCAGCTGGGCGTAGATCGGGAAGGTCAGGGCGTTCATCACGTCCGGCCGGTCGAACGTCAGCGTGGCAATGTGCTCGCGCACCTCGTAGCCAAAGTCATAGCTCATCGCTGCCTCCTCCGCGGATCAGGACATCACCGCGCCGCCATCCACGTTGATCGCCTGGCCAGTGATGCCCTTGCTGCTGTCCAGCGCCAGAAAAACGGCGACGCTCGCCACTTCCTGCGGCGCGATCAGCCGCCGCTGCGGGCTCGCTGCCGCCAGCCGCTCGCGAATCTCGGCCTCGGGACGACCGGTGAGGGCCGCCATGTGGGTCACATTGCTATCCGTCATGGGACTCTCCACGTAGGCGGGACAGATGGCGTTCACGGTGATGCCCTGCTCCACCAGCTCGGCCGCCAGCGCGCGCGTCAGCCCCAGCACGCCGTGCTTGGCCGCGGTGTAGGCGGCGAC
Organism: uncultured Ktedonobacterales bacterium; assembly: GCA_964416775.1. Taxonomy (GTDB): domain Bacteria; phylum Chloroflexota; class Ktedonobacteria; order Ktedonobacterales; family JADMIN01; genus CAYQFU01. The sequence goes on from CAYQFU010000042.1 coordinate 3,925, forward strand.
GTAGCGCGCGCCCACGCGAGACGCGACCGACGCGATGGTGATGATGCGGCCGGAGCGCTGCTCTACCATGCTCGGGACGAAGGCTTTGGTGACGTAGTAGACGCTCGTGAGGTTGATGGCCAGCATGCGGTGCCACAGCTCGTCGGGGTGGCCCAGCAGCTTATGGCTGCCGGATGCGCCGGCGTTGTTCACGAGGATGTCCACGCCACCCAGCCGGCTGTGTGCCTCCGCGGCCATGCGCTCCACCTGGTGCGGGTCGGTCACATCGCAGGGGACCGCGTGCGCCGCCCGGCCCATGCCGCGAATTTCCTCGGCCGCCCGCTCGATATCGTCGCGCGTGCGGGCGGTGAGGGCGAGGTCCGCGCCCGCGCCGGCGAGCGCCAGCGCGATGGCGCGACCGATACCCCGGCTGGCGCCGGTCACGACGGCGCGCTTGCCCAGGAGCGGGAGACGATCGAATGTGGTCATGGCGGCGGCACCCTCCGTGCGCTCGATGTCCAGCGGCGTCCGGCCATGCGTCAGCGGCCGTGCCGTCAAGGCCCTCCGCTCGGCGGTGCGGGTCGCGCGGGGCGGGCGATGGTGGCAGCATACCACCCGCGCTCATCCCCTGGCGCGCGCGGCCCGCTGCGGGCGGTGCACGGCGGCTCCGCCGCGACATCTCCCTTCCGGCTGGACGCTCATCCGCCGTATGGACAGGATGGACGCCATGTGCGATCAGGCGATGGGCCCTTCGACCGTGGCCGTCCGTCTGATACATGAGTGAGGGCAAGGACCCACATTGACGCTGCTGCGCACTGCTCCTATACTTGATGCACCCGCGCGCCGCATCCCCTACACCGTCACGCCCGCGACACTCCTGTGTGTGGGCGACCCAGCGGCGCGGCTGGCTGCAATCGTAAAGGAGTCAGGCGTGGCAGACACACAGGATGATGCCTATGCCGCCCGGCGCGCGGACCTCGACGCCCAATTCCGCGCGCTGCCACCGGCTGGAACGGGCGCCTATTGGAGCCGGATCGAGGACACGGCGCAGGCGACGGCGCTGCCGCTGGAGGTGCTGGCGCGCTGCCTGCGCGAGCGG
>CAYQFU010000042.1:5102-20350 GCA_964416775.1 uncultured Ktedonobacterales bacterium
CGCCGTCAGCGCGAGCGCCAGTACGAGATCGACCGCATCACCTTCCAGTACGCGGAGGAGTTCCGTGCGGGCCGGTCCCCGCGCATCGAAGACTACGCGGATCGCCATCCCGAGTTTGCCGCCGAGCTGGCCGAGTTCGCGCTGTACTTCCATGCCGTCACGGCCGCGCTGCCCGAGCCGCCGGCCACTCCCGCCACCCAGCTCTCCCCCGCCGCGCAGAAGGCGCTGGCGCGCATCCGCGAAGCGCCCGCCGGGAAGCCCACGGCGCCGGCCCCAGCCCAGGCGCCCGCGACGCAGCCGCTCGACAGCCTGTTCCAGCAGGGACAGCGCGCCGGCCTCATGCCGACGGCGTTGGCCGACGCGATCGGCGTCAGCATGGACGTCCTCGGCAAGCTGGAGGCGCACGCCATCGCCGCCGCCACGATCCCGCGCACGCTGCTGCAGCGCCTGGCCAGTACCCTCAAGGTCAGCCCGGAGGCCATCGCGGCGTTCCTGGGCGGCGCCACGCCACAGCAGGCCAGCGCCTTCTTCTACGCCGAGAAACCACCCACCCAGGCGCAGCAATCGTTCGTGGACGCCATCCACGAAAGCATGCTGCCCCCAGAGCGCAAGCAGGAGTGGATCGAGATCGCGCGCCGCGACCTGCCCGGCACCTGATCGACCCGGCTTTCATCTCCTAATGGAATAAGGACGACGTACGCGTCTCGCCGCCGTGGCGAGAGGCTGGGGAGAGGCTACGCTCATGGAACGTCTCGACGTGATCTGTCAGGCTGCCAACGACCTAGCGGCGCGGCACTCACACCTCGGCACCTCCGAGCCAGCCGGCGCACGCGTACAGCATCTCTGCGCCGCGCTCGGGCTCTTCCTCCTGCCGGTCAAGCGCGAGAGCGTGATGCTCGGCGGCGCCCATGCCCGGCTCCAGCTCTGCTTTTGGGATCAGCCAGAGCGAGGCGGCATGCTCTGGATCAGCGACGATTTGCCGGCCGAGCGCCAGGCCTTCGCCATTGCCCATGAGCTGGGGCACTTCGCGCTGCATCGGGGCGAGGGCATCGCGCTGCATCCGCCGTGCGACGAGACGCAGGTGAGTGAGCGCGCCGATCCCGCCGAGCTGCGCGTGCAGAGCCACCGCGTCGAGGAGTATACGCCTCGCGCCCGCCGCGAGCTGGAGGCCAACGCCTTCGCCGCGGAGCTGCTGGCGCCACGCGCCGAGGTGCGACGGCGCTTCGCCACGAGCGACGTGTGGGACGCCGCGAGACTGGCGGCGCACTTCGGCATCTCGCCCTTGCTGGCGCACCGCCGCCTGGTGGACGCCGTCCTCGCCCCGTCCCCACTGGCGACGCCGTCCCAGCCGGCCGCCACCGCCTCCACCACGCCGGGCAACGACGCCATCGCCGGCGCGCAGGCGCTCCTCGCCAATCTGGACCCCGGCCAGCGCGACGCCGCCCGCGTCGAAGGTCCCGCGCTGGTGGTGGCCGGTCCCGGCACAGGCAAGACAGCCACGCTCACCGGCCGCGTGGCGCATCTGGTTGCCGAGCGTGGCGTGCCGCCCGAGCGTGTGCTGGCCCTCACGTTCTCCAATCGCGCGGCGGGCGAGATGCGCCAGCGGCTCTCGGACGCGCACCTGCCGGGCGAGCGCATGCCCGTCATGACCATCCACGCCTTCGCGGCCACCCTGCTGCGCGAGTACGCTCCGCGTGTGCCTTGCGCGCCGGGCGAGCGGTTGGCATCCGACTTCCGCATCCTGGACGAGGCCGACGCCTTCCTCCTGATGGAAGAGCTGCTGGCCGAGCTGCCGCTGCGCCACTACCGCTCGCTGGGCAACCCCACGCGCCACCTGCGGACCCTGCTCGCCGACTTCTCCCAGGCGCGCGATGCCCTGCTCACCCCCGCCGCCTATCTCGCCCTGGTGAACGCGATGCCGCCCGCACCCGCTCCGACGAGCGACGCATCCGCCGCGGCGCCCACGCCACGCAAGGGGAAGGCCGAACGGCCACGGGCGCCCGCCGGGACGTTCACGCGCGAGCACATCGAGAAGGCGCGCGAGCGCGCGCTGGCCTACGGCGTGTGGGACCGCGCGCTGCGCCGCCGCGGGCTGGTGGACTTCGGCGGCCTCATCGTGCGCGCCGTGGAGCTGCTGCGCGCGGATGCCGAGGTGCTGGCGCACGTGCGCTGGCGCTACCCCGAGGTGCTGGTGGACGAGTTCCAGGACACGAACCGAGCGGCAGGTGAGCTGCTGCTCTTGCTGGCGGGCGAAGCGGGCCGCGGGCTGTGGGTCGTGGGCGACCGCAACCAGTCCATCTACCGCTGGCGCGGCGCGTCGCCCTCCAACCTCAGCCGGTTGGCCGAGCGCTACCCCGCGCTGCGCGTGCGCACGCTGCGCCGCTGCTACCGCTCCGTGCCGGCGATCGTGGCGATGGGCTCCGCCGCGGCGGCACGCATGGCTGAGCTGAGCGTGCCGCCGCGACCGGGCGGCGGGTCCGAAGATGCGGCCGCCGCCCACCCGTCGCCGGACGCTCCAGCGCTGGTCGAGGCGCTGCGCCCGGTGGCGCTGGAGGCCGTACGTGGGGTGGAACCTCGCCCACCTGTGCTGCGCGGCGACGCGTTCATCACCGAGACGCAGGAGCATGCCGGCCTGGCGCACGCCATTCGCGTGCGCCGCGCGCAAGGCGTGGCCTACCGCGACCAGGCTGTGCTCTGCCGGACGCACACGCAGGAGCGGCGCATCGCGGAGACGCTGGCCGCCGCGGAGCTGCCCGTCGGGCAGGTGGGAGGCTTCTTCCAGCGGCCTGAGGTGAAGGACGCGCTGGCGCTGGTGGCGCTGGCCGCTGGTCCTGACGCGCGGGGGCTGCTGCGCGGACAGGCGCTGCTGGCCGGGCTGGGCGGCCCCGTACCGCCCGGCACCACGCTGGCCGCCGTGGCGCGAGCGCTGGCGGCGGCGCGCCGTCCGCTGCCCACCGCGCTCGCCGACCCCACCACGCTGGCTGGAGTGGATGGGCTGCCCCCGGCGCAACGAGCGATGTTGCACCGGCTCGGAACGGTTGCCGCGCAGATGCGCGACGCTCAGGGCGTGGGCGACGAGCTCGCGAGCTTCCTGCTGCGCCCCGGCGGCTATGCCTGGCGCTTGCTGAGGGTCGCCAGCAGCCTGGACGCGCCCGCGATGGCCCAGAATGGCACGGCCGGCGCGTCGCGCGAGCCAATCGCCGCGCGGCGCACGCCCGGCCGCTCGCGTGCCGCGCTCGCGGCGCTGGGCGAGCTGGTGCGGCTGGCGCAGCGCTTCGACAGCCGCTGGTCGCGTGAGGAAGACTTTCGCGCTCGCCTCAGCCGCGCCGTCACCCATCGCAAGCGACCGATGTCTGGCCGCGACGACGCCGCTGCCGGCGGCGAACGCGGTCCCGATGCCGAGACCGCTGTCGCGGCCTCCGGACAGCCGGCAATCGACGCAGCGGTGACCGAGAACCAGCAGATCGCCACCGCGCCGGCCGTGCGCTGCTTCATGCACTATCTGGGCGCGTTGCGGGCGGCGGAGGTGAGCGTGCCGGTGCCGGCCGGCGAAGACGACGCCGTCCAGGTGATGACGCTGCACGCCAGCAAGGGCCTGGAGTTTCCCATCGTCTACGTGCCTGGGCTGGTCCAGGGGCTCTTCCCGCACACGTCCACGACCCATGACGATCCCTGCCCGCCGGGCTTCCGCGAGAGCGACGCGCCCGGCGAGCGCGAGGCGGAGGAGCGCTGTCTGTTCTACGTCGGCATGACACGCGCTCGCGACGTCGTCATGCTCACGCGCCCCGCCAGCCGCGGCCGAACGAGCAGCGGTGCGCCGCGTGCTCCACAGCCGTCACCCTTGCTGGCACTGCTGGATGGCTCCGCGGACTGGTCGGACGCGCCGCCGCTGCTGAGTGACGAGGAGCTGGCAGCCCTACCCGTCGAGGCGCAAGGTCCAGACGGCGCGGCTGGCGACGAAGACGAGGACGAGGACGGCGAGCGGGACGCGGCGTCACCCATCCTGGGGGCGGACCACTCGCGTGGCACGGGCGCGGCAGGCCGGGCGTTCACGCTGCACGACCTGGAACAGTACATCGAGTGCCCGCGCCAGTACAAGTACGCGCGCCTCTACAATCTGCTCGATCCAGCGGACGACGCGGTGTACCGCTTCCATCGCTACGTGCGCCATGGCATGCGCACGCTGCGCGATCTCCACGCCGAGGCTCCGCAGGCCGCGTGGGAGGCCGCCGAGGCGCGGCTGCGCGCGCACTGGGAGACGGACGGTCCGGCGGGACACGCGTACGATGCGTTCTACTGGCAGCACGCGCAGGCCATCCTCCACGAGGAGTGGCGCGCGCTCGCGGCGGAGCCAGCGGCCTCCGTCGCCCCCGTGACCACCCTCGCCCAGCCCCTGCGTGCCCGGCTGGCCGGCTGCGCTGTGGACGTCGTCGCCGATCGCGTCATCAGAGTCCCGGAGTCCGGCGACGGCATGGTGTCCGGGATGGCCGACGCGACCGTGCTGGTACGCCTGCACACGGGCCGGCCCAACGACCAGGATAAGGACGACCTCAGGCTGCCGCTCTATTACCTCGCCCAACAGCAGCGCGACCGCGGCGCCGCCGTGCGCGTCGAGATCGCCTATGCGGGCGGCGGCCTGGCCAGCGCCGACGTGGATCCCGAGGCCGGGGAATCACCGCGTGGCGACGTGGTGGACGTGACCGACGTCGCGCGCCGCGCCGCCGAGAAGTACGAGAAGCCCGACCGGCGCCAGCGCTCTAAGCTGGACAAGCTCGACGAAGCCGCCGCCGGCATCGCGGCCGGCCTGTTCCCCCCGCGCCCGAACGAGCGCCGCTGCGCCGCCTGCCCCTACTGCTACGTCTGCCCGGCAGACCCCGCGGAGGACGAGACGGGCGAAGCATGATCGTCCTTCGCCCGCGAACATGACCGCATCCATGCGCCGATCTCCGTCAGGGCACGAGATTCTGTACAGGATATGGTGTCCACGTCCCTCCGTGGTAGTGGAACAGCAGCGGCAAGGTCGGCTCCCCGACGAACGAGCCAAACGCCCAGCCCTCGCGAGGCGACACCATCGAGACACTGCATCCTCGCCCATGACGTCTCGTTGCACTGTCCCCACTCGAAGCACCATCCATCTCAGCCTCCTCACTCACCCTACCGCATGAGGAAGCCGAAATTGGACACCCTCCCGTCGGGGCTCGCCACCGCCAATCCCCCTTTCCGCTTTTCTCCGCCGCTGCCGCATGTACTCTACGGGCGGCGAGAAGCCGCCGCCATGCCAGATGCGGGCAGCGCGCATCAAGGAACAGGCGCCGCGGCCAGCCACATGAGCCGCGGACGTGACAGGGGAGAGCACCATACCGTGCAGAACACACCTCAAGGCACACCTCAAGGCGCACCTCCAGGCGGAGCACCCTTTGGCGACGCGGCACAGCCGGGCATGAATCCCGGGGGGCAGCCGGGCCGGCCACGCCGGCCGGCATGGTGGTACTGGGTGGGCGGCGGCATCGTGGCGGTCGTGCTGTGCTGTGGGTGCGCCGGCATCGCCAGCCTGGCCAACCATAGCGGCGCCACCACGTCGGACAACAATGGCGGCAACGTCGCAGCCGCGAACCAGTCGGGCGGCGGCGCGAACGCCACCGTCGCGCCCACGGCCATCCCGACGGCCACGCACACCCTGCAGTGGACCACCGTGCAGAAGTTCTCCGGCACCACCTCGCAGAAGACGCCGCTCTTCAACGTGCCCGGCGAGTGGCGCATCGTCTGGACCTGCAAGAAGGCCAACGACTTCGGCGGCAACTTCATCGTCAGCGTGATGAACGCCGACGGCTCACCTATGGACTACGGTGCCGTCAACACGACTGACAACGACGGGTCCACCACCTACGAGCACCAGGGCGACGGCCAGGTCTATCTCGACATCAACACGTACGGCGAGCAATGGAACATACAGGTCCAGGTCCAACAGTAGGCTCGTCACCGGCAATCATCGCGGTCTGGGGGCGGGGCGGTGTGAAGGATCGCGCCGTTTCCGCCCCCTCTGGCACACGCCACTTTCCCGTTTCGGCGACACGCATGCGGGTCTGCCAACCCATTCTGGCCAAACACATCACGACACGACAACCCGGACAGACGGACCACGTAGTCTTGTTGAGATCACCGCGACACAGGAGGACGACTATGAGCCGCTCATACTCCCGCGCCGTCCCCGGTAACCGCCGCGCGTCTTCGGCGCCGGCTCCGCTCCAGCTCTCGCGCCACGCCTGCGCCCGCGCCGCCCAGCGCAACGTCGCTCCTGACGCCGTGGCGTACGTGCTGGCGCACGGACGCATTATGCAGCGTACAGGCGTGACCTTCTGCTTTCTCGGCCGGCGCGACATCCCTCCTATGGACCGCGGCGCCAGCTGGGCCGCGCGCCTGGTGGGAACCGTGGTGCTCATGGCCCGCGACGGCGGCGTCATCACCATGTACCGCGACCGCCGCGCTCTGCGCACCATCGCGCGCAAAATGAAGTATCGCCTGGCCGGCACCTGCCCGGACCGCGCCGGCGACTCGTCCATGGAGGAGTGGCACCAGGCGTCCGCATAGGCAGCGGCTACGAGGTCGCGCGAACGCGCCGGGCGCGACGGTCGGCCAGGGCCGGGACCGGCTGGCGCGCCGAGCTCTCCGCGTGCTACGCTGCTGCCAGCGCACAGTACACAGCGCACGGTACGTGACGTGCGTCACCTGGCCCGCTGGCTGGCGCGGCACGGGGAGTTGGCAGCGAGTGACAGGAGAGAGCCGCATGGCGCGGGACGAGACGGAGCCCCTACCGCCCCAGGAGCGAGCCGGCGCCGGCAGTGGGGCTGACGGTGCGAGCCACATCGGCCGCGCCGACCTGCACATGCACACCAATCTCGGCGACGGCACCGCCAGCCCCACTCGCGTGCTGGGCGAGGCCCGCCGACGCGGACTCGACGTCATCGCCGTCACCGACCACGACCATATGGAAGGCGCCAGGCGCGTCGCCGAGCTGCTGGCGCGCGAATCCGAAGTGGAGACGGGAGCCGATCAGCTGCCCATCCAGCTCATCATGGGCTGCGAAGTGACGACGCGCGATGGCCATTTCCTCGGCCTGTTCATGCGCGAGCCGGTCCCCATGCTGCGGCGCATCGAGGACACGATCGACGCCATCAAGGCGCAGGGGGGGCTCTGCATCGTCCCGCATCCCATGGGGCGCCTCGTGCCCAGCCTCAGCCGGCGTAAGATCGAGGACTTGCTCAATCGGGGATTCGTCCTGGACGGCATCGAGCTCTACAACCCGTCCCCGGCCAACGCGCGCGTGCGCGACGACGTGCGTCGGCTCAACGACGACTGGGGGCTGGCCGCCACGGGCGGGAGCGATGCCCACTTCTGGCAGCACATTGGCGCCGCGTACACACTCTTCCCCGGCCGCACACCCGACGATCTGCGCCAGGCCATCCTCGCCCGCGCCACACGCGACGGCGGCCAGGAATGCCCGCCCGCGCACCTGCCCGTCACCGCCTATGTCCTCCAGTGCGGCTGGTCCTGGTTCGTGGATCCGCCGCGCAAGATCGCCCGCATGGTGCGCCAGCGCCAGGCCAGCCGCTGAGGTGGCGCCATGGCACAGAGAGGCCACAGCTGGCGGCCACCCGGCGCGCTGGGATATAGCTGTATGGCAGGGCCACGTTTCAGTCCGCGGAGGATAGCACATGCCGCGCGAAACCACGCGCATTCGGGTCGCCTTCTTCGATGTGGATAGCAGCCAGCGCATTCACTTCACGTCCATGTTCCGCTACTTCGAGATGGCCGAGCACGCCCTCATGCGCGCCATCGGCCAGCCGTACGCCCAGACCCTGCAGGACTATCGCTTCCCCCGCGTACACCTGGATTGCGATCTGCGCGCCGCCGTCGTCTACGACGACATCCTCCACGTCGTCGCCGAGGTGCAGCACGTCGGCCGCAGCTCGTGGACCATTCGCTTCACCGCGCGCAAGCAGCCCGACGACACGCTGGCCGCTGAGGGCCACATGACCATCGTCTCCATGGACCCCGAGACCGAGCGCCCCACGCCCATTCCCGCCGCGCTGCGGGCCGCCCTCGAAGGGAGCGCCGCGGCTCCCACCGAGCCGTAACGGTCAGCACGAGCCGCTCGCGACAGCCTGGCTTACAGACATGCGGCGCGGAAGCTCCCGGCTTCGGCTGGGGGGGTTACGACACCTGATCGGTCCGTGTGGCCGCGCCCGCCACCTGCACCCCCACCGGGTGCGCCTGCGCCACGCCCACATCCACCTGCACGCTGCCGTGATCTATGCGGACCAAATAGGTTGGCAGGCGCGGCAGCAGCAGCCCCCACAACCGGCTGAGCACGGGAATGTCGTAGGGCCCGCACAGCGCGCGGCCGGTGCCGACGTTCCATTGCGACCCGTGCCAGGGGCACGTCACCACCTTGCCCCGCAGCGTCCCGTCGGCCAGTGGCCCTCCACGGTGCGTGCAGCGTGCGCCCACGGCGTAGACGCGGTCGGCGTCGCGCACGATCAAGATGGGGACGCCCGCCACCACCACCTCGCGCATGCTGCCGGGCGGCAGCTCATCCAGCCGGATCGCCGTCTGATACGCCATCGCCGGTCCCCCTTTCGCCGCGCCGGTCCCGCTCAGACGGGAGGCGGCCGGTGGACGCGGTGCCAGCATCCGGCATGCCGAACCGGCGGTGCATCGGCGGTGCTCGGCGGCGCTCGGCGGCGCGCTCGCAACCGCCCCACGTGATATGCTGGCCGGGGGTGGATCGCGACCCACAGGTGGAAAGGCGTACCAATGGCGCGCAGAGTCGAGCTTGGGGCGGGGCTGGCCGCGGCCGTGCTGAGCCTGATCGCGCTGGCGGTCTTGCTGCTGACGCCGTTGGTGCCTACCTGCGCTGGGACCATCGCCACGGGCCGCTGCGCCTCCGGTCTGCGCTACGTCACCCTGCCCGCCGCCGGCGCGCGAGTGGACGCCTCCATCTGGTACTACATCGGCGCCATGAGCGTGGTTATGCTGGGCGGCGCGGCGGGGGCGGTGCTCGACAGCATGCGCCAACGGCGGACTGGCCTGATCCTGGTCTGGATCGCGGCGGCCGTGGCGTGTACTGGCTGCGCATCCGTCGCCGCGCTGGGGAGCGCCCTTGGCATCTTCTTCCTGGCACCCGTCGTCGCCCTGGTGGTCGCCGCGGCCGCCGCCTCCCGACGTCGCGCCGCGCCGCCAGCTTCCGCGCCGGGTGCGCCCGCGCGGGAGGCGGACCCGTCTCGCGACAGCCTGCGATCGTGACCGCGTAGAGGCCAGCCAGGCGCTGAGGGAGGGTACGCGCACGCCCGAGCTATCAGCTCCGTTCGCCAACCCAGCCGCATGAACTGAAGAGATATTGCCCATCCCGCGGCGTGCCATCACCCGCGAGCGCGCCAGCGTCACCCAGCGTCACACAAGGAGGCATCCCATGGCCGAGCCGATTCCAATGTGCGTCGTCCTCGAGCGGCTTGATATGGCGCGAACGCCCGTGCGCGAGAATCTGGTCTACAAGACAGTGGATGGGCAGCCGCTGCATGCCGACGTGTACTATCCGCCCGACAACGACTCAGACGCTCCGCTGCCAGCCGTGATCATGGCGGGAGGCGACGCCACCGATACGCGCACGATGGCCGCCAACCTCTGCTGGGGCCAGCTCATCGCCTCTTCGGGCGTCATCGCCGTGACCTTTGACCACCGCGCCACGGACCACTTCGCGCACGCGCGCGAAGCGGAATCCGACGTCGCCGACCTGGTGGCGTACGTGCGGCGCGAAGCTAGGGAGCTGGAGCTCAATCCCGACCGCCTGGCCATCTTCGCCTGCTCGGGTGGCACGGCGGCCGCCCTGCGCGGGGCTCTGCGTGACGTGCCGCCCTTCGTGCGCTGTCTGGTGGCCTACTACGGCGTCATGCACCTGGAGCACATGCTCGACGAGACCGTTCCGCCGGAGAAACGCGCTCTGCTCGGCGAGTACTCACTCTCCCGGTATCTGGCCGCACCACCGCGCCCGCTGCCCCCCATGCTCGTGGTGAGAGCCGGCCGCGACACCCCGCAGATCAGCCAGTCCACCGACCATTTCATGGCTGAGGCGCTGGCGCACAACGTTCCGGTTGAGCTGATCAACTACGCGGACGGCCGGCATGGCTTCGACGTGCTCGACGACACGGACACCTCCCGGCGCATCATCCAGTACACCCTGGACTTCTTCAGCACCCACCTCGGCGCCCGCTGACCATCCGTTCGCACCGCCGTCCGAGCGGGCTGGGCGCACCAATTTCACGCGGATTCTGTTCAGTTACTTGACGTGGCCGCCAGACCATGGTATGCTTCACCTCGACGAAAGGAGGTGGTGTGCAGTGAGTGAACGTACCAGCTGCGCAGGCAGTGTGAATGCTCTCCACACCGATTCCATGGTAGGAGAAAGCTGCTAGCATAGCAGTCAGATTCGCCCAGGGCAGGGTGCAGAGCTCTGCCTGCGCGGCACGACCGGGGAGTGAGCCGAATGGCTTGCTCCCCGGTCCTTTTTTGTGCCCGCGCGGTCTCGCTCGGTCACGGTCCGTCAGTACTACCAGGGGCTGCCATCCATGCCGCGTGCGCGTATGATGGGGGCGCTACGGCGAGAGGATGGATGACCCGCGAGGAGCGCGAGGAAAATGACGGCAGCCGAGCTTTCCACACCGCCGCGCCTGCTGACGAGTGCTCCGCAGCGGCTCTGGTCGCGCGTCCAGCGGCTGCCGGTCGCGCGGCGCGATCTCGCGCTGCTGGTAGCGCTGGGTATCCTCGCCCGCGCCCTCACCGCCGCGCTGATCCAGCACCCCGGCTATCTCGACGCGGCGTACTACTACGACGTCGCGCGCAACGTGGCGGCCGGTCGCGGGCTGACCGAGGACTTCATCATCACCTACCTCGTCCCGGCGGCCCACGTGGTGCATCCGAGCAATCTCTGGTGGATGCCCGGCGCCTCGCTGCTGCTCGTGCCCTTCTTCTGGCTCTTCGGCAGCGCGTGGTGGGTGGCTCAGCTGCCCAACGTCCTGCTCACCGGCACGCTGCCCGCGCTCGGCTATCTGCTCGGCCGCGAGCTGCTCGGCACCAGGCGCGCGGCCCTCGGCGCGGGGCTGCTCACCATCACGTCCGGCTTCTACTACCCGCTCTACAGCCCCATGCCCGACAACTTCGGGCTCTACGGCTGGGCGGCGGGAGGCGCGCTGCTGCTGATGACGCAGGGCGCGCGCGGCCGGCCCCGACGCTTCGCCCTCGCGGGCCTCTGCTGCGGCGTCGCGCACCTCGCGCGGCCTGAGGCCCCACTGCTGCTACTGATCGCCGCGGCGGTCTGGCAGTGGACGCGACGCAATGGGCGCGCTGCCCTGCCGGCGTGGTCGCTGGCGGCCCTCGGCGGGCTGTATCTCGTGGTGATGGCGCCCTGGTTCGCGCGCAACCTGCTGCTCGTGGGCGCGCCACTGCCGCCGGGTGGGCTGCGGGGCGCGTGGCTGCGCGACTACGACGACTTCTTCAGCTATGGGCTGACCCTCACGCCCGGCTCATACCTGGCCTGGGGCATTGGGCCGATCCTCGGCTCCAAGCTCGACGTCCTCGGCATGACCGCGCGCGAGCTGGCCGCCGTGATGGACTTCGTGCTGGCGCCGTTCGCCGTGCTGGGCATGTGGCGCCTGCGCCGCGATCTTGCCGCGCTCCCCTGGCTGCTCTACGCTGTTGGCGCCTTCTTCGCCCTCGATCTCCTCTTCACCTTCCCCGCGCTCTATGGCACTACCTTGCACTCCGAGGTCGCCGTCTTCCCCTTCCTCAACGTCGCCGCCATCGCCGGGCTGGATGCCGCGGTGGACTGGCTGGGCCGCCGCGCCACTGGCACCGAGGCGGCGCGCCGCGCGGCCGAGCGCAAGCGCGTCTATCTCGGCATGGCCATCGGGCTCTCCGCCATCCTGAGCACGTTCCTCGTGCTCGTCAACGCCCACACCTGGGACGCCACGGCCGCGGCCTATGCGCGTGCGGGGCACCTCATCGCGGCCGACGCCGCTCGCGCCCCCGTCCATCAGGGTGCATCAGCTAGGGGCAACAACCTCGTCGTGATGGTCGTGGACCCCGCCAACTACTACGTGGATACCGGCCAGCATGCCATCATGGTCCCTGACCAGGGGATCCCCACGATGGCCGCCGTCGCCGAGCGCTACGGCGCGCGCTACCTCGTCCTGGAGCCGGCCCACAGCCCGGCGCAGAACGCACTCTGGTCCGGCACTCAGCACACACCGCTGCTCACCTTGCTCTGGAGCGGCCCTGGCCTGAAGGTCTATCGCTGGAACTGGTGACGCCGCTCTACTCGTCGATGTCGCCGCCCAGGGCGGTGTCGCGATGCAGATAGCGCACGGGTCGCGCTCCGTCTGCTCCATGTAACCGCGTCTGCTGCTTTACTCCGCGGCTGCCCAAGGCGGTTCCGTAGAACGCGAGAGCCGGTATGATACGATACCAGCGACAGCCCGACCACGAATACCATCCCTGAGACGAGGTCCCATGTCCGCCCAGCCCGACGACACCACCGCCCGCCACAACGCCAGCGCCGAAACGAGCGACACCATCGCCGCCATCGCCACCCCGCCAGGCGCCGGCGGCGTCGGCATCGTGCGCGTCAGCGGCCCGCGCGCTTTCGAAGTCAGCCGCGCGCTCTTCCGCCCCGCACGTTCCGCGCGCACCGACAACGGCATCCCGCCCTCGCACCTGCTCACCTACGGGCACGTCGTGGACCCTGAGACTGGCGAGATCGTGGACGAAGTGCTCGCCGCCTTCATGCGCGCGCCGCACACCTACACGCGCGAGGACGTGGTGGAGCTGGACGCGCATGGCGGTCCGCTGCTGCTGCGGCGCATCCTAGCGCTGGCGCTGGCCGCGGGCGCCCGTGCCGCGCGGCCCGGTGAGATGACGCTGCGCGCCTTCCTCAACGGCCGGCTCGATCTGGCCCAGGCCGAGGCCGTGATGGCGCTGATCCAGGCGGAGTCTGAAGCCGGCTTGCGGCTGGCCATGCGCCAGCTCAGCGGCGAGCTTTCCGCGCGCGTGGTCGAGGTGCGTACGCCGGCGATGGAAGCCATGGTGCGCATCGAGGCCGGCATTGACTTCCCCGAGGAGGAAGTTCCCCCGCCCGACCGTGCGGAGCTGGCCGCGCTGGTGGACCAGGCCCGCGCCGGTGTGCGCGAGCTGTTGGCGGGCGCTGATCGCGGGCGCATGCTGCGTGAGGGGCTGCGCGTGGCCATCCTCGGCCGGCCCAACGTCGGCAAGTCCAGCCTGCTCAACGCTCTGCTGCGCGCCGAACGCGCCATCGTCACGCCCATCGCCGGCACCACTCGCGATACCGTGGAGGAGACGGCCACCATTCGCGGCGTGGCCCTCCACCTGGTGGACACCGCCGGCCTCACGGCGAGCGACGATCCCGTCGAGCGCATCGGCGTCGAGCGCACGCGCGCCGCCGCGAGCGCCGCTGATCTGGCCCTCTTCGTCGTGGATCAATCGCAGCCGCTGACGCCCGCCGATAGCGAGGCCGCCGCGGACCTGCGCGCGCTCGGCTTCGGCGCCGCGTCCGACAGCGCCGAAGGGCGGCCGTTGATCCTCGTGCTCAACAAGTCCGATCTGCCGCCCGCCGCCAGCGATGGCGACGCCCGCGCGCTTTGGCCGGATGCGCCGTGCGCCCACACCTCCAGCATCACCCCGGGCGGCGTCGCCGCGCTGGAAGAGAGCATCGCCGCGCTCGTGCTGCAGGGCCAGGCTCAGGGCGCCGATCCGCTGGTGGCCAGCGCACGCCACCGCGACGCTCTGCGCCGCGCCGCCGAAGCGCTGGACGGCGCCGCCGAGGCGCTGGCTGGCACCATCCCGCTCGACTTCGCCGCACTCGACCTGCGCGGCGCGCTGGAAGCGCTGGGCGAGATCACGGGCGAGACGGCCACCGCCGATCTGCTCGACCGCATCTTCGCCGAGTTCTGCATCGGCAAGTGAGCGAGGAGGAGCCGCTCGATGGACTTCGCCCTCACGGCGGACCAGCTCCGGCTGCGCGAGGCGGTCCGCGCGCTGTGCGCCGGCTTCCCGGACGCGTACTGGCGCGACGTGAGCCGCAGCCGCGCCTATCCTGAGGCGTTCGTGCGCGCGCTGACGGAGGCCGGCTATCTCTCCGCGCTGATCCCACGCGAGTATGGCGGGCTGGGGCTGGGCGTGCTGGAGGCCAGCCTGATCCTGGAGGAGATCGATCGCTCGGGCGGCAACGCGGGGGCCTGCCACGCGCAGATGTACGTCATGGGCACGCTGCTGCGCCACGGCAGCGCCGAGCAGAAGGCGCGCTATCTGCCGGCCATCGCGCGTGGCGAGCTGCGGCTGCAGGCCTTCTCCGTCACCGAGGCGGCGGCAGGATCGGACACCACGCAGATCGCCACCACGGCCGAGCGCCGGGGCGACCGCTACATCGTCAACGGCACGAAGAACTGGACGTCGCGCGCGCTGCACAGCGACCTGCTGCTGCTGCTGGCCCGCACCGCGCCGCCCGATCCCGCCCACCGCACGCGCGGGCTGAGCGTCTTTCTGGTGGATCTGCGCACGGCTGGCGATCACGTCGAAATTCGCCCGACGGAGACGATGGTCGGCCACCAGACCAACGAGGTGACCTACCGCGACCTGGAGGTGCCGGCGGAGAACCTGATCGGCGAGGAGGGCCAGGGCTTCCGCTACATCGTGGACGGCTGGAATGCCGAGCGCATCCTGATCGCCGCCGAGTGCGTCGGCGACGGCCGCTGGTTCGTCGAGCGCGCCGTGCGCTACACGAGCCAGCGAGAGGTGTTCGGCCGGCCGCTGGGCCAGAACCAGGGCATTCAGTTCCCCATCGCTCGCGCCCACGCCGAGATCGAGGCCGCCGACCTGATGCGCTTCAAGGCGGCCACGCTCTACGACGCCGGCCACCCTTGCGGCGCGGAGGCCAACATGGCCACGCTGCTGGCCTCCGAGGCAGCGTGGCACGCGGCCAACGCCTGCCTGGACGCCCACGGCGGCAACGGCTTCGCCGTGGACCACGACGTCGAGCGCAAGTTCCGCGAGACGCGGCTATACACCGTGGCGCCGGTGGGCAACAATCTCATCCTCGCCTACATCGGCCAGCATGTGCTGGGCATGCCGCGCTCGTATTGAGGTGCAAGCGGGTGGCTCGCCGCCTCCTACCGCGCGGACGC
>CAYQFU010000042.1:20450-24788 GCA_964416775.1 uncultured Ktedonobacterales bacterium
CCTACCGCGCGGACGCAGCCGCGAACACGGCGCGGAGCCGGTCGTTGAAGGGCTGGCCGAGCTGCTGGGGGCTGTGCGCCGTGCCGGGAAACACCAGCCGCTCCGCGCGCACCAACTCGGCGACGCGGTCGCAGGTCGCCTCCATCTCGGATCTCCACTCCCCAGAGACGACCAGCTTGGGGAATGACGCGGCGGCAAGCATGGCGACGTCAATTGGCGCGCTGGAAGGGTCCGGCGCAAGCCGGGTGGCGTTGACCGCTTTGCGATGGGCCGGTTGCAAGACAAAACCTGCCGGTAGGTCCTCTCCCTGGGCGGCGACCATCCGCGCCAGGAACTCCTCGGGCGTCAGGTTGGGAGCGGCGGCGTGGACGGGCGCGAGCCGCGCCGCGAACGCCGCCACGGAGGGATCATCCAGCGCGAGGCCGAAGGCCGGAGGCTCGATGGCGACGAGCGAGCGAACGCGCTCTGGATGCCGGCCGGCGAACACGAGTGCGACCAGCGCGCCGAACGAGTGCCCGACCAGGTGGGCACCCTCGCCGACCAGGGCAATCAGATCGGCCACCTCTCCGTCCCATGTGATGCGCTCGGCGTCGGGGCTGGCGCCGAAGCCGCGACGGTCCATGACGAGCAGCTCGTACTCGTCCGCCAGCGGACGCTGCTCCCGCCAGGTCAGCTCTGCATCCGGAACGTTGCTGCCATGGAGCAGCACGACGCGCTCGGCGTTCCCTTCGCCCCAGATGCGCACGTGCAAGTCTGTCGCGATGGAGGTCATCCTGCCCGTCCTTCTCCGCTATTCGTCAATATGCACGTCAATGACGGCTCTGATGCTCCGTGATACCGCCCCAGAGTGAACCATAGCGTTTGCGCCGACCGGGCGTCCACCGGACGCCCCTACACAGGAGGCATGGTCACTCAGAACGGAAATGACCTAGTCCCGCCGCCCTTCGCTCAGGAACTCCGCCAGCGATTGCGTCACCTCGGTGGGCCGCTCCTGGTTCAGCCAGTGGCCGGCGTCGGGGAAGCGGCGTACGCGCAGATCGCGCACCCACGCGTCCAGCCCGCCCAGCAGCTCGGTGCCCAGCGCGAAGTCGCACTCGCCCCACAGCACCAGCGTCGGCGCCTCGATGCGTCGTAGCGGACCCAGCGCGCCCGGCCCGCCGCGCAGCAGCGCCCGGTAATAGTTGATCGTCGCCGTCGGCGCGCCGGGACGCGCCATCGCGGCTACGTAGCGCGCGATATCCTCCTCGGTAAAGACAACGCTTGTGCCGCTCGCGCGATTCACGTCCTCGAAGAGGGTGCGCAGGGCCGCGTAATCGCGCCGAGCCATGCCCCACTCGGGCAGCCGGGGCAGCTGGAAGGCGAAGATGTACCAGCTGCGGAGGAGCTGGCGCGGGTGGCGCAGCTCGCGCTGCATCAGCGCCGGGTGTGGCGCGTTGACGATCGCGAGCCGGCGCGTGCGCTCCGGCTCGCGAATGGCGAACGCCCAGGCGATGCCGCCGCCCCAATCGTGGCCGACGACGTGTGCCGCGCGCTCGCCGAACGCCTCGATCAGCCCCGCCACGTCACCGCACAGCGAGCGGATGTCGTAGCCGCGCGCCGGCTTGTCGGAGAGGTTGTAGCCGCGCAGATCGGGCGCGACCACGCGAAAGCGCTCCGCCAGCGCCGGAATCTGGTGTCGCCACGAATACCAGAACTCTGGGAAGCCATGCAGCAGCACCACCAGCGGTCCGCTCGCGCCCGCGGTCACGTAGTGCAGCCGCGTGCCGCTCACATCGGCGTAGCCTTCGCTCGCGCCGGGTGGCAATGGGAACGTTTCGTGCGGCATACTGGTCGTCGCGGAAGTGGGGATCAGTTGGTTCACGCGCGCCTCCGGCAGGCATCGCGGCATACGCACCGCCGAGGGGAGCGACGACCCTCGCCAGCACAGATTGTAGCCGAGGGCGGAAGGAGCACATGATGGAGATCGTCTACCTGCACCACGCCCAGGTGCCCTATCCTCCCGATCAGGAAGAGCAGGCGCGCCACTTCTATGCCGAGGCGCTGGGGCTGCGCGAGATGACGCGGCCGGCGGCGTTGGCCGACGAGCCCGGCATGTGGTTCGATCTCGGGCACGGCCAGCAGCTGCACCTGCTAGCGAAGCATGAGGGCTTCGGCAACCCCAACCACCATTTTGCCATGATGGTGCTCGATCTGCCCGCCGCGCGCATCGAGCTACGCGAGCGCGGTGTCGCCACCGAGGACCGCGCCAGCTTCGAGGAGTACGGCTATGACCGCTGCGTGCTGCACGATCCGTTCGGCAACACCATCGAGCTGGTGCAGCAGCGGGAGCCTCACTGAGCCGGCACCTCGGTCGGCGCCTCGCGCAGCAGCCGCTCCACCGCGCCGAGCAGGTCGTCCAGGTCGAACGGCTTGCGTAGCCACTGGTGCGGCTCCAAACCGAGCCGCTGTAGCTCCCAGTCGTGGCTGGCGGTGACGATCAGGATCGGTGTGGCCCAGGTCTCGCGCCGCGCGCGCAGCATGCGGAAGAGCGATACGCCGTCCAGTCCGGGCAGCGTGACGTCCAGCAAGATCATGTCCGGCCGCGCGGAGGGCAGCACGCGCAGCGCCTCTTCGCCGTCGCCGAGCACCATGGTGGCCCAGCCGCGCTCTTCCTCCAGCACCTGGCGGAAGGTCGTCGCCAGCACGTCGTCATCTTCGACGATAGCGATCAACCGGGATGCGCGCGCCGTGTCGCGCTCGCTCTCCACGGTTGGCTGATCGGTTGTCGCGCTGGTCGTGAACGGGGTCACGTCACTGTCCGTCGATCGGTGCCCCACGTCTCGCCCTGATTGCATCATCCTCACCCTTCCCCACCGACCCATCGATGCCGCGCCACGCGAAGGGAGGACGATCATCGCCCCCCTGAACCGCTTCTCCGGGCCGTGCCCAGACTCGCAAGATGCGTGCCGGTTCAGGTTGGTCACTCTCTTCGGTTGCCTATGTCCCAGCGCGCACCAGACTGTCGCGAGCCTGGCAGCTTGTAGCCTGCCAGGCGCTCGTCTTCGTCTGGGCGCTTCCCCATCCCTGTCTCTGGAGTCATGGCTGGCGTCTGCATCCCAGCATAGCTGAGCGCCGCGCGGCTGTCAATGAGGTGTTGTGGCAGGCAGGCGCACACGCCGCGTTGCTGCATATCTGACCCTACGCCCTCTCGTGCCACTGGCTTCGGCGCAGGCAACCACACAGAATACATCGTGGCGGGTGGTACTTCTGGCTGGACACACCGGTATGGATACTGGCGTGACGGCCGTGTGATATCAAATCAGGGTGAACCATTACATCCGCGCCAGGCGGGCGTCCACCGGACGCCCCTACGCCACCCGGCAGCCATCACCCGAATCCGGTATGATGGCTTAAGACCGTGGCACGGCCCGTAGGCGCGGCATCACTTCGTGCGCAAACAGGTCCACACCCGCGGCGGCAGGGAAGTCCACCACGCGGACAATCAGATACTCCACTCCGAGGTCGACGAACGGTTGCAGTTGCTCAGCCACTTGCGCCGGCGTGCCGACGAGCACGTCCTGTTTGTACGGCGATGCTGCCGCGATACGCCGCGCCTCCGCTTCGGTCTCGGCGATGGCAATGCCCTCCGCCGACCAGGTCTTGACAATCTCATCGTAGTCGCGCCCGACGGCTTGACAGTGCTCACGCAGCACATCGAGCTTGTGAGCATAATTGTCAACGGTTCCGCCCGGGAAATTCCACCAGTCAGCATATTGGGCGACGACACGTAAGGTTTTCCGCTCGCCCCCTCCGCCAATCAGGAGCGGTGGGATGGGATGCGGTCGCGGCGCACAATAGGCGTTCTCGATGCGGTAATAGGTGCCGGTGAAGCTGGCGGCAGCCTCGGTCCACATGCGCTTGACAATCTGGATCGTTTCTTCGAGTTGCTCAACACGTACGGACGCCCGCGGAAAGTCAAAGTTGTACGCGCGATACTCCTCCTCCATCCAGCCCGCTCCGAGGCCGAACAAGAAGCGCCCGCCCGTCAGGAGTTGGAGATTGGCGGCCATTTTCGCGAGGAGCGCAGGGTTGCGGTACGACTGACACACGACGCTCGTACCGAATTTGAGCGTGGGATGCTGGGCGGCCAAGTAGGCAATCGTGGTGAGACACTCCAGGTAGGGTGTGTCGTTGGAAAGTCCTGGGAACCCGGGAAACAGGTGATCGTCGACCCACACGGAGTCGAAATGCGGCTGCAGGCGCTGCAACATCTGGTGGATTTGCTGGGTGAAGGCTGGGCCACTGCTGCCGTCCACCGGGAAGGAGGGCATGTGCCAGCCAAATTGGAGTTGGCGCACG
>CAYQFU010000042.1:24888-28483 GCA_964416775.1 uncultured Ktedonobacterales bacterium
CCGAAAAAGCTGCCCGGCGACGTGGATTGGCCGCTTGCCTCGCGCTGCTCGATGGGCACGTAGGTCATGGACTGGATGCCGATGCGTCCCGGCCCAGTGAAGCGATTGAGCGAGACGGAGATGCCTGCCATTTGGTTGCTCAGCGCGCCCACCAGCCCGCCGTGCCCCGACCCGACGAGGCCCGTCACGCTCATGCGCACGTCGGCATCCTTCCACAGCCACGCGCCTGGCTCCACGTCCAGCACTTCATCCGGCGCCAGCAGCTTCTCGAACACGTTGCCGTAGCCATGCAGCAGCACGATGCCGCTCTCGCCACGGCCGGTGAAGCGGTCCATGAACAGACCCGTGCGGCTGCCGGTGGGCGTGAAGATAGCAGTAGCCACCCCACCGACCGACACGTAACCATACTCGACCGTGCTGGTGGCCAGCAGAAACTGGTGCTCGCGCACGTCAATGGACTGCCCCGGCCCCAGCGGCAGCGCCACGATCTGCCCCACCGACTCGCGCGAGACGGCGATGTTGCCGGGTCCGTGGGCCTCGCTCAGAAAGATGGGCATGCCGGCGAAAAAGCGGCGCGCCATCCCTTTGCGCCCGCGGAAGCCAATCGTCACCTCGGGCTGCTTCCAGAGCAGGATGTGGTGCTCGAAGTAGATCGAGTGGTCCACGCCCAGGTCTATGCTAGCGACCGGCACGAGATCGCCTTCGACGGTAATCGTCATGTCGCCCAGACGGATGACGCCGCCAGTGCCGGCCGGATCGAGCGCACCGCCCGCAGCCAGCGGTCCCCCTGCCAGCGGCGCCGGCGCGCTGCCCATCGGCCCGCCCGCGCCCGCCGCACCCGCGCCGGCGGGTGGGACGGCCGGGGCGATCATCCGGCCGCAGAACTGGCAAAACCGCGCATCGTCCGCGAGCGGGCTGCCGCAGTGTGGACATCGCATCACGCACCCTCCTCACCACGCCGGACGTGCCGCGCCTCCGGCGCATCCAGCGCCGTCTCCGCACGTTCGTTGCCAGAACGCGGGCGGGCTGAGGGGCATGACGGGTTACGCACACAGGTGGCAGTGGTCCGGCCCGCCGACGCCTCGGCATCCTTGCGTTGGCCGGTGAAGCCAAACATAGTGTGCATCGCGCCGCCAGTGGGGGGCTGCGGCGGCGAACCGAGCGCGGCCGTAGGGCGTGCGCAACTGCTCCCCCACCAGTCCGGTCGCCAGGTTGAGCGCGGCGATGGGCGTGCCCAGCGGATCGCTCAGCTGCACGACCAGCCCGCCGCCGTCGCTATCAGCCCCCGCTCAGTTCGTCGAGCAGTCGCTGGTACGGCTGAGTTTGCTCGCGCGAGAACTTCCCCAGCAAGTGCAACGCAGTCGTCGCCACCTCATCGCCCTGGTGCGATCGGATCAGGTCCAACAGCGTCGGAATGGCGTATGTGAGGTCTGGTATGTCAACCTTCATGTCAAGGACATCGAGAAAGAAGATCGGATCGGGGAACTTCTCGTTGCCAACTGTGGCCAATATCTGCACGATTGCCGGTGCGCACGGCCGAGTAAACGACGAGTCCGCTTCTTGCAGAAAACCGGAAACGCCCTCGACAACACTATCCCAGTAGGGAACTGATCGCCCTTTGTCGAGCAAGACCTCAATGAGGACAGGCACGACTTGCTCTGTTCCATAGCCCACCAATTTGTCGATGCCCTGTTGGCGACGGATGTGGTTGGCGTCGCCGACGATGTCGACAATGAGCATCCTCAGCGTGTCGTAGTTCGTGCTCAAGTAGATCTCCTTGAACTTGAACCAATACCCGGCCTTCTACGTGAGTGTCTCCCATCCCCTCAACGAGGTCGTAATGAAGAAATCATCGAGGGAACGGGAAACCCACGGCCGATGATGAGTCGTTACCAGGTCTTGACAAACATTTCGTTGAGCAGCTGAAGCCCTGCCTCGTAGTCCACTTTTGACATAGTGTCCAAGGGCTGGATGGCCCAGTGGGCATCTTCATCATTCAAGGCTCTTAAGCCGACGTCGGCAAGATTCGTACCTGCCGGAAGCTTCCAGACGTTCCTACCAGGTGCTAGGTTATCGAACGTCGACTGGCCCATCACCCGAGTTTGCACAGTGCCATCCTCATTCTGGATGGTCACTGTATCAGTATTCCGAGCCGTGTCGGTGCCTTCTGGAATATCCTTACCCGGCCGCACGTTGTCTATTCGCGGGGACGAAGCGTTGCCCCTACGGTAGAGATCTCGATCGGTGACAGTAACAGTTCCGCCACATCCATCATTATGCACGACCCACTGCCCGGTGCCTACCGCATAGGTATGGTCGTGCTGAACGGTCAGGTTGTAGCGGTCGGCCGCGCCTGGCACCGGATGCACCCAGGCCACCACGCCCGTTCCGCCGCTGAGCGTGACCAGTCGCTCACCCGGCGTGAGGTTACCTGCCGGCACCCAGCCGCGATCGGCGGTCAGCCAGGGGTGGTTGGCGGTGGTGTGAATCGTCTCGCCACTCGTGTGACTGGCGAGCGACGGACTGAGATGGACCGCCGCAGCCGCATCGTCGCCAACGACCAAGAGACCGTGCCCACTGGCGCGCACCGTACTCGTCATGCTCGTCGTCGCGGCCTTGCCCGTTCCCGCCGTGATGTGCATATCCACCAGGTCATGGTCGTGGTTCAGCCAGACGTGCTGCACCTGCTCTGGCTCGGCCTTTCCGGTGGTCGGGTTGTAGGCCTCCACCGTATCGCCGACTCGAAGCGTCCCGATGGCCTGCTCACCTGACGGGGTTGCCACAGGTGTGTCTGCTGAGAAGCTACACATTCCCCCGTCGGCACCGCCTGGCTCCGATAGGTGCGTGTCGTCGGCGACCGTGTTGTCCAGCTTGCTCAGCAGCGCAGCGTCGTCCGCGCCCCCGAAGCTCAACTCCAGTTCGCCGCCCAGGAGATCCCCGGCGCTCCCGCCCTTGTAATCGCCATTGTGGCCGCTGGCCGCCAGGTCGGCTTGCAGCACCACCGTGCCTTCGACCCGGAGAGCTTCCATGTAGTTGTCGTTGAGGTACTGAGCGCCCTTGCTTGCCCACCAATCCGTCCCCTCACGCTGGGTCAAAGCGGCCACTGCCGCCGACGACCCACCGGTCGAGGCAGCATAGTCGCTCAGTTGCCCGTACAGCTGGGGGTCGTAGGCCCGCAACCAGACGAGGTAGGGCAGGCCGCCCGTGCCTGGGACGGTGTAGTTGGAGTAGCCCAAACTCAGCAGGAAGGCCGTATCTTCACCCTGCGACCAGGAGCCCGTCGCACTGGCTGGATCTGGCGCCCGGGTCAATCCGCTGGGATCGGTGGCATTCTCCACTCTCCCCCCGACGTAGCCATACCCATCCATCGCCGCCGGGTCGCCCAGTCCCGGCCGTGCCGGATCCGCGGAGAGGAAGCGGCCCACGCTCGGGTCGTAGTAGCGCGCGTGGAAGTAGTCCAGCCCGCTGCTGCCCGGCGCCTGCGTGTCCTCCCACTGGCCGGTGAAGCCCAGCGCCGTATGCATGCCGCCAGTGGTGCTCGCCTCGGCGTTGTAGCGCGGCTGCCCGTAGGGCGCGCGCAGCTGCTCGCCCACCA
>CAYQFU010000043.1:0-12761 GCA_964416775.1 uncultured Ktedonobacterales bacterium
CCAGACCCGCGTCTTCCAGGATCAACGGCACCTCGTAGATGGTATCAGCCGTGGGCAGAGCAACCACTGCGCGCTCGTCGATATTGCAGAAGAGCGCGATCTTCTCGCGCAACTCATCAGGAATCGGCAAATCGGAGCGACAGAGGATGACATCGGGCTGGATGCCGACGCGCAGCAGTTCTTTGACGCTGTGCTGCGTGGGCTTGGTCTTCAGCTCCCTGGACGCCATCAGGTAGGGCAGCAGGGTGACGTGCAGGTAGAGCACATCGTGGCGACCCACGTCTTTGCGCATCTGGCGAATCGCCTCCAGATAGGGTTCGCCCTCGATATCGCCCACTGTGCCGCCAACTTCCACGATCACCACATCCGCGTCCGACTGGCGCGCCACGTTATGCATGCGCTCTTTAATCTCGTTGGTAATGTGGGGAATGACCTGGATCGTCCCGCCCAGGTACTCGCCACGCCGCTCCTTGCCGATCACCGAGGCGTAGACCTGGCCGGTGGTCACGTTGCTGGCCTGGCTCGCCGGCTCGTCGGTGAAGCGCTCATAATGGCCCAGGTCGAGGTCGGTCTCGGCCCCATCGTCCGTAACGAAGACCTCGCCGTGCTGATACGGAGACATGGTCCCTGGATCGACGTTGATGTAGGGGTCCAGCTTCATGATCGAGACCGAGAGCCCGCGACTCTTGAGTACTCGCCCGAGGGAAGCTACCGTGATGCCCTTGCCTACCGACGACGCCACCCCGCCCGTCACAAATAGGAATTTCGCCATGTCTACCTCCTCAGCGCGCCCCGCACGGCCCGCCCGCTGCCCCATAAGACTGAGTGTACTGCCCGGTTCTCCACGCACCGCGCGCCCGAGGGGAACCAGGAACCCTCCGCCGCGACGATCAACACGTTCCCTCAAGAGAGAGGGGCCAGGAACCCCGCTCGGCGGGCCTGGCCCCTCAACTTTATGTCTGTGCCCCTCGATACGTGAGGAGCATCACCTGCGGTTCAGATGGGAGACTCCCCCGCGTCAGGTTCAATTTTGGAAGCGGCTCGGCCGCTTCCACGCCCATCTCTTTCACGAACGCGTCAACGGGCTCCAACGTCGCCGTGGTGGCCTTTAGCGTGGGCGTGGCATAGTGCATCGGCACGATAACCTGCGGCTCCACCTGGCTCACGACTTCCACCGCACGCTTGGGATCCAGTGCGTTGCCACCACCCACGGGCAGCAACAGCACATCGCAGCCATTGATCTCCTCTTGCTCGCGCGCGTTCAGCACGTGGCCGAGGTCGCCGAGGTGGCAGATGAGCAGATCATCCATATGGAACAGGTACACTGTATTGCGGCCAAGCCGCGCGCCGCGCTCGTCGTCGTGGTAGGTCTGCAGGCCGGTGATCAGTACGTTGCGAATCTCGTACTCGCCTGGCCCCCGAACGATGTACGGCTCCTTGCCCGCGAAGGCCTGGACGTAGTTATGCCCGGGATGGTCATGGCTGATGGTGACGATGTCGGCGTTGAGCCGGCTGAGGGAGTAGCCGGTCGTGGGAGAGGGAGGGTCGGTGACGAGCGTGACATCTTTGCCACGCAGGCGGAAGCAGGAATGCCCCAGCCAGGTCAGCTCCATGCGTTTGGGCTCCTAACAAGGTCGGGCGGGGGATCTCGTAGCATCGCTCTCGCCCCCGCCCTCATGTCATCATAGCATATGGCAGGCGGCATCACAAGGCCGCGCTCGCCGTTTTCCCATTCCTGGCGAGGCCTCCGCATCCGGAACCGCGCTATCGCATGCCAGGCGGGCGCTCAATATTAGGCCAACCGAAGGTACTGGCACGTCCTGTGAGTCTGACGAGTCGTGTGCGCAGTTGCCGGTGCATCAATGCGTGATGGTGGCAGGGGGCATACCGGTCATAAACGCCCGCACGCCGGCCGCCACCACGACCACCGCCGCGATGGTGAACACGATCATGTCGCGTCGCGCCGACTTGTTGTCAGCGTACGTGTAGGCGACGGGGATGGCTGCCAACACGATCAGCCCATAGACGTAATGCAGCGGGTCGTGGGGCCGTGCGCCCGACGCGAAGAGCAATCCACCCAGCAGCGCCTCGACGACGCCCAGTCCAGCCGTGACGCCGAGCAGCACGCGCATGATGCGATCTATCCCACGCTTGCGAACGAGCAGCACGATGCCCCAGATCGTCGCCAGGCCACCGAACAGCCAGATGAGCGGGACCACGTTGAAGTGCAACAACAAGAGAAAAGCGCTCATGATGACCAACTCCCTCGCGTGTCCGGTCCCACGCCGGCGCATGCCACGTCGCGCGCCTGCCCGTCAGGCTGGTGACAACGCGGATCAGTCTACAACATTCCAGGGCTGGCCACCCGCAACGACGCGTCAGTGCGACGTCACCCGCGGCGCCGTGCGCACCACGACCACTCGCTCCCACCCGGCGTAGTCCGCCAGCACGCGCACCGCGCCGCCGGGAAATGCGGCACGCGCCAGCGCTTCCACGGCGGTCCGCTGGTCGTAGCCGATCTCGAGCAGCAGCGTCGCGCCGGGCCGCAGCCTGGCGGGCGCCATCGCGAAGAGCCTGCGGAAGTGCCCGAGCCCTTCGTCTTCGCCATACAGCGCCATGGATGGCTCGTACTGGCGCACGTCGCGCGGCAGCGTGCCGGCGTCGCGCGGCGCGACGTAGGGCAGGTTCGCCAGCAGCAGGTCAACCGGCTCAGGCAGCGGAGCCATGAGGTCTCCCTGTAGTAGCATAATGCGCTCCGTCACCCCCAGCCGGCGCGCATTCTCGGCGGCCAGCGCCAGGGCATCGGACGAGAGGTCGGTGGCATAGATGGGCGGCAGCCGCGGCTCGAGCACGGCGAGGGAGATGGCGATGGCGCCCGTGCCGGTGCCGATATCGGCCGCGATGGGCATCTGGCCGGCGTCGAGGCGCCGCCGAGCGTCCTCCAGCGCCGCCTCGACCAGCACCTCCGTCTCCGGGCGCGGGATCAGCGCCCGCGTGTCAGTGCGGAAGTCGAGGCCCATGAACTCGCGGTGCCCGGTCAGGTAGGCCACCGGTTCTCCCGCCGCGCGGCGCTCGACCAGCGCGCGCAGCTGAGCCAGCTGGTCCGTGGCGAGCGCGCGCTCAGGATACGCCATCAGCGCGGCGCGGCTCGCCGTGACGACATGCCCAAGCAGCACGGCGGCATCCAGGTCGGGCGTCGACGTCGCGCCGGAACGCGTGAGCGCGGAGGTCGCCTCGCGCAGCGCCTCGCCCCACGTCTGCCGGCCCGCGGCGCCCGCGGAGCCACTGGATCCCACATGTGCCTCCTTCACTGTCGATGACAATCCCGCGTACTATACGCTACCAGAAACCGTACCAGATCAGGTTGCATTGCGCCGGGCACGCGGCGTGTGCGAGGCTGCGCGTACGGCTATTCACCTTCTGTTTACAGAGACCACCTGGCGATTTACGCACATCGGGTATATTGTCTGACAGGGCACATGTGCGCCGCCGCATGGCCACATCAGATGCGTCCGCTGGCTAACCTGGCGGCCACCTGAGGAAAAATCGGGTAATCACCTGATGCCCGATGGCTCGCGGTCCCCTATGATTGCCTGTGAGCGACGCACGGTAACATATTAAACTAGAATAGATTGAGGGACGCTGCCGCGTCTCGCAACCCATCCTTCACCCGTACAGAGAAACGACCACCACATGATTGGATTGATCGGCCTGGACCACCACCGCGCGCCCGCAGAGGTGCGCGGACGTCTGAGCTTCTCCGGCGAGCGCCTGGCCGCCGCGCTGCGCGCGTTAGCCGCCGCTCCGGAAATCGCGGAGGTCGCGCTGCTCTCCACGTGCAATCGCACCGAGGTGTACGTATCCGCCCCTGAGTGGCCCGCCGCGCGTGCTGCCATCGCGCGTTTTCTGGTGGCCACGCATGCGCTCGGGCCGGAGGCGGCCGTGCCAGCGGTGCCGGCCGCGATGGGCACGCGGGCGGCGGCTCAGGAGGCGGCTGCGAGCGTAGAGGGTCCAGGTCTGCCGCTGTCCCTGGAGGTGGCGGCCTTGCCTGGGACGCCCGGCCAGGTAGTGGAAATGCTGGGCGATCTGGGGCAGTACGTGTACGAAGAGGAGGGTGTCGAGGCGGCACGGCACCTGATGCGCGTCGCGGCGGGGCTGCGCTCAATGCTCATCGGCGAGTCGCAGATTCTCGGTCAGGTGAAAGATGCGCTCGCGGAGGCGGAAGCGACGGGCAGCGTGGGCGAGGAGCTGCGGGCGCTGTGGACGCAGGCCATCAAGGTGGGCAAGCGCGCGCGCACCGAGACGCAGCTGGGCCGCGTGGACCGCTCGCTCGCCGCTGAGGCCGTCCGAGTGGCCAGCGAATCGCTGGGTGGGTTGGCGGGCAAGTCGGCGCTGGTGATCGGCGCCGGCCGCACCAGCCAGCTCTGCGCGCAACAGCTGCGCGCTGAGGGCATCGGGCGGCTGGTGCTGGCCAACCGGAGCGCGGCGGCGGCAGAAGAGCTGGCGGTAGAGGTAGCCGGTGAGCCGGCGGCGCTGGAGGATATGTGCGAGGCGTTGGGCGGCGTCGAGCTGGTCATTAGCGCGACGGCCGCGCCGCACGTGGTGCTCACGGCGGCCACGGTAGCCTGTGGGCTGGCGGGCAGGCGAGCGCCGCTGGTGATCGTGGACCTCGCGGTGCCCGCGGATGTCGATCCGGCGGCGGGACTGCTGCCGCAGGTTTCACTCTACACGCTGGACATGCTGCGTACCGGGAGCGGCTCGCAGGAGAGCGAGACACCTGGCGGCACGGAGGCCCTGGCGCAAGAGGCGGCGGCCCTGGCGCAGGCAGAGGCGCTGGTGGAGGCCGGCACACGCGAGTGGGCGCGCACACGGCAGATGCGCCAGGCGGTGCCAGGAATCGCGGCGCTGCGGCGACATGTGGATCGATCGCAAACTCAGGAGCTCAAGCGCGCGCTAGAGCAGCTCGACCGCCTCGGCGACGTGAGCGACGCCGAGCGCGAGGTCGTGGAACGCTTTGGGCAGCGGCTCGTGGACAAGATGTTCCACCACCTGGTGGCACGCATCCGATCGCTGGCGGAGTACGATGAGGTTCCGCCCGACGTGACAATGCGCGTGCTGGCACGCCTCTTCGCCGATCCTGACGCTGGCCATCCAGACGACTGACCGCGCCCCCTTCGCGGCTGGCACCTGCCAGCTCAGCTGCGCCAGCGCGTGGCCGCGGGGGTGTGGTACGGCGCGGCGTGCGGCTCTTACAGAGAGAGCATTCGCCCCGGTACGCGCCTTGCAGGCAACATCTCACTTCGCAATGTCGTGATGGACACCCGCGCGACGGAACCAATGATGGGTGTTCCGAGGCATCGGGCAGCGAGTGAGATGGAGAGGCCAGCATGAGAATCACGGGCGCGAGCGACCTTGTGGCACAACAGACCTGGCTGGACCCGGTCAGCGACGTGCTGCAGCACACCATCGAGAATATGTACGCGGCGAGCGGCCGCACAGGGCAGCAAGTCAAGAACACGCTGAGCGGCACGTGGTTGGGGCATCCCCTGCACCCCGCGGTCACCGATCTCCCCGTGGGCAGCTGGACGGCGTCGGTCCTGTTCGATGTGGTGGAATCGGCCACCGAGCGCCAGGACTTCGCCGTCGCGGCGGATGCGACGTTGACCCTGGGATTGGCAGGGGCGCTGGTGGCAGCCATCAGCGGATTGAACGACTGGCACTTCACCGTGGACAGACCGCGACGCCTCGGCGTGGCGCATGGACTGCTGAATCTCAGCTCCGCCAGCATCTATGGAGCGTCACTGGTGCTTCGCCTCACTGGCTCACGCGTCTGGGGACGGCGCCTGGCCTACGCCGCGTATGGCGTGGCGCTCTTCTCCTCGTGGCTGGGGGGCGAGCTGGTGTTCGACGAGCGTATTGGCCCCAATCACGCCCCGGCCGAAGCGCCCGAAGAGTTCGTTCCGGTGTTCGACGACGCGAAACTCGAGGAAGGCAAACCCCAGCGAGTGGACGCACAGGGCATCCCCGTCATGCTGCTGCGCCAGAACGGCCGCGTCTACGCCATGGCCGAGAAGTGCTCGCATCTCGGTGGGCCGTTGTCTGAGGGCACGATCGGCAATGGGATGGTCACCTGTCCCTGGCATGGGTCGCAGTTCCGTATCACCGATGGCCAGGTAGTGAATGGACCCGCCGCCTATCCACAGCCGTGTTTCCAAACGCGCCTGCGTAACGGCGCGATCGAAGTGGGCCCCCATCGCGACATAACGGCCGGGGAGGAGGAGGTAGCGCCTCGACAGGGGCTGAGCGCAGCCGGAGCGGCCATCTCGGGCGCAGTGTCTTAGCGCGCTTGAGCCGGGCTGGCCGCACCAGCGTTGTCGCGGCCGGCGCGCGCTGGATGGCGCCGCCGGTGGATCGGCGCCCAATTCTCGCGCCAATCTGCCGTGCGGCGCTACGCTGTGCCGCGCGCCTCCGCGATGGCGCGCTCGAAGTGGCGCAGCTCGATGCGCAGCCCCGGGCCGCCGGCGTCGCTCGCCGCCGCGGCCGCGGCCGCGGCGGCCCCTGGCACCTCGGCACCTCGCGCGCGCAGCCACTCGGCCAGGGCCAGCTGGGCCGCGCGCCGGCAGGTTGCCTCGATGTCCGCGCCGCTGAAGCCGCTGGTGCGCCGAGCCAGTGTGTCCAGGTTGAGCCCGGTGGCCAGGGGTCGCTTGCGTGTGTGCACGGTGAAGATGGCGCGGCGTGCCGGTTGGTCGGGCAGCGGCAGATCGAGCGAGAGATCGAAGCGCCCCGACCGGAGCACGGCCGGATCGATCAGCTCGGGCCGATTGGTCGCACCGACGACGATCACCCCACGCCGCCCTTCGATGCCGTCCAGCTCCGTCAGGAGCTGCCCAATCACGCGGTCCATGACGTTGTCGCCAATGGCTCCGCGTGAGGGCGCCAGCGCGTCCAGCTCGTCCAGAAACAGCACGCAGGGCGCCACCTGCTTCGCCCGCTGGAACATTTCGCGCACGCCGCGCTCGGAGTCACCCACCCAGCGCGAGAGCAGCTCGGGTCCTTTGACAGAAATGAAATTTGCCTGGCATGCGGTCGCCAGTGCCCGCGCGAGGAGCGTTTTGCCGGTGCCTGGCGGCCCGCTGAGCAGCACTCCGCGAGTCGGCTCGAGGTCCATCGCGGAGTATAGGTCGGGGTAGCGCAATGGCCACTCGATGGCCTCTACCAGCGTGCGCTTCACCTGGTCCAATCCGCCGATGTCATCCCAGGAGGTGCCGCTGGTCTCGACCGACACTTCGCGCGCGGCCGACGGCTCTACGCCGCGCAGTGCGTCGAGGAAATCCTCCATGCGCACGGTCAGTCCCAGCAGCTCGTCCGTTGGAATGCTGCCGCTCGTCAGCGCCGCTCGCGGGAAGGTGCGACGCAGCGCGGACATCGCAGACTCACGGCACAGCGCCGAGAGGTCGGCGCCGACGAAGCCCGGCGTGATGCGCGCCAGCTCGGTCAGGTCCACGTCGTCGTCCAGCGGCATGTCGCGACTGTGGATGCGCAGGATGTCGAGCCGACCGCGGGCGTCGGGCGCGCGCAAGCCAATCTCCCGGTCGAAGCGTCCTGGCCGCCGCAAGGCGGGATCGAGCGAGTCCGGCAGATTGGTCGCCCCCACCACCACCACCTGTCCCCGCGCGCTCAGCCCATCCAGCAGCGTCAGCAACTGCCCGACGACCCGCTTCTCCACTTCGCCCCAGACTTCGGAGCGCTTGGGCGCGATGGCGTCCAGCTCGTCCAGAAACACGATGCTGGGTGCGGAGCGCTGGGCATCGTTGAAGATGCGGCGCAGCTGCGCCTCACTCTCGCCGTAGAACTTGTCGATAATCTCCGGCCCGCTGATGCTGTAGAACCTGGCGCTGCTCTCCGCCGCCACCGCGCGCGCGATCAGCGTCTTGCCCGTGCCCGGCGGGCCATACAGCAGAACGCCCTTCGGCGGCTCGATGCCGAGCCGGTCGAACAGTTCTGGGTGCTTGAGCGGCAGCTCGATCATTTCGCGCACGTGCTGCAGCTCACGGTCCAGGCCGCCGATGTCTTCATAGGTGATGTGGCTGCCCCGTGGCATCGCCCCGCCACCGGGCGGCTGGATGCGCAGGCTCGTGCCGGGTTGGAGTACCACCGCGGTGGCAGGGTTGGTGGCGAGCACCTGGAATTCACGCGCGGAGACGCCCAGCCCAGGCACGCGCACCAGGTCTCCAGCCAGCACGGCGAGCCCTTTTAGCGAGCGCGCCACGTGCCGCAGCTCGGCATCGCTCAGCCCGACGGGTCCGCTTACGGGAACCAGCGCCGCGCTGACCGCCGGCTGCGTCGGCACGCGGGAGAGCGAAACGAGGTCACCCAGGGCGGCCCCAGCATTCTGGCGTACCAGCCCATCCATTTGGATCGTCTGGTCGGCATCAGCGGCGGCGGGTGCGCCGGCTGCCGTGCCTTCTGGACGGGAATAGATCTGGGCCACCGTGGCACGGCTCGCCTGGATGCGCACGACGTCGCCCGCCACGCACCCCAGCGCCTCCAGCGCGGCGGCACCGATATATGCGGCGCCACGGGGTACGCCCTGTCCTTCAACGGCCGTAAGCTGCACGGTGGTGCGTATCTCAGGTTCGCGCTCGATGATGCTCATATGACGTCTACGCACGCGCGCGTCCGGCGTTGCACCTCTGGGATGGAGGGTGCCGGTGGGCTCAGGTGGGCTCAGGCGCGCTTCGTCGCGCTCCTCCGCTTCGACTTCGCACCGAGCTCCGGCCAGCGGGTGTGGTAGTCCGTCTCGCGCTGGAAGGCGTCGGCCACACGCAGGATCACCGGCTCACCGAAGCGCGGCCCCAGCAATTGAGCGCCCACTGGCAACCCTTCGCTGAAACCGGCCGGGATCGAGATGCCACAAATACCGGCCAGGTTGGCCGGAATGGTGAACACGTCGTTCAGGTACATCGCGTACGGGTCGGCGGTCTTCGCCTTCAGCTTGAACGCGACCGTCGGCGAGGTTGGGCTGAGCAGCACGTCAAAGTCTTGGAACGCCTGATCGAAGTCGTCCTTGATCAGCGTGCGCACTTTCTCTGCCTTCAAGTAGTAGGCGTCGTAGTAGCCCGAAGACAGCGCGTACGTGCCCAGCATGATGCGCCGCTTCACCTCGGCGCCAAAGCCCACCGCGCGGGTAGCGGCCACGGGATCGTCGCTATCGGGCACGGAGAGGCCGTACTTGACGCCGTCATAGCGCGCCAGGTTCGCGCTCGCCTCGGCCGGGGCGATGATATAGTACGCCGCTATGCCGTAGCGCGTGTGGGGCAGCGAGCATTCGCCAACCTGCGCCCCCATGCTCCGCAGCGTCTCGACGGCGTTGGCCATGCACGCCTGCACGCCCGGCTCCACGCCCTCGCCGGCATACTCTTTCGGCACGCCGACGCGCAGCCCGCGGATGTCTCCAGTCAACTCGGCCAGGTAGTCGGGTACCGGCTCGTTCACGGAGGTGGAGTCGAGTGGATCGTAGCCGGCCACCGCGCCCAGCAGCAACGCGCAATCGCGGGCGCTGCGCGCGAACGGACCGATCTGATCCAGCGACGACGCGAACGCGACCAGCCCATAGCGCGACACGCGCCCATACGTGGGCTTGAGCGCGACCGTGTTGGTCAGCGCCCCCGGTTGGCGCACGGAGCCGCCCGTGTCGGAGCCATAGGCGCCCATGGCTTCGCCGGCGGCGACCGCCGCCGCGGACCCGCCGCTGCTGCCGCCCGGCACGCGCTCCAGGTCCCATGGATTGTGCGTGGGGAAGAAGCCAGAATTCTCTGTGGACGAGCCCATCGCGAACTCGTCCATATTCGTCTTGCCAACCATGATCGCGCCCGCCGCTTTCAGACGGGTCATGACGGTGGCGTCGTACGGCGGCACGAAGTGCTCGAGGATACGCGACGAGCAGGTGGTCTTCACTCCGCGCGTGCAGATGACATCTTTGATGGCCAGGGGGATGCCAGCCAGCGGGCCGAGCGCCTCCCCTTCGGCGCGGCGGCGATCGATCTGCTCCGCGTCGCGTAACGCCAGGTCGTGCGTGGGGGTGACAAAGGCCTTCACCTTCCCCTCGACCTCGTCAATCCGATCAAGGTGGGCGCGGGTCAGCTCCACTGCTGACATCTCACGGCGCGCGAGTCGTTCCGCGGCCTCGCCAATGCTAAGTTGCCAGAGCTCAGGCACGGACATCTCCCTATCTTCAACTGCTCTTCGTCTGCGCTGATGCAGCGTGTACTGTTATAGCAATCAATGAGTCTCAAGCGGCCGCTATTCGTCGAGCACGGCGCGCACGCGGATATAATTGTCCTCCCGAGCAGGAGCGTTCGCGAGCATCGTCTCGGGAGTTTCGCATGGGCGCGGCTGATCCTCGGCCAGCACGTTGCTGAGCGGGAGCACCTGTGCCGTCGGCGGCACACGGCTGGTGTCGGCTTCCTGCAGAACCGCGATATGCTCCAGGATCGAGGAAAGCTGCTCTTCCAGCCGCTGGCGCTCTTCTTCCGTCAGCGCCAGCCGGGCAAGCAGGGCCGTATTATCTACCGTCTTGCGATCAATGCTCATCGCTTCTTCCTCGTGATCCTCTTGGTAGGCGCCCGCGCAACGCCCACGCTCTATTGATCGTTGGGAATCGCCCCTTCGGGCGCCCAATTTCATGGCCTAATTCCGGATGACGAACCCGCTGAACGTGCCCGTCGCATCAGACCAACGCTCCTCCACATCCGTCACTACGGCTCCGCTGGGACCGCGGTGCAGCTCGCGCACCAACTGCTCCAGGCGCGTGCGTGGCCCCTCGGCCACGACCTCAACACCACCGTCGGCCCGGTTGCGTACATAGCCCCGCAGCCCGAGCGCATTGGCTCGCCGCATGACGAAGAAGCGGAAGCCGACTCCCTGCACCTCGCCGCGCACGACCGCCGTCAGCCGCTCGTCGCGGCCCGCCGGTGTGGTCATGCTCGCTCCTCCCAGTGGTATCGATAACGTGCCACACGCCCGCATGCGGTTGGTAAAGCGCGCGTGTCGCAAGCATCCATCCGCGATTGGTGTCACGTGCATGATAGTGTGTGGAGAGGGGCAATCGCAAGCCAGGCCGGGCGGTAACCATTCAGACGGACCCACCATCGACAGCACGTTCAGCAAGCCCGAACCGCTCCCGCGATCACCCCCTTTTCGTTGTCCAGGTAGCCCTGTGCTTGCCCACGGTGTGTCAGCGCACAAGCACGTGTAGGGCAGCATACAGACCATAGGCAATGAGCAGGAGCAGACCGGCACCACGCCCGACCCGCCCGCGCCAGAGGAAGAGCGTCGCCAGCCACGTCACGATGAGCAGCGCGGGCCAGTCCAGGGTCCGGGCAAGTGAGCCGACCGACACCGGCGTGATCAAGGCAATCAGACCCAGATTGCAGAGGGTAAAATACAGCAGCGTTCCGACAAGATTCCCCGCGCTCACATCGTGGCGCCCCTCACGGGAGGGCACGGCCTGGCGAAACACTTCCTCAATTTCGACGGCGACCGGCGTGACAATCATGCCCATGATGGCTGCCGGGACTCCCAGGCCGGCGACGATGCCCATCGCTCCACGCGCCACAAGCTCGCCCGCGAGACTGATGACCACAATCCCGACCAGCGTCAAGAGCAAGGCAATGCCGAGCGGTCGCTTCCTCTGTTGCGCCTGCTCCACTTCGTGGGAGGCGAGAAACTCCTGTCCGCGTGAGACTCGCACGATGTAGATCAGTGCTCCCACGAAGGCCACCAACAGCACGACACCAGAGAGGCGGGGCGTGCGGGGCGAGATGAGCGCGAGCCCCGCCAGGACAGGACTCGCCGCAAAAATGAGCAGGACGCCGCGTGGCAGATGGACCTCCAGTGGGAAGAGCACGGCGCCCAGCCCGAGGGCGACACAGATCAGAAAGATCGCGCCGCCAAAGACGCTCCCCAGCGCCAGCGCAGAGGCTTGCTGCCGCCCCGCGGCCAGCCCGACCGCGAGGTTCTCCGCCTCCAAGCCGGAGAGCACGGCGCCCACGGCAAACGCGGAGAGCCGCAGGGCAGCCGCAACATTCACGAGGCCCGTGAGGAGCAGTTCCGTTGCCCAAATAGCCAGCCCTGCGCCGAGCACAAAGAGCACCATTGCCATCACAACGGGCATACCGGTCTCGTCCACCTCGCTGCGGAGCACATCATGCCGCACCGCCTTCTTGCCGCTCATAGACATCGTGCGCGAACGCTTCGAGGGCCATAGCGCACCGCTCGATCGCCTCGACAGCCGGGGCCTGGCCGAAAGCGCCGAAGGCATCACGCACCTGGATCCGCGTGAGAAACCTGCGCAGGCGCTCGAGGTTGCCTTCCACATCCTCCAGGTCGGCGAAGGTGTATTGCTCCTTCCGGCGCTCGCGGGCCACTTCCTCCTGGAAGCGCTCGGTCTCATCGACGAGTTCTGCATATTCCTCGTTGCGCGCGGCATGAAGCCGCTCGATGAACGACGAGGATCTACTTCGTCTGCCAGATGGGCGTGGGGTAGCTGGGCCGTGGCATACCGGCATACATACACCCGCGCTCTGTGTAGATGCTTCAGCAGAATTGCCCTCTTGTACGCGAAACGCTCCCCTGTTAGAATGACCGCGCGGCTGGTTTGGCCGCGTTGGATGTTGGGTTCCGTGCGCCATCGCAGGCTCGCGGATGAAGAGGAGTGTCACGGTGAAGCGCGCGATTCTCATCCTGTCTATCCTGGCCAT
>CAYQFU010000043.1:12861-28286 GCA_964416775.1 uncultured Ktedonobacterales bacterium
AGCAGCGCTGGGTGTGCTTGGCTTCGTGCTCGGCGGAATCCTGACCTTTGTGTCCTGGCTCCTCGGGCTCATCAAGACGGCTCAGATCAAGCGCTGGGGCTGGTTCGTGGCGATCTTCTTGCTATCGCCGCTTGGCTCGTTGATCTTTGGTATTGCCGGCCCAAACGATCCGGCGATGTAGTCGCAACCTCCCCACTCGTATGATAGATTGGGTGATACGCCGCGGCAATGTGGGCGGTGTTCCCTGCTCGTACCGAAGGCCCTCTCGCGCGCGAGAGGGCCTTCGCGTCATGCGCCTGGCACGCATCTGGTGCGGCTGCAGGCCGGGCTTCGATTGGCACGAGGAAGACGGTAGCAGTACCGAGCACGCCGAAGCGTCATCGTAATTCGTTATACACCGTGAGCAGGTTGAACTATGGTACAGTGATTGCCGCCCCATGGCGCGTGTCGGCGCCAACCGAGTCCGTTCCCGGAGGAGGTGGCTGATGACGGTGTCACAGCGAGCCAGAGTCCGTTCTATGGTGCGCCGGGCGCGCCCGGCGCAACGTTTTTCTGGGGGGCCACAGCCGACTGCCTTGATTGGCCGCATGCGCCCGATGACCTCGCCGGGCCAGATTGCCGTGCTCTATCGGTGGGGTGCGTGGTTGCTGGCGCTGGGGCTGATCGTCACCGGCTCCACGAGCGTCTACGGCGCCAATTGGGTAAAGAACGGCGATGTGTTCCTGCTGCTGGGGGTCACGGCCGCGGTCAACCTGCTGCTGACGTTTGGATTGCGGCCGTACATGCGCCTGATGCGCCGGTACCCAATCGTGCTCGTGCTCGACGTCCTGTTCTGCCTTGGCGTGTACAATCGCAGCAATATTTGGACGAGCCCGTTTCAATTCTACAGCTACGCCGCCCTCATGTTGCCCGTTGCCATCTTCTTCTTCACGGGGGCGCTCGCCGGATCACTGCTCTTTCTGGTCCTGAACCTGGCGCTGTTGTACGGGGCGGGCGACACCTTCGCGTGGGCGCGGGCCAATGGCAACGCGGACACCTACCTCAT
Source organism: uncultured Ktedonobacterales bacterium (assembly GCA_964416775.1). Lineage (GTDB taxonomy): Bacteria > Chloroflexota > Ktedonobacteria > Ktedonobacterales > JADMIN01 > CAYQFU01. The sequence goes on from CAYQFU010000043.1 coordinate 13,907, forward strand.
GCAGCTCGCCATCGTCCCACTGCTCGCGTTCGTGTTCGCCTATCCAAACCGGCTCTACGCTCAGCTCCGGCGAGCGCAGCAGCGATTGGATGTGGTCGAGCGAGAGCAGTTGATCGCCACGGAGCGCACGCGCATTGCCCAATCGCTTCACGACAGCGTGGCACAGATGCTCTTTGGCATCCGCATGCTGACCGAGAGCGCGCTGGCGCGACTCTCCGAACATGACACGGCGACGGGCGTCCCGGTCGGCGGCACGCTGGTGGAGGGCGACAGAGCATTGGAGGATCGCGCTCCGCTGGCCAGTGTGCTGCGCCAGGTACGCGACCTGGCCACCAAAGGCAACCACGAAATGCGCCGCGCGATCTACTCGCTGAACGAGCCTGGGCCGTCGCGCCGCGGCCTCGTGGTCTCGCTCGAGGCCATGTTGGTCGACGTGCACGGCCGGACGGGGATTGACACGCATCTGGCCACACCAGGACTAGGACTGGAGCAGGCCGATGCGTCAGACGCGTCCGACGGCGAGCCTGGCCCATCCGTCGAGGACCCCGTGCGCGACGACGACGCGTCCGCGTCCTCCTCACGTGGGGACGCGCTGCCCGACCCGGTGGCGCTGGCGCTCTACCGAGTTGCCCGAGAAGCGATGGCCAATGTGGAGAAGCATGCCGAGGCGCTCAATGTGTGGGTGGAGCTGCGACTGGAGCCGTCCGCCGGCGCGGGGCCATCGCGCCAGGCCGTGCTGACGGTGCGCGATGACGGGCGCGGCTTCCGGCGGCCGCTGTTGGCCCAGCCAGGTGAGCCGGACGAAGACGAGCTGGGTGTCATGCACTTTGGGCTGGGTAATATGCGACGCGCCGCGGAATCAGCCGGTGGGCGGCTCGACGTCACGACGGGTCTGGGGCGCGGGACCACCGTCGTGGCCAGCGTTCCCCTGCCGTGATGAAAGCAGTCAGGCCGCGTCTCACGCGTGCCCGTCACTCCGCAGCGCGTTGAGCCGCGCATACTCCTCGTCCGTCAGCTCCCAGCCAAGGGCACCTGCGTTGGACCGCGCCTGCGCCGCGTTTTTCGCACCGGGAATCGGCAGCGCACCCTGGCGCATCAACCAGCTCAACGCGACCTGGCTAGGTGTCTTCCCGTCGTGCGCCTCCCCGATCTGGCGGAGAAGCTGGACCACGGGAGCGGATGCCTGGATGGCCGCAGGCCGCATCCCGCGCCAGCGCCGGAGGCCCGTGACCTGCGTCGTCCCGTCGTGATATTTGCCGGTCAGCAGCCCTTGCTCCAGGGGACTGTACGCGATCAGCCGCACGTCAAGCTCGCGACAGGCTTTCAGCACACCGTTGCGCTCTGGATGGCGGTGTAACAGGCTATAGTGCACCTGATTGGACGCCAGTGGGAGGCCGCGCCTGGCCAATGTGGCGTGCGCGCTACGCATCTGGGTCGCCGAAAAATTGCTGACCCCGACCGCCCGCACCTTCCCAGCCTCCACCAGATCGGCCATAGCGTGCATGAGCGCCGGCACGCCGCTCAACAGATACGGCCAGTGCACCTGGTAGAGATCCACCTGGTCCAATCCAAGCCGGGCGAGGCTGGCATCCAGCGCCCGTGCCATAGCGCGCGCCGTCCAGTGGAAGGGCACGCCCGCGAATTTGGAGGCGACGACCACGGGCGCGGGATCGCGCCGCACCAGTGAGCCCAGGATCTTCTCCGACGCGCCGCTCCCGTAGATTTCAGCCGTGTCGAAGAAGGTGATCCCAGCCTCCCGGCTCACCTGATAGGCCGACTCGACATCCGCCTGTCCATAGAGCTTGCCGAAGCCCCAGATGCTCGTGTCGCCCCACTGCCAGGTGCCCATGCCCAGCGGCGACACAAGGTTCCCGGAACCGCCAAGGGGGATCGACTCGTATGTTGTTTGCACCGCACATCCCGTTCACTTCGATCGCGCGGCCGCGGCAGCCCTCGCGCGTCCACGACGCCGCGCGAGGGCTGCCGGCCGTTCCGCGCCCGTTCACCAGCACACACCGGTTTCATAGAGATACTACCGCAGAGTGACATGCACGGTGCACGGCTCGCGCTTGATGTTAGTAGACGATGATCCCGCGCCCGCCCTCGCCGCTCTGGAGGGCCTCCAGCGCCTCGTTGATCTGGTCCAGCCGGTAGTGGCGCGTGAGCAGCTCCTCGATCTTGAGCTTGCCGCGCTGGTAGAGGTCGAGCGCGCGCGGCACGTCCACACGCGGAACGGCCGAGCCAAGAATGCATCCAAGCAGCGCCTTCTCGCTCAGAAAGTCCGCGCGCAGCGTCACCTGGTCGCGCGGCTGCGTCAGCCCTACGACGACAGCCCGACCGCCAGGCGCGAGGCTCTCCCATGCTTGAGAGATGGTTTGTGGTAGGCCCACCACTTCGAAGGCGTAGTCCACCCCGCCACCGGTCAGCTTGCGCACAGCCTTCGCCGGATCGCCCACTGCCGGATCGCTGGCATCGAGTGTATCCGTGGCACCAAAGCGGCGTGCCAGCTCCAGAGCCGCCGGCCGCAGGTCCACCACGATGATGCGAGAGGCGCCCGCGAGGAGCGCTCCCTGCACCACGTTCAGCCCCACACCCCCGGCCCCAAACACGGCCACCGTGCTGCCGGGCTCCACGCGGGCTGTGCGGGTGACCGCACCGACGCCGGTGAGCACGGCACAGCCCACCAGCGCCGCCACCTCCAGGGGGATATCCGGTGAGACGGTGATCACGCCCTCCTCGCGCACGAGCACATGCTCGGCGAATGCCGAGGTGTCGAGGAATTGGTGGACGTCGTCACCTGAAGCATCATGCATGCGCGCTGCGCCGCCCCGCGCTTCCACGCCCTGGCGGTTGGAGCACAGCGCTGGACGACCCGAAGCGCAGAAGCGGCAGCGCCCGCAGCTCGGAATCCACGACAGCACCACGTGGTCACCCACGGCCGCGCCGCGCACGCCCGGTCCGACGCGCTCCACCACGCCCGCGCCTTCGTGCCCCAACACAATCGGCAGCGGCCACTTGAACGCTCCGCCCGTGATGTGCAGATCGGAATGGCAGACGCCCGTCGCCGCCAGCCGCACGACGACCTCGCCGGGGCCGGGATCATCCAGCGCGATATCCTCGATGGTCATTGGAGTTTTGAAGCTGCGCAGCACGGCCGCGCGTGTCTGGATTGGCATGGCTCAATCTCCTTTCTCATCCTCGCGGCGCGCTTCCATCAGAACGGTGGCAGAGCGCCTGCAGCATGATACTCCGTGCATGGGCACTTCTGAGCGCTGCGCGGTTGGATCGTCCCGCACAGCGGCACTGATCGTATTAGCTGGGGTATAACTTCACGGTGGGAAGTGGCGGTGCGCCACAGTGGTTCCCGGAACGCCCGCGTGCGACACAGTGGTCGACACGCCGCAGAGAGAAGGAGTCGAGACGCGATGTGCTATGACCTGGAAGCCCAGCCCCCGCTGCCGCCAGTTCAGGGTGCGGCGGCCAGCGCAGGCGATCTAGAGCTCACGGCGGCAGACGGCACCCGCCTGGCCGCGTTCGCCGCGCGCGCGGGCGCACCCACTGGTGCGGGTATCGTGATTCTGCCCGATGTGCGTGGGCTGCACCAGTTCTACAAGGACCTGGCGGTGCGGTTCGCCGAAGCCGGCGTGGACGCGGTCGCCATCGACTATTTCGCGCGCACGGCCGGCAACACCCCGCGCGACGACAACTTCGACTTCATGGCGCATGTGCGCGAGACACGCGCGGCGACCATCGCCGCGGACACCGCCGCGGCCGTCGCGTACCTGCGCTCCAACGCGGGCGGGGCCGCCCGCGCCATCTTCACCGTGGGGTTCTGCTTTGGCGGCACCAATTCGTGGATGCAGGCAGCCAACGGGCTCGGTCTGGCCGGTGCCATCGGCTTCTATGGTCGGCCGGTCGGGCCAACCTTTGATGGATCGCCGACGCCAGCGGAGCGAGTGAGCGAGTTTCAGTGCCCCATCCTGGGTCTGTTCGGCGGCGCCGACCAGAGCATCCCGGAGAGCGCCGCGCGGGAGTTCGATGCGGCGCTGACGCGGGCGGGCATCGAGCATGAGCTGTACACATACCCCGGCGCGCCGCACAGCTTCTTCGATCGCCGCGCCGCCGAACATGCCGACGCCGCCCGCGACTCCTGGCAGCGCATGCTCAGCTTCATCGCGGCGCATACGCCGGGCGCCGGAGCGTAGTGCCCCAACATCCCGGGCGCCCCCTCTCGCCGCGGCGGGAGAGGGCAGGGTGGGTGCGGGTCAACGAGGTGGCACGGGGTGAGATCCCCTCCTCTGACCTCTCACCCGCGGCGGCGGGAGACGGGCGGTGCGGCGCGCGTGGGCGGCGGACGCGTTAGCACTGCGGGGGGGGTGGAGTGCGCGCTATGCCTGAGGCGCGGTAGGATTCTGGCGCGTGGCGCCGCACCGGCCGCAGCGCTGCATGGTGCCGCGCGGCGCCTCGTACGCCCCGCCGTCGTCGGTCAGCACGACGGTGCGCGCATTGCGCCAGCGGTGGCCCTTGCGGGCGCAGCGGCGCGCGCCGATCTCGTTCAGCCCGGCGTCCGCCACTTCCGCCGCCATGCGTCCCCAGAACGGTAGATCGCGCAGCCCCATCTGTTCCCTCCATCCGGCCATACCCAGCCGACAGCGACGCGTTGCCGCCGCTCGCCAGCGGGCGGCGTCTCGACGGTAACACAAGCTGACTGCGACCGCAAGCGCGTAGCCCGTTTGCGCACCATGCTGCCGACGTCGCGCCCTGGTGTGGCGTGGAAGGCGTGCCAGGCGGGTGGCTTGCGGATGCACCAGCGACGACCCGGAACGATCACCTGGATCCACCGTGACGCGACCGCGGCGAACGAAGGCCCCTCCTCCGCTGTGACGAAGGAGGGGCCGGGGCAGTAGGACTTGCCTACTCGACCTCGCTCAGGATGGTCTGCCGCAGTGCTGACTCGCCCTCGGCCTTCACCAGCGCGTAGAGTTTGTCCTCCGGCTGGATGACAGTGTCGCCGCTGGGTGTGATGCTCTCATCCTGGCGCATGATGAGGACCACGTTGGCCTCGGTCGGCAGCTTGAGGTCGCGCAGTGCTCGGCCCGCCGCCGGTGAGTCAGGCGGGACCGTGAGCTCCACCAGACCCAGCCCCGCTCGTGTCAACTCGAGGAGCGGCACGAGCGTGTGGTGAGGAATCTCCAGCTCGATCAGGTGCAGGATGTTGTCGGTTGGACTCACCGTGCGGTCAATGCCCAGAGCAAGGAACATCTCGTTGTTGCGTGGATTGTTGACGCGGGCAATGGTGCGATTGACCTGAAAGCGTGCCTTCGCCACCTGGCAAATGACCAGGTTGTCCTCGTCGTCACCTGTAACGGCGATGACCACGTCGGCACGCTGGGTGCCCACCTCTTGCAGCACGCGCACTTCACACGCGTCGCCGCGGCCGACGTTGCCCGCGCCCAACTGCTCGACAAGCTGACGATAGCGTTTGGGATCCTTCTCGAGCAACAGCACCTCGTGGCCCTGTTCGAGCAGACCCTTGGCGACGTAGTATCCCACCTGGCCGCCGCCGCCAATGATGATATACATGGCTCTCGATCCTATTCTCCGTTAGCGGGCGCCTGGCCCAGCGGCTCAACTCGGCTGTGGGCGGCCAGCGGCGCTCGTCTCACGGCCAGACGCGGTTGGCTCAGACGCTTGCTTCGCGTCGGGTGGCTTGAGCAGCTCGTCCCGCAAGAGCTTCGCCCCGACTACTGTCGGCGAGATGCTGTCCAGACCGAGGCCCCTGTAGGTCTCCGTGCGAATAGGGTCGTAGATGCGGCAGATCACGCGGGGCACGTGGAAGCGGTACTTGGCGATCTGTGCGGCCATGATGTTGCGATTGTCGCCGTTGGTTACAGACGCGAAGGCATCCGCCTCGTCAAGGCCGGCGCGCCGCAAAACATCCTCGTCTATTCCGTCGCCCACGACGGTCGTGATGCGTCCTTTGAATTCCTGGCCCAACCGTTCGAAGGCTTCGCTGTTCTGATCAATGATGGTGACCTCGTGGTGGTCTTTGGTCATCAATGATGCCAGCAAGGCGCCGACGCGCCCACACCCCACGATGACAATCTTCATACGGCTCAAATGCCTCCTGATCGCAGCGCCACCGGCTGGTTCCAACGCAGGCCGTAACGGTATGGCGCTGATTGGCATTGCACCGATTATAACACGGCCTCCGCGCCAGAACACCCCACAGCCCAGGATGGCTGGGGCCGGACGCGCCACCGGGCACGCTGGACGGCCCCCGCTTGCCATTCCGGCGTCTGAAGGACATGCGGTCTCCCTCGGGAGACCGCACTAACCGCACTATCAATACGCTTTCCCAAAGACGGCCCACGCGCGGCCGGTTCGACCGCAGCGCAGACACGGACCCTCGCCCGCAGGTTGGTCGAGAGGCAGGCAACGAATAGTCGCCTGGGTGTCCGCTTTGATCTCCGCCTCACAGGACGCATCGCCGCACCACCAGGCTTCCACGAAGCCCAGCCGCGCTCGATCGGCCATCAGCGCCTTGAACTCATCGTATCCGGACACCTGGTACGTCCGACTCTGACGGAACGCAAGCGCCTGGTCGTAGAGCGCGCGCTGGATATAGTCCAGCAGGGCCGGCACACGCTGTGCCACCGCATCTTTAGCCACCGACTCCTTCGCCGCCCGGTCGGTACGTGGCACCAGCACGACTTCGCCCTTCTGCGCGTCTCGGGGGCCGATCTCAATACGGATGGGCACGCCGCGCAGCTCCCAATGGTTGTATTTGAAGCCCGGACGCTCGTCGCGCCAGTCGCTGCGCACGCGCACGCCGGCGGCGCGCAGATTGGCCTCGACCTCCGCGGCCAGCGCGGCCACCGCCTCCTTTTCGGCGTCCTTACGCCAGATCGGCACAATGACCGCTTGAATGGGCGCCACGCGAGGCGGCATGCGCAGTCCGGCGGCATCGCCATGCACCATGATCACCGCGCCAATGACGCGAGTGCTCATGCCCCAGCTCGTCGTCCACCCGTCCTTCACCTGCCCATCGGCATCCTGAAACTGGATGCCAAAGGCTTTCGCGAAATTTTGCCCCAGGTTGTGCGATGTGCCTGACTGCAACGCCTTGCCGTCGCCCATCATCGCTTCGAGCGAATAGGTGCGTAGCGCCCCAGGGAATCGCTCGCTATCTGACTTGAGGCCAGGTATGACTGGAATCGCGAGGTCGCGCTCGACGAAGTCCTGGTACACCTTGTGGAGGATCAGCAGCGTCTCGTCCTCGGCCTCCTGCTCCGTCCGGTGCACGGTGTGCCCCTCCTGCCAAAGGAATTCGGTAGTGCGCAGGAAAGGACGCGTGCGCTTCTCCCAGCGCACGACATTGGCCCACTGGTTGATGAGCAGTGGCAGATCGCGGTAGCTCTGGATCCACCGGGCGTAGGTGTAGCCGATTACCGTCTCCGAAGTCGGCCGAACCACCAGCGGCTCGGCCAGCTCCTCACCGCCGGCACGTGTCACCACGGCCACCTCTGGCGCGAATCCTTCGACGTGCTCCGCTTCTCGCTGCAGGAAACTGGCGGGGATGAACAGTGGGAAGTACGCGTTCTCGTGCCCCGTCGCCTTGATGCGGTCGTCCAGTCCGCGCTGGATGTTCTCCCAGAGCGCGTAGCCATACGGCCGGATGACCATGCAACCGCGCACGGGTGAGTCTTCAGCCAGCTCCGCCTGGTGGACGGTGTCGAGGTACCAGCGCGCGAAGTCGTCGTCCTTGTCGGTCAGATCCTCTACGTAGCGCGCCTCGTCGCCGCCGCCTTCCACGCCCTGTTGGGCAGCCATGTTGTGCCTCCTGTGCCACTGCCAATACTCCGGCCAACAAAAAACCCGCCCCTGGAGTCCACGACTCCGAGGGCGGGCGTCTCATCCCGCGGTACCACCTCGCTTTGGGCGCCTTGCCGCGGCCGCCCCTCCTCCAGAGGGGTACTATACGGCCTGGGCGCGCCCACTCAGCCCGCGCGGCGCGCCTTGCGACGTGCGACACGGCGTCCCAGGATAACGGAGGACGTCCGGCAACCTTGTTCGGCGCTCACGCTGAAATGGAGCGCCGACTTCTCGGTCGCGACTCACGGGTCGGTTCAGCGGAGCGTCCGCGCCGGCTTGCACCCTCCCGGCTCGCTGCTGGAGGACTATCGCCGCTTACTGTTCCCGTTCCAGGTCTGATCGTGGATTGTGGGGCTGGGTTGGCAACCGCTATAGGCCGCCTCACCGGTAGTGTGCCACACGCCGAACGCAGGAGTCAAGCCCAGTTACCGTGCGCCTGCTGCTGATGCGCCTGGAGCTGGTCTCTCGAGGCGAATGTGGCGCCACATGCCGCGCAGGTAAAGCTGCCCGACGTACGTGTCGCCGCGGAGGATTGTTGACCTCCGCCGCCCGCATGCATGGCCTGGTTGTGGTCGTCGAGCTGCTGTGCCGAGCCGAATTCCGCGCCGCATTCCGCGCACCGGACCGGACTCTCGCCCATGGCTCTCCTCTCCCATCATGGCGCTCACGGTCCCGCCCGACCACCTGTCAGGCGCGGATCACGTGACGCACGCTAGCACGGGCCAGCAATATATGGGCCGGCACCCCCAGCAACGCCGCTGTCATCCGGCTTACAAGCATACGTGCAGGCCTTGACCCACTCGCCCACGAGCCCGTACAATGCGGAGCGAACGGTACGAAAACGTGTCACGGCGGCGCGGAGGCGCCCCAAGAGCGGGGGTGGAGATGGGTGAGCAGGAGCACCTGTTGCTGGCAGCGGACATCAGCAACACGGGCATCAAGATCGGAGTCTATCCGCGCGGCGGTGCCGAGCTGGGCGCTCGCTGGCGCATCGCGACCGTGCGCGAGAAGACGACCGACGAATACGCGATGCTCCTCACCGAGCTCATGCGGCACGCCGGGCTGCGTGTGGACGCGATCGAGGCCGTCATCCTCTCCAGCGTCGTACCGCCGCTCACGCCCGTCTTCCAGGATCTCGCCCGCACCTATCTGGGTCACGAGGCGATCGTCGTCAACCACACGACAGACCTCGGCATTCACCTGCTGGTGGACAACCCGTGGGAGGCTGGGTCGGATCGCATGCTCAGCGCATTGGCGGTGCATCGGCTCTACGGCGGCCCCGCCATCGTCATTCAGTTCGGCACTGCCACCAGCTTCGATTGTGTCTCGGCCGATGGCGATTTTCTCGGCGGCGCCATTGCCCCAGGGCTTGGCATCTCCGCGGAGGCGCTGGCCCGCGCCGCTTCGCGCCTGTTCCAGGTCGAGCTGACGCCGCCTCCCCACGCGCTGGGCAAGAACACCATCCACTCCATGCAGTCAGGCATCATCTTCGGCCACGTCGGGCTGGTCGAGGGCCTGGTGGCCCGCCTACGCGCGGAGCTGCCCGGGGGCGACCGCGCCCGTGTGGTGGCTCATGGTGGGCTGGCCGACGTCATGGCCCGCGTCACACCGTGTATTGACGTGGTGGATCCTCACCTCGTCCTGCATGGGCTCCGTCTCACCTACGAACGGCTCCAGCTCGTGCGGTGAAGCGGGCAGTCAATGCTTTTCCAGGTATTCCAGTACTCGCTCGGCATGGCCCTCCGGCTTGACCTGTTCCCACACGTGCCCGATTTTGCCATCTGGCCGGATGAGAAACGTGGTGCGCGCCATTCCCATGTACTGCCGGCCGTACATGCTCTTCTGCACCCACACGCCATACCGCTCTGACGCCTCGCCGCGCTCGTCGGAGAGCAGGGTGAAGGGCAGCCCGTACTTGTGCGCGAACTTCTCATGCGACTTCGCGCTGTCGCGACTCACACCCAGCACCACCACTCCGCGGTCGCTCAGCTCTTGCCAGGCATCGCGGAAGCTACACGCCTCTCTGGTGCATCCAGGTGTATCGTCCTTGGGGTAGAAGTAGAGGACAACCGTCTTGCCGCGCTGCGCGGCCAGGCTCACCAGGTTGCCCTGCGCGTCGGGCAGCTCAAAGTCCGGCGCCATCTCGCCCGCCTGCGGCACGCGGGTCGCTATCGGGTCGCCCATGTCGTGCGCTCCTCTCGCTTGTCGTGTCCTGTGTCGACCTGCCACTTGAGCATACCTCCGCTCCGCACGCTCCTGCCATTGTCCCGGCCATAGGCTGAGAGCGGGGTTTGGAACAGCAGGGGCACGACGTCATGCCGTACGCTCAGCAACGCTCAGGAGCTTGAGGACGACGGATCCCAGCGACCTGACTGACGCCACGTGGGCCTGGATCCAGCGCGCTCTCGCGCCCGGGCCGCAGCGGGGGAGACATCGCTCACCACCGCCGCGTCGCACGTCTCCTTGCCCCTGACTGACAGCCGTCCCGTGCTGTCTCCATCCCCGCCCAATCTGGCCGTATGCCGCACGCTGCTCCACGTAAGACGCGCTGTGCATGGCCAAGGCTCACTGCTGCTCCCGCCTGATCCTCTCGAGCCAGGCCCGCATGTCTGGCTCATGCTCCTCGTGGAAATGGCCGAAGAATGCCGCGCCGCTGAGCGGCTCGCCCTCCAACCAGGGGAGGCGCGTGAGGTCGAGCAGGTCCGCTTCGGGGAAGGCGTCGAGCGTCTCCACCAGCTGCTGAAACACATCGCGCGACTCGCTCAGCACGTCGGCGAGCGGGCGGTCGCGGTTGGCGGCGTAGATCCACGCGTTGATCTCGTCGTCGGTCTGCAGGTGCGGCGGCCAGAGGGGCGGGGGCGCGGGCTCGTGGCGCAGCGCCGCCTGGAATCGCCCCACCGTCCGGCGCCGCCAGCCGGTCAGGTGGGCGACGATGTCCTTGATCGACCACTCGGCCGCGACGCCCGGCTGGGTCATGTGCTCCTCGCCGATGTCTTGCAGTAGCGCCTCCCACCGGGCCTGTTCGGCCTTCAGCTCATCGAGGAGTTGCGCTTTGCTCTCGCCCATTGTGCCATCCATCTGTAGGTCATACCTCCAGGTCCTGATCCTCGCGCGCACTCAGCCCGCAGTTTGGTGTGCTCTGGAATACAGGCCGGACGCGCCGCGAGTTCGCGTTCTCACAGGGTATTTGGCAGGGTAGTTGGGCCTGCACGGAGGGGGTCATGGATGACCCGCTGTGCCGGCGATTGACGACCGCTTAGCCGCGGCTGGGATCCTCCTTGGCGCGAGCGACCCAGCTGCTCTCAGCGTGGATGCCGTGTTGTCCGAGCAGGAGGCTCAGTTGGGCCGCATGTTCCTGGACATGGCGCATATTGTAGAGCTGTAGCTCGACGTAACTGACGGCCTGCCCCTTTGCCCAGGGGAAGTCGACGGGTTGGCGCGCCTGCTCGTCCGTCAGCGTCGCAAAGGTGGTGTGGCATTTCTGGCGCGTAGAGGCGAGATAGGTGCGCAGCTCCTCCCTGGTATAGGGCCGTTCGGGCACCACGCCGGCGGGATCGAGCTCCTCCAGGGTAAAGGGCGCTGGGGGAGCGAATCCCTCCACAGAGCCGGAGCAGTACAGGTCGAGCCAGAACAGCGCATGATAGGCGAGATACCAGAACTCCGCGGACTCTGGCGGGAGCGGATGGTCCGATGGGTCGCGCCAGAGGCGCTGGCGCCAGAGGGAGTCGGGGCAGGCCACCAGGGCATTGTCGAGCATGTCGATGGCCGCGCCTAACTGCGCCCACAGGATCGTGCGCCACCAGGCGTCCATAAGCACTCCTCCACGGATGGTCCTGCCACCAGTCAGCAGGCTGATTCCGACTAGACACGTCGAGAAACTGCTCCGCTATGTTGTGCACCTGCCAAGCCGCGTACGGCGTTGGGCCGCTGTGCACATTGCAAAACACGGACTGAGTATACGCCGCATTTGCCAAACACGCCGTGAGCTGGTACTCCTCTACCGGAAAAATAGCCTCATTGGCTCATACTGGCGTACGAGCGACCGACGGTATGTTACAATCGCTGAGCAGAGGAAGAAACCGGCGGCGCGTGGGCCAGCGTGGTGGGTGACGATGGCCGCGCACGGGAGGCAAGCAAGTGGATAGCAACGAACTCATCTATGCTCGAGGTGTGCTCATTCGGCTTGCCAGTGCGGCCCGCTCCGAGCCGCAGCTGGCCCCACAGATTCGTGAGCTCGTGGTGCAGACGGGCATCCTCGAGGTCTTCGGCAAGGCCGAGCAGCTCAACGTCCTGGATCTGCTGCAAGCGGGTGGTGAGCCGTTGCTGCGTGCGCGGCTGGGCGAGCTGACGCTGGCCCAGCTCAAACAGATGGTAGCCGCCAATCAGTACGATCCGGACAAGACTGCGTCACGCTGGCGCAGCACCGCCAAGCTCATCGACCTGGTCGTGACCCGCGCCCATGAGCAGAAGGAGCGCGAAGACCTCGCCCAGTTGGCCGTGGATCAGCCTACCGTCGTGCTCAGCCCACAACCCACGACTCCGCAGCAGCCCGCGATACCTGCCGCTCCTAAGGGCGCCTCCTGGATGCTGTAGCGCTATCCAGGGCGTCCTCTGGCGCCAACTCATCCACGAGGCCGTCGCGCACGGCTGCCGACAGCCGCTCGATGTCCGGCGACGGCGGGCGGTCGTCGTCCAGCGCCGGAACGAGCGCACGCACGGCGTCATAGGCCGCCATCACGCCTTTGCCAGGCCGCAATGGCTTGCGAAATTCCAGCGCCTGGCAGGCGCAGAGCAGCTCGATCGCCACCACGCGGAACGCGAGATCCAGCGCCTGACGCGCCTTGACGGCGGCGGTGACTCCCATACTCACGAAATCTTCCATGCCAGCGGAGGTCGGGATCGAGTCCACGCTGGCTGGGTGGGCCAGCACCTTGATTTCGTTCACCAGCGCCGCCGCCACATACTGCGCGATCATGTAGCCCGAGCTGAGACCCGGTCGCGGAGTGAGGAACGGCGGCGCCGCGTTGGGTCCGGTGTCCCAATCGTGGGGGCCCATCAGCGAATAGGTGCGGCGCTCGGAGAAGCTGGCCACCTGCGCCAGCGCCAGTGCCAGCACGTCGAGCGCCAGCGCCAACGGCTGTCCGTGGAAGTTGCCGCCCGTCAGGACGTCGCCGTCCGCCGGGAAGAGCAGGGGATTGTCCGTCACCGCCTCCAACTCGGCGGCAAATACCCCTTCACAATACGTCAGCGCGTCGCGGGCCGCACCCAGCACCTGCGGGGCGCAGCGCAGCGTGTACGGGTCTTGCACGCGACCGTCGTTGGCATGGCTGGGGTTGATCTCGCTGCCGGCTAACAGCGCGCGCAGGCGTGCCGCCGTGCGCGGCTGCCCCCGCTGCGGGCGCAGCGCGTGGATGCGCGGATCTAAGGGCGCGTAGCTGCCGAGCAGCGCGTCGGTGCTCGCCGCAACGGCCACCTCGGCCGCACGCACCAGGCGCCAGGCGTCGCGCACGGCCAACGCGCCACACGCCTCCATCACGTGCGTGCCGTTGATGAGCGCCAGGCCTTCCTTGGCATCGAGCGCCAATGGCGTCAGCCCCGCGCGCCGCAGGGCTTCGCCGCCGCTCATGCGCTCGCCGGCGTGCCACGCTTCGCCCTCACCGATCAGCACGAGACTCAGGTGCGCGAGCGGCGCCAGGTCGCCACTGGCCCCCACCGAGCCACGCATCGGCACGACGGGCGTCACGCCAGCGTTCAGCATGTCCGCTAATAGCTCCAGCAGGGTCACACGCGGCCCCGAGTGCCCTCGGGATAAGCTATTCAGCAGCAACAGCATGATCGCCCGAGTAGTGGGCACATCGAACGGCTCGCCCACTCCGCTGGCATGGCTGCGGATCAAGTTGCGTTGCAGCGTGGCGATATCGGCCTGGGGAATCTTGACTCGACTCAGATGCCCGAAGCCGGTGGTCACGCCGTAGACCGTGCGGTCCTCGGCGACCAGCCGCTCCACCAGTGTCCGCGCCGCGTTCACTCGCTCGATCGCCTCGGCAGCCAGTGTCACCTGCACGCCCTCGCACGCCACCGCGGCCACATCCGCCAGTGTCAGCGGCGCCGCGCCGATCGCGAGCGTGCGCTCAGGCGCCACTGCCGCTCCACCTCGTCCTCCGTGGCCGTTCCCGTTCCCAGCCACCCCGGCTGGACCGCGCTTCGCGGCGCGCTGGCCTGTGGCGCGGGCCGCGGTGCTCGCCCGCGGATGGCCACCGCCCGCGCCTTTCGCCGACTTTCCGGGCATCCTCGCCTCCCCTACCGAGCCGCCGGCCGCGCTGCCGGGCGAGCCCCGTGATCTCCCATGTGATACGCGTCCTCCAGAGTCGACGCACCTTGTGATTGTACCATGAGGCCAGCCAGGCCACCGGTCAATCTACTCGCGCACGATGCGCCAGAGTGCGCCGGTGCCCGGGTGCACGCGCGAATCGCGCATCGTCAGCTCGACCGCGCCGAAGTCCAC
>CAYQFU010000044.1:0-3519 GCA_964416775.1 uncultured Ktedonobacterales bacterium
CCGCTCTGTTGTGGCTCACCCTACCGTTGTTCGCGGCACGGTACCTGGTCGTCTTCAGCAGGCCCACGCGTATGAGTGGGCACAGAGTGGGAGGTCCAGGTGGTGAGGCGAGCGAGGCGGCGGCCACTGGTACTCACCGCGGGGCTGACGACCGTAGTGGTCGTGCTGAGGCTGGGGATCACTGTGCTATTTCCCGGCGAACCACCCGACCGGACACAGGTTCACTCACCTCGCCTCCGCCCGTCGCCAACGGTCGCCTCCAGCGCACCAGCCTTCGATCCCACGCAGTACGTCAACACATTCATCGGCACTGGCCCGGGTGGACCGGACTTCAGCTTCGGCAACGCCTATGGCAATGTCTTCCCAGGGGCCGATTATCCCCTTGGCATGTTCCAGTGGAGTCCGGATACCACCAACGATGCCGGCGGCTACCATTACGACCAGTCGGCAATCCGCGGATTCAGCCTGACGCACTACAGCGGCAGGGGATGCCCCAACTTCCTGGACTTCCCCTTCATGCCGATCATCGGGCCGCTGGGCATGTCTCCCGGCCAGACGTGGTCCCCGTACGTCGCAAGCTTCCACCATGCGGATGAGACATCATCTCCCGGCTATTACCGCGTGCGCCTCAGCTCGACGGGCATCCAGGTGGCCCTGACGGTAACGCCGCGCACGGGCATGGGCACCTTCACGTATCCGGCGTCGCCCAGTGCTACCATGCTCATCAATGCCGGCGGAAGCGCCATGCCGGACAGCGACGACGGCACCGCCATTCAGATCACCGGCCCGCGGACCATCTCCGCACAGGCCAGCAGCGGCCATTTCTGCTGGACGCACAATACTTACACCGTCTATATGACCGCCATGTTCGACCGTCCCTTCGTGAGCTACGGCACGTGGCAGGGTCACGCCATCAACCCTGGATCCCAGAGCGGCAAAGGCGGCCACTGCGGTGCCTATGTCACGTTCGACACCACGCGCGATCCAGTGGTTCACGTCAAGGTCGGGCTTTCCTTCGTCAGTACGGCGAACGCCCTGGCGAACTTGCAAGCTGAGAATCCTGGGTGGAGCTTCGATGCCGTGCGTGCGAGCGTCCATGACGCCTGGCAGCATGCCCTGAGTCGCGTCGAGGTGGCAGGCGGCTCTGCCGATGAGAAGGCCATCTTCTACACCGCCCTCTATCATGCGCTGCTGCACCCCAACGTCTTCAGCGACGTCAACGGACAATACATTGGCTTCGACCGCCAGGTCCACACGGCCACCGGCTATACCCAGTACGCCAACTTCTCCGCCTGGGACATCTATCGCGCTGAAGTCCAGCTGCTGGCCATCTTGATGCCGCGCGAAACGAGCGACATGATGCAATCCCTGATCGCCGACGCCCAGCAGGGAGGCGGGGGCTTGCCCCGGTGGGGCGCTGCCAACGGCAACACGGGTGATATGGTGGGCGACTCCGGAGATGGCGTCATCGCGGACGCCTATGCCTTCGGCGCCCGCGACTTCGACGTCCAGACAGCCCTGCAGCTCATGACCCGTGCCGCCTCACAGCCAGACATCCAATCCAGCGGGGTGACCGTCCGGCCCGCGCTCGATGCCTACCTCGCCCTGGGCTACGTGCCCATCTGGCGCGCTGACGTGTGGGGCGAAGCGTCCACCACGCTCGAATACTCCACGGATGACTTCTGCATCGCCCAGCTGGCGAAGGCAGTCGGAGACGACGCGACCTACGTCGTCTACGCGCGCCGCGCCCACAACTGGCGCAACCTCTACGACCCGGCGACCGGCTATCTCGAGCCGCGTTATGCGGACGGCACCTTCTTCGGCGGCTTCTTCCCCACCAATGGGTTGGGCTTCGTGGAGGGAGACGGCGCGCAGTACACGTGGCAGGTCCCCTATGACCTGCCCGGGCTTTTCGCCGCCATGGGGGGCAACGCTCGAGTCGTCCAGCGGCTGGACCAGCACTTCACGCAGCTCAACGCGGGAGCAGCGAGTCCCTATGCCTTCATGGGCAACGAAGTGGAATTCCCTGTGCCCTGGGAGTACGACTTCGCGGGCGCCCCCTATCGCACACAAGACGTCGCGCGCCGCATCATAACGGAGCTGTATCACAACCAACCTGCTGGCCTCCCCGGCAACGAGGACGGCGGCTCCATGTCCTCCTGGTATGTGTGGGCGGCGCTAGGGCTCTATCCCGAAATCCCCGGTGTGGCCGGGTTCGCTATTGGCAGCCCGCTCTTCTCGTCTATCACGATCCATCTCGGCAATGGTCGCACGCTCGTCATCCGTGCGCCGGCTGCTTCCGACGGCGCGCGGTACGTGCAGCGTCTGGCGGTGCGTGGCCAGCCGTACAACACCCCCTGGCTTCCGTTCAATACGATTGCGGCCGGGGCGACGCTCGATTTCACGCTCGCCAGCACGCCCAAGCCCGACTGGGGCACCGATCCATTGCCGGATACGCCTCTGTATACTCCCCCTCCCGCACGTAGAGACGTGGTCGGGCGGCTCACGACGTGATGCGACCCCTCTCAGCGCTATGTCAAACCGGCCAGCAGTGATACAATTGTCGTGGTTGACCGTAGAGACTGAGTGAAGGGAGGTGCCACGATGGCGCATCCACATATCCAGATCGTCAGTCGTATCTTGCGACATGCCGTCGGCGTGCTCCTCATCTGCTGGCTGCGGGCGGTGCGCTGGGGTGCTCTTGCTGGGCTGTGCGGCATCGCGGGCACGGAGATCGTGGCTGCCATCATCACACGGCATTTCCCGCCTGATGGCGCGGCACATATCGTGGCCATAGCGCTGGGCGCCGCTCTGGCGTTCGGCGCGGCGACGACCGTCGTCGCCGACGAGCTGCTCACGGGGATCGTGGATGCCATTCGGTTGCTGCTCGGCGAGGCCGAGGCCGGAGCCCGCGCGGCCGCGGTGGCCGCGGAGCGCGAGGTGGGCGACGCCAGCGCCGGACTGCTGCGCGTGGTGGGCCTTGGCCGCCTGGTCGGCGACCTGCGCGACGGCTCACCGGCGTCTCAGCCGGCCATTGCCACGCCGCGCGCGGCGCTCGCTCCACAGCCGCGCGTTGCCGCGCAGCCGGTTGCTCGCGCGTCCGCCAGAGCGCACGTGGAGGAGACGGACGACACCGGCGAGACTCTGGCCGAGCTCGAGGCTTCTGGCGCGCTGGGTCCGCGGGCACGCGTGGACGGCAGGCCGGTCCGTGCCGACCTGCTGCCGCGTATCGGCTGGACCGACGAGCACGAGGCCATCCGGCCGGAGATGCTGGCGGCAGCGGCAGCGGCGGCGGCAGCGGCAGCCGTTTCCGCCAGGCCGGATGCTTCCGCGCGTCCTGCGCCAGCGGACGATGCGGACGACACGGTGCCGACCCCTGTCGAGCCGCTCGCCATGGCAGCCGCGAGCCCACCGCAGCCGGCAGCGGCAGCGGCCGCGCCCGCTCCGACGACGCGGCCACTGCCCACGGACGCCGCGCGTGCCGACGATACGGTCGCCGACGAGCCGCCAGCAGAGGCG
>CAYQFU010000044.1:3619-27352 GCA_964416775.1 uncultured Ktedonobacterales bacterium
CACGGACGCCGCGCGTGCCGACGATACGGTCGCCGACGAGCCGCCAGCAGAGGCGCCAATGGGCGCGGGGCTGGCTGAGCCGTCCAAGTGGCACGTGGACGAGGCCGCGGCCGCGGGACCGGTGGCGTGGCACGACCCGCTGGAGCACGTGGAGCTGGAGCAGGAGGACGAGGTGAGCGGGATCCAGCCGGTGGACCTGTTCGGCGGCCCGCCGCCCACACCCAATACGCGCCCGCTCCCCGAGAACACCCGTCCATTGGAGACATCTGGTGCATCGGAGACGCGGCACAGCAGCGTGTGGGACCACATCAGCCAGGTGCTCGCGGGCCGGCCGGTGGACCCCTTGCCGCCGCGGGAGGATGGCGCCGCCGACACTACGGCGGCGGGCTCTGGCGAGGACACGCCGCCGGCGATCTAGACGCGGTGCGCCCAGGCGTCCACCGCGAGGAGGAAGGCGCGTATGTCGCAGCCGCGGCTCGGTCCAGAGCGGTCCACCAGCGCGCCCGACGGGGCCGGGGTGGCTCATATCGGCGACGTGCAATACGAGGCCGCCCAGGCGGCGCTGCGTGACCTGCTGCGGCAGAGCTATACGGAGCTGCCACTGCGCAACGCCGAAAAGCTGGATGCCGTCCTGACCGCGCTGCTGCAAGCGTGTGGCATCACCGCCACGCTCTTCACCGCGGGGCTCGCGCCCAGCGCCATCGCATCCAATAACCTCGTGTACAAGGTTGTCTATCTCGCGGGATTAACCCTCTTCGTGCTGGCGCTGGTGGTGCTGGGGCTGGGCCTCCAGGTGCGGACGCCAACGAGCACGTTGCGCGGACTCGATTGGGATGCGCTGGCGGAGTGGCGCTCCAGCCTGGAACGTCATGTCGCCCGCAAGAAGCGGGCGCAGGATTTCGGCATCATCTTCTTCGTGCTGGCTGTTGGCGTCATTTTCGCGGCCACAGCGTATGCGGTGCTGGTGGTGCCGGCCGGCCGATGAGGCAACCTGGCTGGCCCTTTTGCGTACTTGAGAATGGGACTTGCGCATGAGTTAAGAATCTGGCAGACTATGGCACAGTCCCCGGGGTGGATGAGTGGCGTGTCGCCGGCTTCGCCCGAGCATTGATTTCTCCGGATGCGGGGAAGTAGAGAGGTTGGAAGACTATGGAGAGACGTCTCGTTGGGTTATTGGGGACGAGCGCCAAGCATATACTCACGGCATTGCAGCGGGCGTTTCGCGCGGTAGCCCTGACCGGATTCATTACCTTCATCATCGTCGGGATTGGCACGGAAGTGGTTGCGTACTTCCTGACCAATAGACAGTTCCCGCCCTCGGGCCCAACGAACCTGGCCGCCGCCGCGCTGGCGGTCGCCTTCGGCTACGCGGCCGCGATCACCGTCGCGGTCGAGGAGATTTTGCGCGCTATCATCAAGACTATCGAGCTGATCGTCGAAGAGTCTGAGAAGCTGGCGGCCGCCGCAGTCAAGGAGAGCGAAGTCCTGCTGCGTGAGGGCGGCGAAGAGGCCGTGCGGCTGGGCCGAGGCGCGCTGACCGAGGCCGGGGCGCTGGGCCGGGGCGCCGTGCACGGCGCGGAAACGCTCGGACGTGACGCGGCAGGCGTCGTCGGAGGGGTCGGCGGCGCTGTGGGTAGCGTCGTCGGCGGAGTCGGCAGCGCCGTTGGACACGAAGTACACTCGCTGGAATCCCACCTGCCTGGCCACCACAACACGCCTGGCGGCGGCGAGCCCAGCTCGCGATAACTGCAGGCACTTTGCGCGACGTACCCTCCGCGCTGAGCGTGCCCCTGGGGACGTCGCAGCATGGTCGCGACAGGCGCACGCGGGGTCCAAAGGTACTGCGACGCTTGCTCGGGACGCGCGGTCCGTGCTACGGTGGAGTCCAGTAGTAGCGCGGCGCACTCGTCGTGCCCGCGAGCTGGCATTGACTCGCTGGCGTCCAGACTACCCGGGTGGACGTGACCGGCGCGGACGGTCCGGTGATGGCGTGCGCCGAGGGGCCAGCTACGTCTCACGCGGATGCGATAGGACCGGCTCGCGCAAGGACGGAGCGGAAGGCATATGTGGCCGAACGGGGGCAGGCTGGTCCGATTCGCGCTGGCGGCGGTGGCGCTCCTCGCCGGCGCGGCTGGATATGTCGCGGCCGGCCTGAACCTGTACGACCACTATCGTCTGGCCTACGGCAACTACCAGGTGAACGCGGCGGGTGCCTGCGGTGTGCTCGTCACCTGGAGCCCGCCGTCGGATGTCCTCACCGCGTTCTACGTGAATCAGCCTAACTTCCTCGTGGTGCGCTATCGCAGTCCCCATCCCCAGCTCATCCGCCTCAGCGTCAGCATCCCCGGCTTTACGCAGGAGCAGAGCTTCGACGTGCAGAGTGCGGAGGCGTTTCGCGTGCAGGCGTTCAAGCCGCCGCTGGTGACTCCCACCGTGCTCGACTCGCTCGTCGGCCCTCATGCCCGCGACGCCCAGATCATGCTGCGCGTGCGGTCCGGGACGCAGACGTGCGACACGTCGTGGCCCGTGCGCCTCGAATCGCGCCAGATGATGCGGTGGCAGGATACCGCGGGTGATGATCAGTCGCGCTATCTGGCCGGCTGGGTGACGCCGCAGGCCGATGTCGTGAGCACGCTGGTCGGCCGCTCGGCGCAGTGGCTCGCGCAGTATCCCTCCTGGTATCCGTCGGCCAACGCGCTCTATGGCTATGATGGCGGACAGGCCAGCCACCGCGCCGTGATCGACCAGGTGAACGCCATCTTCGACACGCTCCAGTTCGTCTATCACGTCCACTACGTCGACGAAAACGTCCCGTATCAGCAGAACACTACCCAGCTCATCCAGCTCCCCAAGGACGTGCTCGGCAGCACGGCTCCGACGGCGATGTGTGTGGAGACCACGGCGATCATGGCCGCGGCGGTGGAGCGCATCGGCATGAAGCCGTTCATCGTCATCGCGCGGCTGCCGGATGCGTCGGGCGGCCAGGATCACGCCTTTCTCGGCGTGGCGCTTGGCCCCGGTCCCTCGGCGCCCATCGAGTATTGGGAGACGTCCTATCTCAACGGCGGTCTGCGCGGCGACCAGGCCAACGTGCATGGCGACGACGAGTATAATCACCTGCAGAGCCTGGGTGACGTGCTGCAAGTGATCGATATCGAGCAGCAGCGCCAGCATGGGATCGAACCCATCGAGTAGACCTGAACTGCGGAGGGGAACGCGCGCATGGGTGTGGTGGACTTCCCGACGTGGTTTGGCGCCGGCAGCGATGGGGGACTGGTCTTCGGCCTGCTCGCCGCCGCCGGCATCGCCGCGTACGCCTTGCGCTTGCGCCGGGGCACCCGCCGCCAGCTCGCCCGCGCCATGCTGGTCCTGCTCATCAGCACCTGCCTCATGTTCGCGCCCATCTGGTGGGCGCAGACGCGCTTCGATATGCTTGGCCCCACACTGCAACCGGCGGAGGTCGCCTTCTGGCTGGGATGGACGGCGCTCTTTGGTTGGACCGTGCCGCTAGGGATCGCGCTGGGCTTTGCAGTGCTGGCCGCGCCTCAGCCCCTGACGGGCGCGGTGCCGGTGCCCGCGCACCTGCGCGGAGTGGGACGAACCCAGGCGCACTCGCATCCCTCGGTGCTGGACGATCCGGGCCGGCTCGTAGAGCCATTGGGGACCGGCCGCGCCTGGGGCCACCTGGTGCCTGTGGACGGGCCCTTCGCGCAGCGCCCTGTGCCGCTCACGCGCCAGGTGACGCTGCTCGGCCGCGAGGCCGACTGCGACATCGTCGTGCCCGACGAGCAGGCCTCGCGCCACCACGCCGAAGTGTACTGGGACCACGGGCGCGTCCAGCTGGTGGATCGCGGCAGCCTGAACGGCACCCGCGTTAACGGCCAGGGGGTGCTGGGCCAGGTGCCGCTGCGCGAGGGGGACATCGTCGAGATTGGCAGCCTGCGCTATCGTTTCGAGCAGGCCGCGGCCGTGCCATCCCCCATCGACGCCAGCCCCGCCAGCGAGTCTGCGTCCGACGTGGAGGAGACGCGCAAGGTGCCCGGCGTGCCCAAGGCCCAGACGACGATCCCGATGCCACCCAGCGTGCTGGCACTAGTCGCCGTCTCCGGGCCGCGGCCGGGTGCGCGCTGGGAGCTGCGCGGCGCGCTCACCACGATCGGCCGCGACGCGGGGTGCGAGGTGTCGCTGCCGGACAGCTCGGTCTCGCGCCGGCATGCTCAGGTGGTGCGCCAGGTCAGCGGACTCTATGTGCAGGACCTGGACAGCCAGAACGGCACACTGCTCAACGGCCAACCGCTGCTGGCGCCGGCAGCGCTGCGTCCGGGTGATCTGCTACGCGTGGGCGAGGTGATGCTGCGCTGCGAGCTGGCCTACATCAGCGACGGCGCATCTGTGGCGGGCGCCTCGCCGGATAGGTCAGTGAGCGGTCGGCCGACGCTGGCGGCCGACGTGGGCGAGCTGGTGAGCGGAGCGGAGCCCAACACGCACACATTGCTCACGCCAACGCCTCACCCGGTGGAGCGGACGCCACTGGCACCGCCCCGCCTGCTCCCCTCCAAGAGCCCCGATACGCAGAGCTAGGGCGCTTGCACAGCGGACGGGCATTGGGTATAGTGGAGCGAGCGTGCGTGCTCAGCGCGACCATCATACCAGATCTGGATGATCGCTCGCGCATGGTCGGGGCGCATGGCTAGGCGCCCGCGTCCGGTGGATGCCTGCCCATTGTAGGGGCGTTCGGTGGATGCCTGCCCATTGTAGGGACGTCCGGTGGACGCCCGTCGGTCGAAGGCGCAACCGTTCAACCAGATTCCGTATCAGATCGCGACGCCTGGGGCGAGCGTGCGCTGGGAGCCTGTGTCGCAAGGAGGGGCCTTCGTGTCGGATGCCGCGCAGCAACCCGGCGAGCTCTGGAGCATCGGGCACAGCAACCTATCCATCGAGCGCTTCATCGCGCTCCTGCGCGCTCACGCCATCGTGCTGCTCGCGGACGTGCGCACGGCTCCATACAGCAAGCACTGGCCGCAGTTCAATCGCGAGGACCTGGCGCGGAGCCTCAAGGCGGCGGACATCACCTACGTATATCTCGGCCGCGAGCTGGGAGGCAAGCCCGAAGATCCGTCGCTGCGTGGGCCGCACGGGCTGCCGGACTATGATGCCATCGCCGCCACCGCGCTCTACCAGGCTGGCCTCGCTCAGCTCATGGCGCATGCGGCGCGCGGCCGCACAGCATTCATGTGCAGCGAGGGCGACCCTGCGCACTGCCATCGCGAGCGACTGGTCGCGCGCAGTCTGCGCGCCATGCACTGGCGCGTTCACCACATTCTAACTGACGGGAGCATTCAGAGCGAGGTGCAGGCCAGCCTCTGGTGACCGGCGCCGCTTCGTGGATGCCTCCTCCCGCTCCTGATGGGAGGCGTGTATGATTCTCTTCACCATCGGGTTTACGCGCAAATCGCTGCGCGAGTTCATCGGGCTGCTGCGCGAGGCCCGTGTGGATGGCGTGGTCGACATCCGTCTCAACAACACCTCACAGCTCGCCGGCTACGCCAAGCGCGACGACCTGGCATTCATCCTCGAGACGTTCGGCATCGGCTATCACGAGGAGCCGCGCCTGGCCCCCACCGCGGCGATCCTGGACAAGTACCACCAGGACCACGACTGGGAAGCCTACGAGCCCGCGTTCGAGGCGCTGCTGCGCGAACGACCGGTCAGCGCCGCGCTCGGCGACATTGCCGCGCGCTATGCCCGGCCCTGCCTGCTCTGCGCCGAGCCAGAGCCGGAGCGGTGTCACCGCCGGCTGGTAGCCGAGGCGTTCGCGCGCTTGCGGCCAGGACTGGAAGTGCATCATCTGGTGCTGCCGGCACGCGCGCAGCCGCGGCGCCCAGCGCGCATCGCGCGGGAGGCGGCGGGATGAACGTGACGCTGGTGATGCTGGCCGTGACGCTGATGAAGACCGGCGTGTGCATCGCCGGGGTCCGCACAGACGCGCCGGCCACGTGGATCAGACCGGTGCGAGAGTTCGGCAGCGTGCTGCTCGGCGACATCACGTTCGCGCCCGTGGTAGGGGCGCCCAGCGCGGAGAGACGGCGCGTGATGCGCCCATTCGATCTCGTGGAGCTGCGCCTCGGCCACGCGCGCCCCGATCCGCCGCACGTGGAAGACTGGATCTGCGACTTCGCTCACCACCGTCCGCGCCTCGCCGGAACGCTGCCCGAGGCGGAGCGTGCCGCCGTGCTGGCTGCCGCCGCGGCCTCGCCCGAGGCGCTCTGGCCGCATGGCACGCGCTCGCTGGCGACGCTGGAAGTCGCCGAGATGACAGCCACCTTCCGCCACGATACATACAGCGGCAAGTACGAGGCGCGGCTGGCCTTCCCGGGCCTGCCGCCGGACGTGGCGAGCGCGACCTGCACGGACCTGAAGTGGCGGGCGTGGGGGCGCCGGCTGCTGGCGCAGCGCGCTGCGGCGGTGCCCGGCGCGGTGCGCAGCGTGACGCTGGCCGGCGACGACCTGCGCGCGGCGCTGGGTGGTCCGCAACGCTGCTGGCTTGCGCTTGGCGTGAGCCGGGCGTATGATGGGCGCTGTTGGCCGCTGGTCGTTGGCGTCCACACCTTGCCAGAGTACGAGGCTGAAGTTGACTACCGCGCTCTCTGAGGGCATCGCGGCACTCCTCGCGGACCTGTGCGGCCCGGATGGCGCCGCCCTGGCCGAGCGGCTGGAGCGCATGCCCGTCACGCTTGGCCTATCGGTCGCGCTGTGTCTCGCGCGCGTTGGCGATCCCGGCGCGCACGACGCCGCCAGCCGCATCTACACGGCGCTGCGCCCCTTTCAGGGCGAGACCGTGCGCATAGATGACGACCTGGCGCGGTTGGCGCTGGCGCTCGGCCAGCCGCAGGACGCGGTGGCGCTCCTGGAGGCGCGGCTGGCCCGCAGCGAGGCCCTGGGCGCCTGCCAATGGCTGGCGCGAGCCTACCTGGCCGCTGGTCGCGTGGCGGAGGCGCAGGCGCTGGCAACACGGCTGTGCGGCGAGGTCGGCGACCGCGTGACGACCTGGCTCATCTGCGCCGAGGTGGCGCTGGCCGCCGGCGATCAGGTCGCGGCGGCTGAGGCCTATCGCCGCGCTCAGGCGCTGGCGCCCACCGGCACAGGGGCGCTGCTCGGGGTGGCCCGCTGCCTGGCGGCGCTGGGCGACGAGAGCGGCGCACGCGACCACGTGGCCCGCGTCTTCGCGGCGTATCAGGATGCGCCGTCGGCATGGGTGGTGCGCGAGACGATCGCCGTCGCCGAGGCGCTGGGCGACGCGGAATGGGCGGCATCGCTGGGGGCGCGGCTGGACGAACTGGACCTGCGCGAAGTCGTGTCGCTGCGGTCCATGCTTGCCGCGGCGCTCGATTCCGCGCGGGCGGGCGGCACGAGCCCGGTGCCTGGCCCGCGCGGCCGCGACCGCGCGCGCATCGGCTCGGCGCGCGCCCGCTTGTCGCGTCCGCGGGAGGCGGAGCCGGTGGACGGCGATGCCGAGCCGGAAGACGAGGAAGCCGCCGGCGCGCCTGCGTCTGACGAGGACGAGGAGCCGGCCTCCGCCGATCTGCTCGACGCCCTGCGCGATCACTTTGGCTACGAGAGCTTCCTACCCGGTCAGGCGACCGTCATCCAGGCGGTGATGCGAGGAGAGGACGTGCTGGCGCTCATGCCCACCGGCGCCGGCAAGTCGCTGTGCTACCAGCTCCCGGCGCTGCTGCTGCCGGGGACGACCGTGCTCATCTCGCCGCTCATCGCGCTCATGAAGGACCAGATCGAGGGCTTGCCCGCGGCCGTGCGCGCGCGGGCTACGGTCATCAACAGTCTGGTCGACCGGGACGAGCTGGACCAGCGACTGCGCGACATCGCGGCCGGCCGCTACAAGCTGGTGTACGCCGCGCCCGAACGGCTGCGCCAGCAATCCTTCATCTACGCGCTGCGGCGAGCGGGCGTGGCGCGGTTCGTGGTGGACGAGGCGCACTGCGTGAGCATGTGGGGCCATGACTTCCGGCCCGACTATCTCTTCATCGAGCGGGCGCTGGCTCAGCTCGCCGCGGCCGGCGCGGCGCCGCCCGTGCTGGCCCTCACCGCCACCGCGACGCCTGAGGTGCGCGACAGCATCGCCGACGCGCTGCGGCGCGACCTGCGCATCATCAATCGCGGAGTATTCCGGCCCAACCTGGCGTACGAGGTCGTGCGGGTGGCGAACAACGAGGAGCGCCAGAGTGTGCTGGCGCGCATCATCCAGGAGACACCGGGCGCGGGCATCGTCTACGTGCGCTCGCGCGAGGGCTGCGAGCGGGTGGCGGACTTCCTGGCGCGCCGCCGGGGCATCAGCGCGCGCTATTACCATGCGGGAATGGAGCGGGCCGAGCGCGAGGCGGCGCAGGACGCCTTCATCTCGGGCCGGGCGCGGGTAGTAGTGGCCACGGTGGCGTTTGGCATGGGGATCGACAAGCCGGACGTGCGCTTCATCGTCCACTACCAGCTTCCTGGGTCGCTGGAGGCGTACGTCCAGGAGTCCGGTCGGGCGGGTCGCGATGGCAAGCCGTCGCGCTGCGTGCTTTTCGCCTCCACGGCGGATATTGCCCAGGTGCGGCGGCACGTGAGCCAGGACGAGCTATCCATCGAGACACTGCGGGCGGTCTATGCCACCACCCGCGGCCTCGTGCGCGCGGGAGCGCCCATGGGCGTGCCCGCCGGTCGCGTGGCGGCGGCCGACCTGGAGCGCGACGTGAGCGCCGCCATCGAGGCCAGCGGGCGGCAGGTGGACGATACGGCCGCTCGCGTGGCGCTGAGCCTGTTGGAGCGTGCCGGCTTCGTGCGCCGCCATCTGGACGTGCCCCGCGCGCCGAATGTGCGCCTGGGCGTGGATCTGCCGGAGGACCCCGCCGCCGCGGCGGCGTTCCATGCCTTCACCAACGCGGCGCACCTGCGACCGCGCCAATTCCAGACACTCGATCTGGTGGTGCTCGCCGCGGAGCTGGGTCTCTCGCCGACCGCGCTGGAGGATCGGCTGCTGGGCTGGCGCGATGCCGGATTGATCGAGTACCGCGATGGCGCGCGCGACCTGCTGGTGGAGATCAGCCCGCCACCCACGGACGGCAAGACCGCCCTGCCTGAGCTGCTGGCATTCCTGGCCGATCGGCATGACCGGCAGGTGGACACGCTCGTGGCCTACACACAGGCTACTGCCTGCCGGCAGCGCGTCATCGCGCGCCACTTCGGCGAGCGGCTGCTCGTAGCAGCATGTGGAGTGTGCGACCGCTGTCGCGGCGTGGTCGCTGCGGCGCCCGCTGGGCGAAAGTTGCGTCCGACGGCAGCCGCGCCCAGCGGCGAGGAGGTGCGTGCGACGATTCTGGCGTGCCTGCGCGAGCTGCCGTATCAGGTGGGCGTGACGGGGCTGGTGCGCATCCTCACCGGCTCGGTCAATACAGGCGCTGGGGCCGCGCGCTCGCCGTACTTCGGGACGCTCGCCGCGCTGGGACCCACGCGCCTGACGCGCGAGGTGCAGGCGATGGTGGCGGAAGGGATATTACTGCGCGACGACGAGGCGCAGTATCCCACGCTGCGCCTTCCCGGCGCGTGAGGGCGCGAGCTGGCGTGAGGCGGCGGTCGTGTGACGGACTCAGTCGCAGGGGAAAGAGCGGCCTTCTTCCTGGCCGGAGGCGGGCAACGAGACGTGCATCTGCGCGATGCGCCACGCGGTGTCGCCTTCCTCCAGCACGGCGGTCAGCCGCACGGGGAGGTGCATGTCCTGGCCGTTCATCACCCGCACGATGGCATCCGCCGTGACCCAGGCCACGGGCCCCGTGCGCGACACATTGTCCCACACCCAGTTCCAGTGAATGGAGTGCGCCTGGTCCAGGTCACGCTCGACCTGTCGCTTGATCTCGGCCAGTCCATAGCGCTTTTCGTCGGCGCCGGTGCCCAGGAACATCGCGTCCCCTTCGGGCGCGAAGAGCTGCAGAACTCTATTGACGTCGCGAGCGGCATACGCGTTGGCGAATTGGTCCAGCACTGCCTCGACGGCCGCCTGTGTCTGTGCGTCAGCGCGCATCGTGGCACCCTCCCCGAGAATCGACGATCTGCGACGATCGACTGAGCCCCCATTGGCTCAGCGCAGCTTCGATTGGGGCCTGATATCGCACGTGGCGCGCCAGGGCAAAGCGACTACAACCGCCTGGCGGTGCTCCGGCCCGCAACGCGCTGCCAGATCCAGACGGCGAGGGCGATCACGATGACGATCCACAGCAGGTGGATCAGCCCGTGGAACACGAGGCCGATGAGCGTCAGCACCAGCCAGATGAGGAACAGGACGGCCGCGACGCGGAGCAAGAGGTGCATAATGTGAGATCCCTGGCCCTTCTCATGTCTGCCAGCCGCACCTTCGCCATGAGGCCGGCGCTGGTAAGACTGTAGTGCACCGGCATCACAGCGCCGGCACAGGATGGAAGCGCCCCCGCACAGTGGGGTCACACCATATACGGGTGGAGGCCCGATGGAGTTCGTAGCGGATCACGCAAAGCGGAGGTGGAGCGGCGGCGGCTGGCTAGGGGAGGCCGCCTATGCAATCGGCTCGACCTGGACGAGATTGTCGTAGAACGTCGGCGCGCCGCCCAGGTCGGCATCCACTTCGGGCGTCGTGGCGTTGACGCCGCGTCCGCCGGGCATGCGGCGCGGCCACCAGACCGAGGGGGCGTGGACGACGCCCGGCCGCACATCCGTGGAGAGCGTTGCCCGGACCTCGAAGGCCCCGCGATCATTGAACACGCGCACCATGGCCCCTTCGACGATGCCGCGCGGGCGGGCGTCTTCGGGATGGATGGCGAGGTGCGGCTCGCCGGCATAGGTATCCAGCACGTTGGCGAAGGTCGAGTTGAGGAAGTGGTGGGCAGGGGTCGAGAGCAAGTTCAGCGGGAAGCGGGCCGCGAGCGCAGGGTTGCTGGCGGGGCTTTCGTTGGGCGGTATGTAGGCCGGCAGCGGGTCGAGCCCGGCCTGAGCCATGCTCGCGGAATACAACTCGCAGCGGCCGGAGGGGGTGGTGAAGCCGCCTGCGGCCAGCGGTGCGTAGTGCGGCGGGTAGCGCAGACGCAGGGAGCCGGCCGCGCGCAACGCCTCCAGCGTGATGCCCTCCATCGCCGCCGTGTCGCGGGCAGTGGCGGCCGCCAGGGCCTGGCGCGCCAGCGCTTCGTCCGATTCGTGGAAGCAGGGGTCATCCAGCCCCATGGCAGCCGCCAGCCGGCGAAAGATCTCCGTGTTAGGCAGCGCCTCGCCCAGAGGGGTGATGGCGGGCTCGTTCCAGGTCCAGTAGAGGTGCCCGTACGACTTGAGGAGATCGGCGTGCTCGAGCTGGGTGGTCGCGGGGAGGAGGATGTCGGCGTAGTCGGCGGTATCGGTCTGGAAGTGCTCCACAACCACAGTGAAGAGGTCGTCGCGCAGCAGTCCTTGGCGTACGCGTTCCTGGTTGGGCGCTGTGGCGGCGGGATTGGCATTGAAGACGACGAGCGCACGCACCGGCGGATTGTTGGTTGCCACCGGGTCGAGCGACTCGCCCAGCCGGCTCATGTTGAGGGCGCGTGGGAAGGTGCCCCCCGGCCCTCGCGGGATGAGGTCGGGCCGGGCCAGCACGCCATATGGCACCGGAAACATGCCGCTCGTGCTGAGCAGCGTGCCACCGCCCGGGAACCGCCAGTGGCCGCAGACGGCGGGCAGGCTCAGGATGGCGCGCACAGCCTGGCCGGCGCCCGCGGTGCGCTGCATGCCATAGTTGACGCGGATGGCCGCCGGCTGCGCGGCGGCATATGCGCGGGCAAGCCGCACGATACTATCCACATCGACGCCCACGATCTCGGCGACCCGTTGCGGCGAGAACTCGGCCGCGCGGGCGCGCAATTGGTCGGCGCCGACAGTGTACGCGGCGAGATAGTCGGCATCCTCGAGCCTTTCGGCAAAGATCACATGCAGCAGGCCTAGCGCCAGCGCGGCGTCGGTACCGGGACGCACGGCAAGGTGCTCATCGCAGCGGGCGGCCGTGCGCGTGCGCAGCGGGTCAATGGCGACGACACGGGCGCCCGCGCGGCGCGCCTCCTCGATGAACGGCCAGAGGTGGGGGTTGGAGGTGAGGGTGTTGGTGCCCCAGAGGAGGATCAGCCGCGCGTTGGGCAGGGCCTCAGGGTCCAGATTGGGCCGGGTGGCGCCCAGGGTGTAGGTGGCGGCCGCTTCCGCCGCGGCCGAGCAAATGGTGGGGTTGTTGAGCGAGGCGCCCAGCCGGTGGAAGAGCCGCTGGCCCATGGAATAGCCCTGGAGCAGGCCGAGCGTGCCTCCGGACCAGTAAGGGTAGATGGCCTGGGGGCCATCGGGGCTGCTCGTGATGGCGTGCAGGCGCTCCGCGACCTCAGCCAGCGCCTCGTCCCAGCTGACGCGTGCGAACCGCCCCGCGCCCTTGGGGCCCACTCGCCGCATGGGATGGAGCAGCCGCTCCTCGTGGTAGGTGCGGCGCAGGTAGCGGCTCACTTTAGCGCAGAGGAAGCCGCGCGTGAAGGGATGGTCGGGCGCGCCGCGCAGCTCGGTCGCGCGCCCATCCTGCACCGTGGCGATCCACGAGCACGTGTCGGGGCAGTCCAGCGGGCATCCGCCGCGCACGTAGCGGGTGGTGGTGGCTGTGGTCGGCTCGGCCATCGCAATCCTGCCTCGCTAGCGCGCGCTCCTGACCCGGGACAACAAGATCAGCGTGGACAGCAAGAGCAAGACCAGATTCATTGGCCCGAGGCAGAGCAGTGCAAACCCAAAGGTGGCGACCGTGACGATAGCCGCGGCAGTGATCCAGACGAGGGAGAAGATGAGCAGCAGGATGCCGGCGACGCGGTGGCCAGCCATCAGCCAGCCGATGCCGAAAATGCCGATGAGATTCAGCACTAACTCCACGAAGACTGGCGCGAAACTGGGCTGTTTCACCTCGTAACTCATGGGACAATGCCCCTTCCCAACGATCGCCTTTGCGCGAGCGCACTCAAGTTGCCAAACATCCGCTCGCAAGGCATCATATCATATGGCTGAGGTGTCGCCCCCGTGGAGCAGCTCCCAGGCGCGCCAGAGCGCCATCACGCTGGGCGCATCGCGGATCTCGTTGCGCAGGCACATGGCGCGCGCCTCCGCCAGCGGCACCCGGCGCACGGCGATGCGCTCCGTGCCCTCGGGCCGCGCGGGAACATCACGCAGGCCGCGCGCGAGGTAGGCGTAGCTGGTCTGGGTGGAGATACCAGGGCTAAGGTAATACGCGCCCAGCGGGGTCCACTCGTCCGCCTCCAGGCCCGTCTCCTCGGCCAGCTCGCGGCGCGCGGCCGCCAGCGGCTCTTCGCCGCGCTCCACCAGCCCGCTGGGGATCTTCCAGCCGTAGACCTGCAGCGGGTAGAAGAACTCGCCCACCAGCGTCACGCGCTCCTCAGCGTCCAAAGTGAGGATCGCCGCGTTGTCGCCGGGATCCGTCACGCCGTAGATGCCGGGCCGGCCGTCGGGGCGAATCACCTGGTACTCGGTCACCACGAGCCACGGATTGCGGTACACCTCGCGCGCCCCCAGCGTCCGCCAGGGGCTGCCCGGCGCGTCGCGTGGGATCGGGTGCGAGATGGGTGCTGGCTCGTCAGCTGGCATGGGTGGCGCTCTCTTGCATTTTGTCCCGCCGGGCGGAGCGGGCGCATTGACGATTCGCTCAGTTCTTCCGTATAGTGTAGCGCACCCAATTGCGGTTCCACTGCGCAGCATGACCGAGGATTTATGGCGCATCCAATCCCAGCCTTGCCCGACGAGCCGGCGGGCGATCCCGCGCGTCGCGAGGACGTCCAGCGGCGACTGCTCGCGTGGTACGCCGCCGAGGGGCGCGATCTGCCCTGGCGCCACACGCGCGACCCCTACGCCATCCTCGTCTCGGAGGTGATGCTGCAGCAGACGCAGGTGGAGCGCGTGCTGCCGAAGTACCGCGAGTTCCTGGAGCGCTTCCCGACGCTCGCCGATCTGGCTGGCGCGCCCACCGCGGACGTGATTCGCACATGGTCGCCGCTGGGGTACAACGTGCGCGCGGTGCGGCTCCAGCGGATCGCCCGCCAGGCGGTGGATGAGTATGGGGGCGCGCTGCCTGGTACACTGGAGGGACTGCTCGCGCTGAAGGGCATCGGCCGCTACACGGCGGGAGCCATCGCGTGTTTCGCCTTCGGCCTGCCCGTGGCCACCGTAGACACCAATATTCGGCGCGTGCTGTGGCGCGTCTTCCGAGGCATCGAGCCGGGCGTGTGGCCGGCAGGACAGCCGGCAGTGCGCGACGTGCTGGCGCTGGCCGAGTGGGCGCTGCCGGGCGAGTACGCCTACGACTGGCAGCAGGCGCTGATGGACCTGGGCGCGACGATCTGCGTGAGCCGCCGGCCCGCGTGCGAGCGCTGTCCGCTGGCATCGGTGTGCGCCGCGCTGGCCGAGACGGGCGCCGTGGCGCTCTTTCCGTCGGGCGATGCCCTCGCCCAACTGCGCGACGCGCGGGCAGCAGCCGCCACCAACGGCGCCGCGTTGGATGGTGCGCGGGTGGCGGAGGCGCGTGCCGGGTACGCCGCCGTCGACGCGGCGGATGGGGAGCGCGCGCCGGCTGCGGCGAGGCGCAGAGCGGGCCGGCCGGCGCAGCCCTTCACCAGCACGTCGCGCTACTTTCGCGGGCGCGTGCTGGCGGCGCTGCGCCCATTGGAGCCAGACGAGTCGCTACCACTAGAAACCTTGGGACCGCTGGTGAAGCGCGACTGGACGCCAGGCGATGCATCCTGGCTGCGTGGTATCGTGATGGGGCTGGCGCGCGATGGGCTGATACGCCTGGTGCCGGAGGCGGGCGCGGACGAGGGCCAGGAGATCACGCGCGTCGCGCTGCCGTAGGACGAGCCGGGCAGCTGGTGGGGAGGAGCGGCTCGCCGCGCGAGTAGCTGTTGGCCGTCTGTGGCGGGCAGCATGCATCAATGGAACCGGCGCGAGCGGGAAGGAGCGCGGCACATGAGCGCTGGCGCCAGCGTGCCCCTCTCACGCAAGCTGGGCATCCGGCCGGGCGCCCGTGTGGCCCTCATCGGCGCGCCGGCCGGGTTCGTGGCGACGCTCGGCCCGCTGCCACACGGGGCGGTCATCCAGGCTGATCCCACCGAGCAGGCGGACATCATCCTCCTCTTCGCAACCGCGCGGTCCCACTTGTGCGAGCAGCTTCCGGTGGCGCTGCGTGCGCTCGATCCCAATGGCGGCCTCTGGATCGCCTGGCCGCGGCGCGCCTCGGGCATGGCGAGCGATCTCACCGACTCTGTGGTGCGGGAGATTGGGCTGGCGGCGGGGGTGGTGGACAACAAAGTCTGCGCGATAGACGGCGTGTGGTCTGGGCTACGTTTCGTCGTACGCCTGATCGACCGGCCGGGGTGGCCGCGACCACAGGCGCCTGACGCGGGCTGAGCATGCTGCCGCGAGCGCTCGTGGCACACTGTGGGCGGCCGCGTGCGACGGCAGAGGAAGAAGGCGGGTGTGAGCGACGAGAAGGGACACGTGGGGCTGACGCTGCGAGATGTCCAGGCAGAGGTGGACGCCACGATCAAGGCCGCGGGAGGATACTGGCCGCCGCTGACGAACCTGGCGCGCCTGTTCGAGGAGTGTGGAGAGCTGGCGCGTGCCGTCAACCAGGCGTACGGGGGCAAGCGCATCAAGCCAGAGGAGGGGCGCGCCAACCTGGCGGAGGAGCTGGGCGACGCGCTCTACGTGCTGCTAGTGCTGGCGAACAGCCTGAACGTCGACGCCGAGTCCGCGCTGGCGGAGGTGCTGCGCAAGGTGCACGGCCGGGCTGCGGAGATCGAGCGGGAGCGGCTGGCCAGTTCCGGCGAGCCGGGAGGTGGGCATGCGCCGGATCGCTGAGCTGACCTGGGCCGAACTGGCGGCGCTGGATCGCGCGCGTACGGTGGTGTTCGTCCCCATCAGCCCTATCGAAGCGCATGGGCCGCATCTGCCGGCGGGGACGGACTACTACGTGGCGCAGGCGTTCGCGGAGCACTTGGCCGCCGAGATCGAGCGCCGGCGCCCAGAGGTCGAATGTCTGCTGGCACCTGTCGTGCCGATCGGGTGCGGCGTGCTGCCGATGGTCGGCTCGCTTGGGGTGCGCTGGCTCACGGTGCGCAACGTGGCCGTTGCCATGGGGCGCTCGCTGGCCCGCGATGGCTTTCGCACCATCGTCGCGGTGAGCGGGCACCTCGGCCCGACGCACCTCATCGCGCTGGAGCGAGCGGCGGCGTCGGTGAGCCGGCGCTTCGGGGTGAAGATGCTGGCGCCGGCGATTCCGGTCGGGCGGGAGGTACTGCGTGGAGCGACGCTGGCGGAGGTCTTCGCGGCGCTGGAGCCCCCGCTGACGCCAGGCGAGCTGCGCGCGGTGGCGCGGGCCGATCATGGGGGCATGCTGGAAACCTCGGTGATGTTGCACGTGCGGCCCGACCTGGTGCGGCCACTGTACCAGACGCTGCCGCCCCTCACGCGCATGTCGTACTTGATGTGGCGGGGACGGCGCTCGACGCGGGGCTTTCAGGGGTACGTGGGCGAGCCGGCGCGTGCGCGGGCGGAGATTGGGGCGGCCGTGATGGCGACGCTGACCAAGGTAGCTGCCACGCTGGTGGAAGAGGCGCTGCGGGCGAGCGCGGAGCATGGGGCGAAGGCGCCGCCCGGCGAGGAGCGCGGAGCGCTGCCCGGGCGCGCACGCCGGTGGACGTTAGGGTCGCTGGGGGTGGTAGGGCTGGCGGGCGTGGCGGCGGCGTTTGGGCAACGGAGCCTGCGCTGGGTTGTGGCCTCGTGTTTGCCGGCGGCCGCGGCGGTCGGGCGCGGAGGGCGCCGTGGACCGGGCGAGAGGAAGACGGAGGAGTCATGAGCGCACACGATGAGCGGCATCACGACCAGGGGCCGGCGGTCGTGCCGGATGAGCGGCTCAACGACCGCAGCGACTACCAGGGCTGCTTCGCCTGTGGGGCGCGCAATACGTACGGGCTGGGGCTCGTCTACTGGCTTGAGGACGGCGAAGTGGTGACCGAATTCACGGCCGACGAGCGGCATCAGGGCTTCCCTGGCGTGATTCATGGGGGCATCCTCGCGACGCTGCTGGACGAGACGCTGGAGCGGCTGGGGACGTTGGAGGGGCGCTGGATGATGACGGGGCGGCTGGACGTGCGCTATCGCGAGGCGGCCCCGATTGGGCGGAAGCTGCGCATCGCGGGGCGGGCGGTGTCGTCGCGCATGCGGGCGCTGCTGGCGACGGCGGTCGTGTGCCTGGCGGACGATCCGACCAGAATATACGCGGAGGCCGAAGGGACATTTCTGCCGCTGTCGCTGGAGGTGGAGCGGCAGGTGAGTGCCATGTATCCGCGGTTCATGGGCGCGTTCAAGGAGTCGCCGGCCGGGGAGCCGCCCGCGGAATGAACCGGGCGCAGGCGTGCCATCCGCCCCGTTTCCTCGGCCTATTGGGGTGCGGCCACGCCTGATACCGGATGCTGGAGATCGCGTCCCCTGTGCGTAGGGGTGTCCGGTGGACGCCCGCCTGGCGCACTGGCACCCGTTAATCCAAATTCGACATCACAGGTCAATCACAACGGCCAGCGAGCATGCGTCTCGCTTGCTTTCACGCGAATGATGCCGGTAGGCTGTCTGAAGCCGCGCCAAGGCTGGGCTGGTAGCCATTTAGTACTGCTTGGCTCAGCCGTGCGGCGAGTCTACTTGCGGCCGGCGATATAACGCAGCTCGCATGATGCGAAGTCCATTCAACACAGAGTTTCTTGCTTGCTCGCCTGTGTGCTGATTGGGCTTTCGTGTCAGCCCGCTCTGCGCCTGGGTCGCCGGTGTCCGGTTGTCTTGAGGCCAGGTGCGTGCTATACTCGCGCGTAGCGGTGTTAGCCAGGACACCCGCAACCGGGGATTTCACCGGAGTCAGAGGCATGTGGGTCCACTGGGGCCCTGCCAACGAGAAGGAGTATCTACAGTGGCCACCATTGGGAAACAGGAACTGATTCGTCGCGTTGCCGCCAAGGCCGGCAAGAGCGCCAAGGAGACCACCGATATCGTCAACGTGACGCTCGAGGTCGTTCGCGAGAGCCTCGAGGTGGGCGATGACGTGCGCCTGGTCGGCTTCGGCGCGTTCTCCGTGCGCAGCACGGCCGCCCGCACGGGCGTCAACCCGCAGACACGCGAGAAGATCCAGGTTCCGGCGCGCCAGCGCGTGAAGTTCACGCCGGGCAAGGAGCTCAACGACGCGGTGACTGCGAAGGCCGGACAGAAGAAGTAGTAGGTTGATCCGCTTGTGGGCGCCACGCGCGCCCATCTTGCGCACGCTGGCCCGGAGGCGCCCTGGCCCTCCGGGCCGACCTATTTTTTCGGGGTTCAGCGCAATCGAGCGGACGATGCCCTGGCGGCCGCCCACCCACACGTCGGCTGCTGACGGGATCTACCCTGGTGGAGTATACTAAGCGTAAGTGAACATGCGCCGCGCCCCAATTCGACCGTGCCCGGGCGAGCGCCGACGGCGAGCACCGATGGCGAGTGGCCGCGGGCACAACGTCCACCCGGGCGGATGCCTCCGATTCGCAATCATCTTCGTGCCAGGCGCGGTCAGGCGCGCAGTGGGGGAGGTCACATGACCAAAACGCGGGAACAGACGACGACCAATGCCAGTGGTGACGGGCCACCAGCCACAACCCAACCCGCGGGCGTCGCAGGCTACCTGAGTCGTGCCCTACGCTTGCTTCCCAGCGCGCTGGCGAGCCGCACTACGGCGACACCCCAGGGGGGTGCGGCGGGCACGAAGCCGCCGCGCAGCCAATGGAACCGCTTCTTCTTCGCGATGCTGGCCTATCTGATTGGATCCATCGTACTCGAATACGTCCTGCTGCTGGCTAACACTTTCTTCAAACTGCACCTGGAGCGCGCCCAGAATCTCTTTCCGACCAGTTGGCCTTTCGTCGGCAGCATGTCCCGGTATTCGCTGATCTATGTGTTGCTGCTGGCGGCGCTGATCTGGGTGCTCTACCGCACCAACATCATGCCGCGTGACATGTTCGGCGCGCGCGCGGCGCAGCAGCAACGGGGCAACGCACAGGGCACGAATGCATCTTCGACCACGACGGCGACGTCCGCCGCGAGCCGGCGGCATTCCGCGCGGCGGCAGAGCGCGCTGGTCTCGACAGTGCCGGCGCCGCACCGCAAGACGAGCGGCCAGCGAGCGGCGGCGGCCACGTCCGCGCGCTCCAGCGCTTCGACGGTCGCCACGCCCTCCAGCGGCGATCACGATGAGGCGTACTTGCGCGCGCGGGCCATCCAGCGCCTGCGCCGGCGCAAGCACTAGGACGTCAACTTCACGCGACTTCACGCGACATCGCGTGCCGGCCGGCACGCCCGAGGAATTATGCTCGACGATCTACACATCGGCGCCGCGGTCACCGCGACTGACGGCGCCCATCTCGGCACGCTGACCCGCGTCATCGTAGATGGAACCAGCGATCGGGTGCTGGGGCTGGTGGTGGACCCGGGGCTGGCGGCCTCGGGCAATCTGCTGGCGCCAGGCGGCTGGGAGCGGCCGCGAGAGCGTGTGGCGGCCACCCAGCTGGTGGCATCCGCCCAGCACGACGGCATCCAGCTGACGTGCGATCGTGAGGCGTTTCAACAGCTTCCGTTCTTCGAGCGCGAGCAGTTCGTGGATGTCGATCCAACGGGCGGGCCGGACAGCTCGGTTCCGGGTAGCGCGCGCTTTCGCCTGGGCGACCTGATCAATTACCTGGCCTCCGAGTTCGGGCTGGGCGGTGCGCCGTACGTGCCGCCGGCGCAGGTGACGCACGATGAGCCGGCCACCGCGGGCGCGATCGAAGAAGGCACGCCGGTGTGGCGGCTGGATCCGGCGGAGCACATCGGCGATGTGCGGCGCGTGCTGGTGGACGACCAGACGCAACGGGTGAGCGCGCTGGTGCTGCGCCGGGGCTTTCCGCCGCGGCTGGTCCTCCTGCCGGCCGAAGCCATCGCCTCCGTTCAGGACGGCCTCGTGCACGCACGGCTCAGCGACGCGGAGCTGCACGCTCTGGCTGAGTACGTTCCAAACGACTGAGCCCGCGCAGTCGACCCAGAAGGCCGGCCAGCGTGCCGTTGGTCACCATGGTGCCAAGCAGGACGAGGGCGAGGCCGGCCAGCGTGTACCATGCGATGGTCTCGCGGAGCAGTAGCGCGCCCCAGATGAGAGCGGTGCAGGGAAGCAGATAGGTGACGAGCGTGGTGCGCGTGGCGCCGACGTGCTCGATGAGCCAGAAGTAGAGCAGGTACGCGATGCCGGTGCCAACGGCGCCGAGGATACCGATGGCGGCCAGCGCTGTGAGCGAGGGCAGGTGGGCCGGCGGATTCCACACCGCGGCGACCGGCAGCATGATGAGCAGAGCGGCGAGCTGTGAGCCAAGTGGGCCGACCAGCTTCGAGGCGCCGGCGTAGCCACGGCTGAGCAGCGCGCCGACGCCGTAGGCCGCGGCGGCGAAGAGCACAGCAGCCTCGCCAATGGCGCTGGCCACGCCGTTGCCTGTGACCAGCAGTACGCCCGGCCCCACCAGAACGCCAACGCCGATGAAGCCGAGCACGACGCCGCTGATGCGGCGAGCGGTCAGCGGCTCGTGGCCAGGTCCGGCCCACCACGCCGCCAGTGGCACGGTAAACAGAGGGGTGGTGGCATTGAGGATGGAGGCCATGCCGCTGCTGATGCGCGTCTCGCCCCAGGAGATGAGCAGGTAGGGGGCGACGTAATTGATGGCGGCGACGGCCAGGCTGAGGCGCCAGAAGCGGCGCCAACCGGCGAAGAGCGCGGGCCGAGCCGCGGCGACGGCGCCGAGGACGATGACCGAGCAAAGCAGACGGCCGAAGACGAGCGTGGCCGGTGAGACTGCGGCGACGGCGATCTTGATGAAGAGGAATGAGGCGCCCCAGATGAGGGCGAGTCCGAACAGGACAGCGTATTCCTTCACTCGCACGGGCATGCGCGCGACTCCTTCCCGCGCCTTCCGCGGATAGCCGGCCGTACGTCTCGTGTGCACAGTGGAGTGATGCGAGGCCCGTGACCTTCGCGGCCGGACGGCCGTAAGCCCGGTTGTCACCCCTGATCCTCATAATGATAACGCGGCAGGTGCGGGGCGCTCCAGTAGCTCAGTTCGTTCATGAATGGACAGGTGGGTAGACGCACTTCCCAACGCCAGGAGGTGTCGATCGCGGTCGCACTGCACGCACTGGCTTTCTAGCGCTGTCGCGGGTATACTTGTCGTCACTCCGCGCATGGCGGAGCCCGCAAAGCAAAGGAGCCAGCACGTGAGCCAGGTACAGCCTACATCGACTGCCACCCACGTCACGACACCCTGGAGTGCGTTGCGCGGACAACTACGCGGCCGGCTGATCTTGCCGGCGGATGAGGGCTACGAGGAGGCGCGACACGTCTGGAACGGTATGACCGACCGGCGCCCTGGAGCGATTGCTGAATGCGCGGGCGCGGACGACGTGATCGCGGCGGTCAACTTCGCCCGCGAGCAGAAGCTGCTGGTCGCCGTGCGTGGCGGGGCACACTCGGCCCCGGGACATTCCACCTGCGATGGTGGCCTGGTGATCGATCTCTCGCCGATGAAGGGCATCTCCGTGGACGTGGCAGGACGGACAGCGCGGGCCGAAGCGGGAATGAAGTGGAACGAGCTGGATCGCGTCACCCAGGAGCACGGTCTGGCGGTGACCGGCGGCACCAACTCGGACACAGGCATCGCGGGGCTGACACTGGGCGGGGGCATCGGCTGGCTGCAGCGGGCATTCGGTCTGAGCTGTGACAACCTGCTGGCGGCGGATGTGGTAACTGCGGACGGCCAACTGCTGCACGCCAGCGCCGAGGAGAACCCCGACCTGTTCTGGGGGGTGCGCGGCGGTGGTGGCAACTTCGGCGTGGTGACGGCATTCGAGTATAGGTTGCACCCGGTTGGGCCGACGGTGCTGGCCGGGCCCATCCTCTACCCGCTAGAGCAGGCACGTGCGGTAATTGGAGCCCATCGCGAGCTCGTGCGTGCCGCGCCGGACGAGCTGATGGTCATGGACGTTCTGGTGACGGTGCCCCCCGCGCCCCCGTTCCCGGAGCCACTACACCTGCAGAAGCTGCTCTTTACGGTGGCGTTGTACGCCGGTCCCGTCGAGCAGGGTGAGCAGGTGGTGGCACCGCTGCGCCAGGTGGGCCAGCCGATCGCCGACCTGATCGGCCCGATGCCATACACGGTGCTGCAGAGTACGATGGATGCGACGATGCCGCGCGGCATCCGCAGCTGGAGCGGCTTCTACTACCTGCCCACGATCGAAGATGAGGCGATCGAGGCGCTCGTCGAGCACTTCCGCGGCTCGCCCTCGCCCAATTCGCATGTCGTCATCGCGCGCATGGATGGGGCGGTGACGCGGGTGGCGCCGGAGGCAACGGCCTTCGGGTATCGGGAGGCACAGAGCTTTATTTGGGTCATAGGCGCGTGGCCCGACGCGGGAGCGGATGCGCCGAACATTTCGTGGACGCGCGGATTCGCCGACGCTTTGCGGCCGTATGCCACGGGCAATGTCTATGTGAACGGGATCGTCGACGATGAAGGAGCCGACCGCGTGCGCAACGCCTATCCGGCGGCGACGTACGAGCGGTTGGTGGCGCTCAAGCGGAAGTACGATCCGACGAACCTGTTCCATTTGAATCAGAACATCATGCCTTAGTGTCCTCTTGCGCACGCCAACACCCCCTTTCCTGCCGCGGCGGGAGAGGGGGTGTTGGCGTGCGCATAGGTGTGGCTAGGTGTGGCGCGACGGTCGGAGATGGGCGGCATCTATGGCGCGCGGCAGATCAGCCCGGCGTGCGCGGCTGGCGCTCGTAGCGGTCTTCGCCGGACGGAGTTTGCCGGGCATACGCGTATGGCCGCCATCGTGACCGTTCAGGCAGACGTGCCATGTAGGCGTGTCGGCGCCGCAGTGCTGCAGCCCCGGCACGCCTTTCTGTACGAGCCTGTCAGCTTCGGCGCTGATCAATCAGATCGGGTATTCCGGCAAAGAGCGATTGACGCGTCATGTCCTGGGCCAGCATCTCGTATGGAAAGCCCAGATCAATCTTGCTCACCTCATTGAGCCGCTGGAGCTGCGCGTCGCTGAGCCGAAACTCCAGGCAGGCCAGGTTATCCTGGAGTTGGGAGAGCCTTCTCGCGCCCAGAATCGGGATGAGGTTCTCGCCGCGTTGCCTGATCCAATTGAGGGCCACCTGCGCCGGCGTGCGACCAATCTCTTGAGCCACCTGCTGGACTGCTGCCGCAATGGCCAACGTGTGTTCATTCACTTGCACAAAGGGCGTCGCATCGCGTCGGGTTGGCTCTGCTTTGCTGCTCGTGGCACCGCTCTGGTTGTACTTGCCCGTCAGCACGCCGCTGCCCAGCGGCGACCACACGGTCACGCCCAGATCGAAAGCGCGCGCCATTGGCAGCAGATCGCGCTCCGGGGTGCGCTCAATCAGGCTATACTCGACTTGCAGGGCGATAAAGGGCGTCCAGCCGGACAACTCGGCCAGGGTGTTGGCCTGGGAGACAATCCAGGCGGGGGTATCGGAGATGCCGATGTAGAGCACCTTGCCCTGGCGCACCAGATCGTCAAAGGCGCGCATCACCTCTTCAA
>CAYQFU010000045.1:0-14577 GCA_964416775.1 uncultured Ktedonobacterales bacterium
TGTTCCACCGGGCGCCAGGGGTCAAGGCGCAGGGAGAGATGCCGCGCGGCAGCCTGGGGCTGGGGCTGTACATTTGCAAGGCCATCGTCGAGGCGCATGGCGGCCAGGTCGGGGTCGAGAGCGCGGTGGGCGAGGGATCCACCTTCTGGTTCACCCTGCCGCTGGCCGGCGCCCACGCCTGAGCCGGTCCGGCTGACGCCGGACCGGCCCGCAGCAGCGTGAGGCCGTCAGGGCGAGGCGGCCGATGTGGTCGATCCCGAAGCCTCGTCACACAGGAGGGCGTCCGCGCTACACCTGACGTGCAGGCGCTGTTCGGTGAAACGCCCAGCGCAACGACATCGTCCTCGGCAGCCCCGCTCCACCCGAGGTTCGTCCACTCCCGCACAGTGCGCCATCAAAGCCCCCGCCATCACAGCCCCCATGGCCCTGTCACGGGAACATGGGCCCTTGACATCCGCCCACGGTGGCTGGTACCGTAGAAGGGACGGTTGATGACCCGCCGTGGGGGCGGTGACCACACCGTGAAGCGGAAGAGTGTGCGAGATATGACGCTCCACTGGAGCGCGACGGACAACGCACAGAACACGCCACAACACATCCACCATCATCATATGACGGGGTGAGGGTCAAGCGAGCATGCGCTCGCGGCCTTCACCCCTTTCGATTGCAGGGCGTCCCGGTCGGCGGGACCCCTGCAATCGTTTTTGTTTGACGCGGTTTCATTGGATGCTCTTGCGGCGCGGGCGTGTTCGCGCCGGGAGGCTAGCAAGACCCCAGCACGGGGTGGCGGGAGAGTGCATCGAGTGCTGAGCATCGATTCAGCTGGGGGACGCGCCAACGGCGCGCTGCGCCTGGCGGTCCAGAAAGATGGGCGGCTCACACAGGACACGCAGGCGCTGCTGCACGCCAGCGGTCTGGACTTCGACAGCTATCGTAACCGACTCTTCGCACCCTGTCGCAATTTTCCCCTCTCGATTCTCTACGGGCGCGATGAGGATATTCCTGGCTACGTGGCCAGTGGCACGGTAGATCTCGGCATCGTCGGACGCAACTTGCTGCTCGAGCGTCGACAGACAGAGCGCGTGCGCGAGCTGGCGCCACTGGGGTTCGGGCAGTGCCGGCTGGTCGTCGCGGTGCCGCGTGAATCGGCCATCACCACGCCCGCCGACCTGGGCGGGTGCCGCCTAGCCACCAGCTATCCTGCTACGGTCCGCGACTATTTCGACGCGCGCGGCATCGAGGTCGAGATCGTCGAGATCGCCGGCTCGGTCGAGGTGGCCCCCGCGCTCAATGTGGCCGAGGCCATCGCCGATCTGACGGCGACAGGCAGCTCGCTCGCCCTGCACG
Organism: uncultured Ktedonobacterales bacterium; assembly: GCA_964416775.1. Classification (GTDB taxonomy): domain Bacteria; phylum Chloroflexota; class Ktedonobacteria; order Ktedonobacterales; family JADMIN01; genus CAYQFU01. Next base: position 1,348 of record CAYQFU010000045.1, read on the forward strand.
ACCTGCGGTCGATTGCCACGCTGCTGGAGTCCGAGGCCGTGCTGGTGGCCAATCCGATCGCCCTGGCCGACGAGGCGCGGCTGGAACACATCGAGCGGCTGTTGTTGCGCATCCGCGCGACGCTGTCCGCTCGCCGCTACAAATATGTCATGCTGAATGCGCCGCGTGCGGCCCTGACCGAGATCGAATCCGTGGTGCCCGGTCTGCGCGCGCCGACGGTGATTCAGCTGGCCGATCCCGAGTGGGTCGCCGTGCATACCGTCGTGGAGGAGAGCGTGTTCTGGGATGTGATCGAGCGGCTGCGGGCGGTGGGTGCTTCGGAGATTCTGGTCAGCCCCATTGAGAAGCTGGTTGTGTGAGGAGCGAGCCATGAAGATCGAAACCCTGGAGTCGCTCTCGGCGCAGCGGCGAGCGGAGCTCCTGGACCGCGGGCGTGGCCGGCTGGAAGAGCTGCGGCCGCGCGTGCGGGACATCCTGGCCGACGTGCGGACGCGCGGCGACGCCGCGCTGCGCGACTACACCGAGCGCTTTGACGGGGTGCGACTGGAGTCGCCGGCGGTGGCGGCGGACGCCATTGCCGCGGCGGTCGCGGCGGCCGACCCAGTCTATCTCGCCGCTCTGCGCCAGGCGATGGGGACCATCGAGGCGTTCCACCGCGCGCACCTCCAGGCGGAGGTGCCCGTCGAAACGACAACCGGCGTGCGTGTGTGGCGCGCGTGGCGACCGCTGGAGCGTGTAGGCATCTACGTGCCGGGCGGCGGGGCGCTCTATCCCAGCTGCCTGCTGATGGCGGCGGTCCCCGCGCGCGTGGCTGGGTGCTCCAACATCGTGGTCTGCACACCGCCGGGCCCGGACGGCCTCGTGCCGGATGCGGTGCTGGTGGCGGCGGGATTGGCGGGGGTCACTGAGGTGTACGCGGTAGGCGGCGCACAGGCGATTGCGGCCATGGCCTACGGCACGGAGTCGCTGCCGCGGGTGGACAAAATTTTCGGCGCAGGCAGCAGCTATGTGGCCGCCGCCAAGGTCGCCGTGGCGGGCGATGTGGCTATCGATCTGCCCGCCGGTCCGACCGAGATCTTCATCGTAGCCGACGACACGGCCAACGCCAGCTGGGTGGCGGCGGACCTACTGGCCCAGGGGGAGCACGGCCCGGAAAGCGCGCTGATGCTGGTGACGACCTCGGCCTCGTTGGCAGAGGCCGTCAACGATGAGATCGCGCGCCAGCTGCCCTCGCTGCCCACGGCGCCGACGATTGAGGCCGCCCTGAGCCAGAACAGCGCGATCCTGCTGGCCGCCTCGCTGGACGCCGCCCTCGACTTCGCCAACGCCTACGCGCCGGAGCATCTGGAGCTGGTGGTGCGCGAGCCCGAGGCGTGGGTGGAGCGCGTGCGCCACGCGGGATCGGTCTTCCTGGGCGGCTGGTCTCCCGAGGCCGCCGGTGACTACGCCACGGGCGGCAACCATACCCTTCCCACCAGCATGTACGCGCGCTCGTTTGGCCCACTCAGCCTGGAAGACTTTGGCCGCAAGATCCAGGTGCAGATGCTGACCCCGGATGGTCTGGCAGCACTCGGCGACTGCGTACAGACGCTCGCCACCATCGAGAGGCTGCCAGCGCATGCCGCCTCGGTGCAAGTGCGCTTCGCCAGCGCTCCCACTGGTCAGCTGGACCCGCGGCAAGCATCGGTGCCCACAGGAGGTGACGCATGAGCCAGGCAAGCGTGCCGCCGACATCCAGCTTGACTGCCGCACAGCCCGCGGCAGATCAGACGTCAGCGTACGATCTGCCGCAAACGCCGCGCGAGCTGGCTGCCACGCTCGGCGTGCCCGTTGAGCGCATCGTCAAGCTAGACGCCAATGAAGGTGTGTATGGCCCACCAGCGGCCGCGTTGGCCGCGCTGGCCGATTTCGCGGCGCGGGGCGCAGACATCGGGCGATATCCGGACGCGAGCGCGGGCGACCTGCGCAGGTCGCTGGCGAGCTACACGGGCGTCAGCGCGGAGCGCATCGTCGTGGGCAATGGCTCCGATGAGCTGATCGAGCTGCTCGTGGGGTTGCTCGCCGGACCCGGCGATGACGTCATCGTCTGCGAGCCCACTTTCGCACTCTATGGGATCGCCGCCCGCCGCCACGGCGCGTCGGTCGTGGCGGTGCCGCTGCAGGCAGACTTCACGGTGCGGGCGAATGATGTGCTCGCAGCCATTACTCCCCGCACCCGGCTGATCTTCCTCTGCGGCCCCAACAATCCTACCGGCACGCCGCTGGCCCCCTCTGTGGTGGAGTCGCTGCTGGACCGCGGCCCGCTGGTGGTGGTGGACGAAGCCTACCATGAGTTCGTCCGCGCGGGGACGGCGGAGGGCGGCAGCGACGCGCCGGTGGGCGCGTCGCCGGCGACGGAGCTGCTGGTTTCTGGACGCTCGCTTGTGGTCCTGCGCACCTTCAGCAAGGCGTTTGGATTGGCCAGCCTGCGCGTCGGGTATGCCCTCTGTCCCCCCGATCTCGCGAACCGGCTGCGCGCCAGGAAGGCGCCCTACAACGTCAACGCGGCTGGCCAGGCAGCCGCCCACGCCGCCCTCGGCGAGGTCGGCTGGGTCGTCGACCGGGCGGCGGCCACTGTCCGCGAGCGCGAGCGGCTGGCGACGCGCATCGCGGAGCTGCCCGGGATGCGCGTCTACCCGTCCGCGGCCAATTTCCTGTTGGTCGAGTGGGTGCCCCCAGCCGGCGCGAAGAACAGTCTGCCGCTCTGGCGTGGCCTGGGCGCCCGCGGCATTCTCGTGCGGCGTTTCGAGCATCCCAGGCTGGAGGCGGCCCTCCGTGTGACGGTCGGCACGCCCGCACAGAACGACGCGCTGGTGGCGGCGCTGGCAGATGTGCTGGCGGCTGCCAACGAGCATTCCACGGCAGTGACCGGCGAGCCCGCGGCACCCGCGGCCGGAGCGGACGCGGCCAATACGAACGCGAGGGACAAGGAGCAGAGCGATGGGTACATCGATGAGCGGCGATCGCGCGAGACCGGTCCCCGCCGCGCTGTCGGCAGAGGGCGAGGTGAGTGGTTCGGACACTGAGACGCGTGCGGCGCGGCGCGTCGAGCGGCGGCGCACCACCCGCGAGACGGACGTGCGTGTGACCCTGGATCTGGACGGCACAGGACAGTCAACGATCGCCACCAGCGTGCCATTCCTGGATCATCTGCTCACCGCGCTCGCCCGACATGGGCGCTTCGATCTGGAGATCGCTGCCAGCGGTGATACCGAGGTAGACGACCACCACACGGTGGAGGACGTGGGCCTGGTGCTGGGCCAGGCGCTGCTGGCCGCGCTGGGGGAGCGCCGTGGGATCGCGCGCTTCGGCTCGGCCTACGTGCCCATGGACGATGCGCTGGCCCGTGCGGTGGTGGATCTCTCGGGCCGGCCATATCTCGTCTTCGAGCGCAACGGCGTTCCCCTCGCCGCACGCGTCGGCAGCTTCGACACCGATCTGGCGGAGGAGTTCTGGCGCGCGCTGGCCAACGAGGCGCGGCTGACGGCGCACCTCGACTTGCTGCGGGCGCGCAACGCACACCACGCCCTGGAGGCGCTCTTCAAGGCGGCAGGTCTGGCGCTGCGGAGCGCCACCCGCGTGACGGACGTCGGGGGCGCCGTGCCCTCCACGAAAGGGGCACTGGGATGATCGTCGTCGTCGACTACGGCGCGGCCAATCTACTGAGCATCACCCGCGCCCTCGAAGCGGTGGGCGCGAGCGTGGCGATCAGCGGCGCCCCCGAGGTCATTGCCGCCGCCGATGGGCTGGTGCTGCCCGGAGTAGGCGCGGCGGGCTCCGCGATGGCCAACCTGGACGCGAGCGGGGCGGCGCGGGCGCTGTCGGATGCGGTGACGACAGGGCGCCCGCTACTGGGAGTCTGTCTTGGGATGCAGCTGCTTTTCGAGCGGCTGGCCGAGGACGATGCTCGCGGCCTGGGGCTGCTTCCTGGCGCGGTTCCCGCGCTGCCCGCGGGGCGTAAGGTGCCGCACATCGGCTGGAACGACGTGACATGGGAGCCCGGTGCGACCGGGCTGGAGCTCTTCGCGGGCGTCGCGCCGGGGACCCACTTCTATTTCGTCCACAGCTACCACTGCGTGCCAGCGGAGCCGATGGGCGCCGCCTGGACGGACTATGGCATACCGGTCTGCGCCGCCGTCGGCCGCGGTCCGCTGTGGGGTGTCCAGTTCCACCCCGAGAAGAGCGGACCCGCGGGGCTGCGCATGCTGGAGAACTTCGTGCGGCGCGCCACCGTCGGTGCTGCGCCTGACGCATCGCCGCGCGGGCACGGCGCAAAGGCGGGCGCTCGCTATGCGGAGACGCTTCCCACCCGCGATGGAGGTGCACCGTGATCGTCTATCCGGCCATCGACATGTTGGGCGGGCGCTGCGTGCGCCTGCGCCAGGGGGAGTATGCCCACGCCACCGTCTTTGATGCCGACCCTCTGGATGCCGCAGTGCGCTGGCAGGCACAGGGAGCTCAGTGGCTGCATCTGGTGGACCTGGACGGCGCGCGGGATGGGAAGCCAGCGCATCTAGACGTGCTGCGTCGCGTCGCGTCGACGACGGGCCTGCCGGTGCAGTTCGGCGGCGGCCTGCGCACGCGCGAGGACGTGCGGGCGGCGCTAGATGCCGGGGCCGCCCGCGTCATCCTGGGTACGGTGGCCGCCGCCGATCCCGCCCTGCTCGGTGCTTGCCTGGATGCGTGGGGCGAGCGCATCGCCGTGGCCGTGGACGCCCGTGCCGGTCGAATAGCCATCCGGGGCTGGCGCGCTACCACGGATGAGGATGCCGAGACGTTCGCCCGGCGGCTGGCCGGCATGGACGTGCGCACGCTGATCTACACCGATGTGGAGCGCGACGGGACCCTCGCCGGCGGCAACGCCGAGGCGCTGGCTCGTCTGCTCGAAGCGGCGCCCGGGGTCGCATTCGTCGCGGCGGGAGGCATCAGCTCAACCGACGACGTGCGGCGGCTGGCCCGCGTGGGGGCATCGGGCGTCGTACTCGGGCGCGCGCTCTATGACGGCACGCTGGACCTGTCGACCGCGCTGGCGGCGGCGCGGGCGGGCACGCCATAGCTCCGCGGCCGTTGCCGCCGGCAGGCGTAATACGGAATTGGATTGAACCGTTGCGCCCTCGTCCGACGGGCGTCCACCGGACGCCCCGACGAAGGGCGGGTGTTCGCCGGACGAGGGCGCATATCCATGCGCCACTACGAAGAGCGGGCGTGCACTGGACGAGGGCGCATATCCATGCGCCACTACACAGCGCGACTGATCATCCAGGTCTGGTAGAAGACACCACATCATACGGAGGCAGGTATGCTGACCAAACGCATCGTTCCATGCCTGGATATTGACGCTGGGCGCGTGGTCAAGGGCACCCGCTTCGTCGACCTGCGTGACGCCGGCGATCCGGTGGAGCTGGCCGAGCGCTATGAGCAGGAGGGCGCCGACGAGCTCGTGCTGCTGGACATCACCGCCGCCAGCGACGCGCGCACGACCGCGCTGGACGTGCTGCGGCGCGCCGCCGGGCGCGTGTTCGTGCCGGTAACGCTCGGGGGCGGCATACGCTCGGTCGAAGGCATGCGGGCGGCGCTTAGCGCGGGGGCGGACAAGGTGAGCGTCAACAGCGCGGCGGTCGAGCGCCCGGAGCTGCTCGCCGAGGCCGCGCGCGCGTTCGGCCGCCAGTGCGTCGTGCTCGCCGTGGATGCACGTCGTACGGGCACCACCCGCTCCGGCTGGGAGGTCTGGACCCAAGGTGGACGTCGTGGGACCGGGCGCGATGTGGTGGAGTGGGTCTGCGAGGGCGTGGCACGCGGCGCGGGCGAAATTCTGCTGACGAGCATGGATCGCGATGGCACACTGGACGGATACGATCTGGACCTCCTCCGTGCCGTGACGACAGCAGTGCCCGTGCCCGTGATCGCTTCGGGCGGGGCCGGGTCGCCCGAGCACCTGCGGCTCGCATTGGTCGAGGGGGGCGCCGATGCCGCGCTGGCCGCGTCGATCTTCCACGATGGCGCCTGGTCGGTGCGGGCCGCCAAGGCTGAGCTAGCAGCGGCAGGCGTTGCCGTGCGACTGGGTTGATCGGAGGCGGGATGGACGGTTACGCGGATACAGTCACGTTCGACGAACGGGGACTGGTGCCGGCCGTGGTGCAGGAGAGCGCCAGCGGGACCGTGCTGCTGCTGGGATATATGAATCGGGCCGCGCTGGCGGCCACATTCGCCACCGGCGAACTGCATTTGTGGAGCCGCTCGCGCGGGCAGCTCTGGCGCAAGGGCGAGCAGTCGGGTCACCGCGTGCTCGTGGACGAAGTGCGCGTGAACTGCGAGGGCAACAGTCTGCTGGTGCGTGCCCGGTTGGAAGGATCCGGCGCCTGCCATGACGGCTATTACTCCTGCTACTACCGCCGGCTCGAGCCGACGGGAGGGGCCGTCGTGATCGAGGAGCGCAGGTTCGATCCGGCCGTGGTCTACGCTGAGTCCGTCACGCCAGGGGTACCGAACGACCTGTCAGGCGCGTCCACAGTGCATCCTGATGCGGCAGCCGCGACGACCGCGCCGCGAGACACTGCGGCCGCGGCGCCATGTGAGGAGGTCGCCGTCCACAGCCTGGAGCAGGATCTGCGCGCGCTCTATGCTGGCTACGAGCGCCTGCGCGACGAGGATTTCACCGCCACGTCCCGTACTTCGCGCCTGCTACGGACGAACCCATTCGAGGCTGAGGCGGCCATCGCACGTGCCTCCCAGGAACTCGATGAGCTGCGCGGGGTGCTGTCTGGCACCCACCGCCATACTGGCGGTGAGGAGGATGTGCTGCTGGAGGCGAGCCAGGTCGGGTACTGGATCTTGGTCGCGGCGATTGGCTCGGGCCTGAGCTACGACGCGTGGCTGCCCCATACGGCGTTGCGTGCCGGCTGGGCGGCTCCCGTCGATGCGACATCATCCGGCCGCGCGGCAGAGACGGCTGATGAGTCCTTGGCCGCTCTGCCCGCCCGCCTGCGGGCGGTGCTCTCCCAGGTCGGCGCGCTCTGCCGGCAAGCGGGCGTGCATCCCGGTCGCGCCGTGGCGCGCGACCTCGCCGAGCTGCGCGACCGGCATGGCGCACTGCGATCGTCGTCAACTTGATCTTCCCCGCCGGGACTAGCGGCGTTCTGGCGCATTCTCAGTAAGCCTTGACAACGGCGCACGTCGGCAGGTATCCTTTGTCTGACAACTGAATGCGCGCGTTCGCTCTCATCAAGAGTGGCTGAGGGATAACGGCCCGAAGACGCCTGGCAACCCACCCGCATCGTCGCGGGCAGGGTGCAAACTCCGGCGGAATGTTCCGCGAGATGAGAGGACGGCAGTGTGGCGTGCTTATCGCCATGGCTTTCCGCCCTCTCCCGCTTGCCGGAGAGGGCGGTTCTGTTGAGGCGGGCGTAACGCGCGGCGGGTGTGCCGACAGGACACCACGCCACGGCGAGAACGAGGAGAGTTCACGGATCGGGACTGGCCACAGAGAGCCGTAGCAGCTGAGAAGGCGGCGCCACTCCCCCCGCTGAATATGCACCTCCGAGCCGCGCATCGAACCGGCGGGCGTTCGCCTGCCACAGTAGGCTGCGCCGGGATGGGGCTCCGTTAGCGGCCCAGGGACTCCGCGTGGGCTGGATGCCCGGCACCACGCCCGTCGAGTCCCCGAGGCTGCCACCGCGAGGTGGCAGCGCAACAGGGTGGTACCGCGACAACCTCTCGCCCCTGAGGACGAGAGGTCTTTTTGTGGCTTGCGGCCTGTCCGTCATGATGGGCCGCCACGCGGAGACACCCATGTTGCCCATCAAAGCCTCACCGCAGCCGACCGCGTCGGTGCTGCCGACCTGGCAGACTCACGTGCTGGATCACTTCTCCCTGCGCGATGGCAGCGTGCTGGCGCCCGTAACACTCGCCTATGAGACGTGGGGCACGCTCGCCCCTACGGGCGACAACGTGGTGCTGCTCTGCCATGCGCTCACTGGCAGCTCACATGCCTACGATCCGGCCGAGCCGGACGACGCGCGTGCCGGTTGGTGGAATCCACTGATTGGGCCAGGCCGGGTCCTCGATACCGACCGCTATTTTGTCGTCTGCTCCAATGTCCTGGGCAGTTGCTATGGGAGCACCGGTCCCACCGACCCGTATCCAGCAGATGGCCGGCCGTACGGCCCGCGCTTCCCCTGGGTCGGGATCGCCGATATCGTGCGGGCGCAGCGGATCCTGTTGGAGCGCCTGGGCGTCCGGCGGCTCGCCATGGTGGCTGGCGGCTCGATCGGCGGCCAGCAGGCCCTCGAGTGGGCCATCGCCTATCCAGATTTCGTGGCCCGCGCCGCGGTGTTCGCGGCCGGCGCACGGCTGAGTGCCATGGGCATCGCCTTGAACGAGATCGGCCGGCGCGCCATCGCCGCCGACCCGCGCTGGCAGGATGGTGACTATCCTCCGGGCCAGGGACCAGACGACGGACTGGCGATCGCGCGCATGGTCGCCATGCTGAGCTATACCAGCGCCGAGGCGCTCGATGCGCGCTTCGGCCGCCAGCCTGCCTCGCGCCCCACGCGCCAGCCCGCCTTCGGAGAAGCCTATGACGTGGAGAGCTATCTCCAGTACCAGGGCCTGAAGCTGGTACGCCGCTTCGACGCCAACAGCTACCTCGTCCTCACCCGGGCCATGGACCGCTACGACGCGGCCGAAGGGCCTGGACGCGGCTCGGATGCCGCCGCGCTGGCGCGCGTGCGCGCGTCACTGCTCGCCGTGGGCATCAGCAGCGACTGGCTCTTCCCGCCGTCCCAGGTCCGCGCGGTCGCGGAGGGCGTCTTAGCGGCAGGCGGCCAGGCGCGCTATGTGGAAATCGACTCCCCACTGGGCCATGATGCCTTCCTCAAAGCCTGGGACCAGGTCGACGCGGTGCTGCGCCCCTTCCTGGCCGAGCGCGCCGGTCCACGCGCCCCGCCGTGAGTGGGGCTCAGATAGATGGGCCCACCGCCCCTGGCCCGCGCTGCCGGCGCGTTCCCGCAGCGTGCGGCCAGGTGCATGCGTCGCGCGCACACAGCGCGCGGTCTCCGCGCTCGCAGGCGCGGCCGGACCCGGCACGACGGACGACGTTGCCGCTCGACGCACTCGCCGGTGGAGCTCCCGAACACCCGACAGGACATGCGAAAGGTAGAACCAACTGTGACGAAAACTCGATTCCGTCTGCCGCTGTGGCGGACGCGTCGCACGGATAACCGAAAGGAAGAACCAACCGTGGCAGATACTGACGTGACGGCCCAGTCCCAGGCGAGTGAGGGCGCGCAGACGCAACTCCCCGAGGCCGTTGTTGCCGAGACCGATGTCGCCGATGCCGCCGCGGCGAGCAGCGCGGCGGGCCAGGATGGACCGCATTACGCCTTCGAGACGCTGGCTCTCCACGCCGGGCAGGAACAACCGGATCCGGCGACGGGGGCGCGGGCGGTGCCGATCTATCAGACGAGCTCTTACGTGTTCGAAAACGCCGATCACGCCTCCGACCTGTTTGGCCTGCGCGCCTTCGGCAATATCTACACCCGCATCATGAATCCCACCCAGGACGTCTTCGAGAAGCGAGTGGCCGCCCTCGAAGGAGGAGTGGGGGCACTGGCCACCGCCTCGGGCCAGGCGGCGGAATTCCTCGCCATCACCAATGTGGCCGGCGCCGGCGACGAGATCGTCTCCAGCGCCAGCCTGTACGGCGGCACCTACAACCTGTTCTCGCAGACATTGCCGAAACTGGGCATCACGGTAAAGTTCGTCGATGCGAGCGACCCGGCGAACTTCCGCGCGGCCATCACGGAGAAGACGCGGGCGATCTACGCCGAGACGCTGGGCAACCCGCGCCTGGACACGCTTGACATCCGGGCGGTGGCCGACATCGCGCACGCAGCCGGCATCCCGCTCATCATCGACAATACGCTGCCCAGCCCGTACCTGGTGAACCCGATCAAGCACGGCACCGATATCGTGGTGCATTCGGCTACCAAGTTCATCGGCGGCCATGGCACCTCGATCGGCGGTGTCATCGTCGACGGCGGCACGTTCGACTGGGCGGCAAGTGGCCGATTCCCGGGTCTGGTCGAGCCAGATCCGTCATATCACGGCGTCCGCTATGTCGAGGCGTTCGGCCCAGCGGCCTACATCATCAAGGCACGTGTGCAGCTCCTGCGCGACCTCGGACCGGCCATCAGCCCGCTCAATAGCTGGCTCTTCCTCCAGGGACTGGAGACACTGCCCTTGCGCATGCAGCGCCACAGCGAGAACGCGCTGCGTGTCGCACAGTTCCTGGCTGGGCATCCGTCCGTCAGCTGGGTGTTGTATCCAGGGCTCTCGAACCACCCAACGCACGAGCTGGCGCGCCGCTATCACCAGCACGGCCTCTTCGGCGCCATCGTCGGATTCGGCATCAAGGGTGGGCGCGAGGCCGGCCGGCGGCTCATCAATGAGGTGAAGCTCTTCTCGCTGCTGGCCAACGTGGGCGACGCGAAGTCGCTCATCATCCACCCCGCCAGCACGACGCATTCGCAGCTCAGCGACGAGGAGCAGGTCGCCACCGGCGTCACGCCGGACTTCATCCGCCTTTCGGTCGGCATCGAGGCGGTCAACGATCTGCTGGCCGACCTCGACCAGGCGTTGCGCAAGGCGACAGCCGGCCAGTAGGGCTGGTTTAGCCGGCGACAGCATCTGCACGTGCGACATCCCGGGCTCGTCGGAGTCGGCTGCGAGGACGCGGCCGGTCAGACGGGCCCGGCACGCGCACGGCGATCTGGCGGGCAGCGCGCGTATTGACGTTGTCCACTTTGGCGGCTCCTCGCGCGCCGGACCCGAGCGTCGACGGGGAGCCGCGCCGCACTACCAGTTCATCCGCCTGAGCCACAATACGATCCGAGGCGCCGCCCTCTTGAACGCCGAGGCGGCGTGTGCCCAGGGTTTGCTCGCCACCGAGAGCCGAATCGAAACTCGATAATCCCGCCCTAATCTAGGGCAATCTGCACAAGATTTTAGCCGCATGTCTTTGGCAGTTTAGCAATTGACAGTCTTTAGCTAGCGGTGTATGCTGGTGCATAGTACACATTGCACAGTGGCAATCGGTACACCCCTCACCCGACCCTCTCCACCGTCGCAGATGAGCCACTCCAGCGCCCTCCACAACTGGTGCGCCCCCGGACCAACGCTGGTCATCCTCGACAACGAAGCGAGTATTGTCGCGTGCTTTTGCGCGACGTGACCTGCTTCACCTGGAGGAGACCACTATGGCGAGCCCCCCAACGAGCCCCACTACTGGCACTTCCTCAAGCGGCATGAAAGCGACGCTCGGGCTCACGGGCGTCACCGTCAACGCCATGGCACTGATCGCGCCGGGCGCTTTTCTCTGGCTCACCTTCCAAATCCAGGCGGCCCAAACCGTGAAGGGTGTCACGACGGCCACGGATATGCTCCCTGGCCTGCTTGCCGCGCTCGTGCTGGCGTTCCTGACTGCCTATTCCTATTCTCAGCTAGCGAATCTGTTCCCCAATGCGGGCACTGGCAGCAGCTACTTCTTCGCTGAGGCGGCGCTGCTCAACCGAGCGGAGGGGCAGCACTACCGCTTCGCTCGCCTCGCCAAGTTCGTCGTCGGCTGGACATCTCACCTCTACTACTGGATCTATCCCGGCCTGATGGTGGGCGTGTTTTCCACCCTCATCCAGTACCTGGCGGGCCTGTTCGGGTTCGGCTTTGCCTCGCAGCCGTGGTTCGCGTACGCCATCGCCATCCTCATGGCGGTGGGCGTGGGCAGCGTCGCGTACCGGGGCATCACCGGATCGACGGCGACGGCGATTGGCATCAACGTCATCCAGATCGTCTCGCTGGTGATCCTGAGCTTCCTGGCCATCGGCTACCGGCTGGCGCACGGGAGCGTCAAGTACACCTATAGCAGCGCGCTCGACGTGATCAGACCCCACCAGTTCCAGAATGTGATCTTCCAGGCGACGATCGCGATCTTGTTGCTGGTCGGCTTCGAGAGCGTGACGGCGCTGGGAGCCGAGACCAAGAACCCGAAGCGCAATATCCCCTTGGGCATCATGCTCTCGCTCGTGATCCAAGGGCTGATCTGCTACGTATTCGAGTACTTCGCGGCCAACTTCTTCATGGGCGGCCAGTACACCAACGTGACGGGCACCGGCAAGAGCGCTGTCACCAACACAGGGCTGAGCGCGGCAGCCAATTCGTCGGCGCCCATCGGCGACATGGCCGGCATCATCGGCAACTGGCTGGGGCACCTCGGTTTCGCCTTCACGATCATCATCGGCATCACCGTGGCCATCGCCATCATCGGCACGACGCTGGCCTGCCTCAACACCGGCGTGCGGGTTACGTATGCCATGGGGCGGGACAAAGAGATTCCGAGCTTCTTCGGTCTCATGCATGGCAAGTTTGCCGTGCCCCATACCGGCATCGTCGTGCTGACCGTCCTGTCGGCCCTGGTAGGCGTATATTCCTCGACGGGCTTCGGCCCCTTCGCCGCCATCGACACGCTGACCCAGGTGACGTTGATCAGCAATATTGGCACCTTCCTGCTCTACGGCATGACGTGCTTGATCGTGCTGTTCGCGTTCCGGCGCGAATCCGCCGAGGACTACCATCCGATCAGGCACCGCCTGGTGCCGCTGCTCGGTCTGCTGGCGAACCTGGGGATGCTCGTCGGCGTCATCTACCTGTCCATCATCTCAGGAGGGACGACGGCCACCGATACCCAGATCGCGATTGGGGCGGTGATTGTCTTTGAGCTCGCTGGCGTGGCCGTGCTGTATGCCACCAGCAAGCAGCAGAGCCGTAACGTGCTCCTCAGTGAGCGGCCGCCTGCCGTGGCCCAAGGTGGGGGCGCGTAATGGGTCTGACGGTGGGGTCGAGCAGCATTCCCGGCGCGGCGCGCGGGCAGAATCAGGATCGTGTCGTCGCGCAGCCTCTCACAACAGGTGGATTGCTCGTCGTGGTCGCCGATGGATTGGGCGGCTATGCGGCGAGTGAGGAAGCTAGCGCCCTCGCGAGTAGGTGGGTGGCGGCGCGGCTGCAGGAGGCAGACCGCCAGGGAACGCTGACTCGGCACACCATGGTCGACGCCGTTCAGGGAGCGAATCTCGCCCTCTGGCAGCTGGGAGACGAACGCAACAGCGCGCTGAAGACCACCCTGAGCGCGCTGTTGTGTAC
>CAYQFU010000045.1:14677-27200 GCA_964416775.1 uncultured Ktedonobacterales bacterium
TGGGAGACGAACGCAACAGCGCGCTGAAGACCACCCTGAGCGCGCTGTTGTGTACGCCAACCATGGCGTATCTGGCGCACGTGGGCGACTGTCGGGTATATCACGTGCGCCAGACGCAGGTGCGCCAGACGCAGGTACGCCAGCTGACGCGCGACCATTCGTGGTCGCGCGAGCTCGGTGTCCTGCGTTTGCTCTGGCGGTTGGGCCGGGCCGGACCGCCCTCGCGCCATATTCTCAGCCGTGCGTTGGGAGATCAGCCAATCGTGCGGGTCGATGTCGCACAGCTCGCCGCTCATCCGGGCGACCGCTTCATCCTCTGTAGCGACGGCGTCTGGGGCAGCATCGGCCCCTCAGACTTCACGGCGCTCGCCATACTGGACATGGACGACCATACGCTGGCGCAAAGCCTCACAGCCGCGGCCCTGGCCCGCGGTGGTACCGACGATGCCACCGCGGCCGTCGTGTCTGTGCAGCGCGTCACGGAGCAGCTTGAATCGTGCCTGGGTAGCGTTGCCACTCGCTACGCCTTGAGAGGACTCCAGGGGGCGCTGCCAGGAGCGCCGATCGCGAGTTGGCCGGCCGCTGCGTCAGCGACGAAGGGAGCGTGAGGACATCGTGGAGCGCCGAGAGGATTCCGACCGCCTGCCCGCTGGAGCGCGGGATATTCTGGCGGTCGTTGCGGAACGCGCGATCCAGACCATCTCGTTACAGTTCACGGATATTGGCGGCCATGCCAAGGGCGTCAGCATTCCGGCGAGCCAGTTTGCCGCCGCCCTGACCGACGGGCAATGGGTGGACGGCTCCTGCATCGCGAGCTCCGTGCGCCTGCACGAGCGTGACATGCTGCTGCGCCCTGTCCCCACCACCTTCACCGTGCTCCCAGCGGAGGGGACGCATCAGCCGCTGGCGCGGGTCATCTGTGACGTCGGCACTTTGGACGGCCGGCCCTTCGCCGGCGATCCGCGCCACGTGCTGCGGCGGGCGCTGGCGGTCGCCGCTGAGCGGGGCTTCGCCTACCACGTCGCCCCCGAGATCGAGTTCTTTGTCTGTGAGGTAGGTTCCGACGGCCGGCTGCGGCCACTCCCAGAGGACCGGGATGGGTACTTTGATCTCACGGCCGACCCGGGCGCCCAGCTATGCCACGAACTGGTCATCGCACTACGCGGCATGGGGATGGCAGTCGAAAGCAGCCACCATGAAGTCGCCTCCAGCCAGCACGAGATCGATCTAGCTGCTACCGACGCACTGCAGGCCGCCGATAATATAGCGACGCTCAAATATGTTGCCCGCCATTTGGCCCGCCAGCGCGATCTGCGGGTCACGTTCATGCCCAAGCCCTTCAATGGCTTGAGTGGCTCGGGCATGCACATCCACCAGATGCTGCTGGACAGCGCGAGCGGGACTAACCGCCTCAGCGGGCGGGGCCATCATGTGGTTTCCGACCTGGCCCGGCACTTCATCGCGGGGCAGCTTCACCATGCCGCTGCCTTGACAGCCGTGACCAATCCCCTGGTCAACTCCTACAAACGTCTCTCAGGTGGCTTTGAGGCACCCTCCACGATCACCTGGGCGCACGAGAACCGGTCCACGTATATCCGTGTCCCGTACGTGCCGGGCGCGCATCCCGAGCTGACCCGTGTGGAGCTGCGCGGCAGCGATCCGGCCTGCAATCCGTACCTCGCCTTCGCGGCGATGCTGCGGGCGGGCTTGGCCGGGATTGACGAGGACATGTCCCCGCCAGAGCCACGGGAAGAGCAGGTGCATGCCTTCGAGCTCAGCGAGCGTCCGTCGCTGGAGGTGACGCCGCTGCCAACCTCACTTGAAGACGCGCTGCGTGCGTTCAGTGCCAGTCGTCTCATGCGCGAGACATTTGAAGAGTATGTGTTCGGATACTTCGTCGAGATGAAGCGTCGCGAGTGGCACGCCTATCAGACGCAGGTGACGAGCTGGGAGCAGGACCTCTGCTGGGAGACGGCGTAGCCACGGGAGTTGGACGCGATGACGATCGACGGTGCTGCTGGGCGCGGGCGTGTGTGGGCGATTGGCGACATCCACGGGGCACGTCCGCGCCTGCTCGAGCTGCTCGGACAGGCACGGATCGTCGACGGACGAGGTGCGTGGAGCGCCGGAGACGCGACGGGGGTCTGCCTGGGTGACTACTTCAATCGCGGTGAGGACGGCGCGGGCGTAGTCGGCCTGCTGCGGCGGCTGCAGCAGCAGGCGCGGGCAGCCGGCGGCAACCTGATCCCGTTGCTGGGGAACCACGACGTACTGATGTGGGGCGTGCTGGCCGAGCGCCGGCGTCTGCCCTACGGCGAGGTCGCCGGTCGCTGGCTGTTGAACGGGGGACGTTTCCTGGATCTAGAGGCGCTGGAAGGCGATCGGGATGCCCAGGTCTGGCTGCGCGACCTGCCCACCATGGCACTGATCGGCCAGACCCTCTACCTGCATAGCGACACCGTGGGCTATTGCGAGCTTGGCGCGAGCGTGGAAGAGGTCAATGCGACCGTGCGCGACATCCTGCGCAGCGAGGATCTGGATCGCATCGCGGAGCTCTTCGACCTCCTCTCGCGCCGCGGCGAGCTGCGCGACGCGGCCAACGTGGACCGGCTCCTGGCGACGTTCGGCGGCCGCCAGCTCGTGCACGGGCACTCGCCCTTTTTCGCCAGTGAGCCGGTCGTGCTGCACGGAGGGCGCTGCATCAACATCGAGGGCGGGCTCTGGGAGTCCGACGAGGCGGAAGCGTTGGGGTTCGTCTACTGGTCAAGCTGAGGCGCCTCAATGGCCGCCATGCACCAGTTGCGCTAGCACGCCCAGCAGCACGATGCACACGAGGATCGCCACGATGGCCAGCGTGCGTCCCAGCGCTTGCCGAAGCTGTGGATGGCCGGCCAGCAGGGGACGCCGCTTGGAGGGAGCGGTGTCCGGCAGCCTGGAGTCAGGATAGGACAGCAGCGCCTGGCGAAACTCTTCCACCGACTGATAGCGCTCGTCGGGGTCGCGGCGCAAGGCTTTCTGGATCACCGCGTCGAGTGTCGGCGGCACCGTCGGGGCGACCTCGGAGAGCGGACGGAGTGTGCCGTAGAGGTGCTGGCTCATCACCGCCAACGGATTGTCGCCGCTGTACGGGGGCTGGCCGGAGAGCAATTCGTAGCCGATGGCGCCCAGCGAGTAGATGTCTGTGCGGGCATCGCCGCGCTTGCCTTGAATCTGCTCGGGGGCCATGTAGTCCGGGGTGCCAACCGTCGTGCTCAGCCCCGCCCAGGTGATGCGCCGCGCCCCACGCAGCAGCGCGATCCCGAAGTCGATAATGGTGACGTCGCCCTCGGGCGTGATGAGGACATTCTCTGGCTTCAGATCGCGGTGGAACACGCCATGTTCGTGGCAGTAGGCGACCCCCTGGCAAAGCTCATCCAGGATGTGCAGCGCCTCGGCCACCGGTAGGGGCGCATGGGCGCTCAGATAGGCACGCAGAGGCTCACCCTCGACGTATGTGGTGACCATGTAGGGCTTGCCCTCGTACTCGCCGGCATCGAGCACGTGCTGGATACGAGGGTGACGCAGCGTACGTCCGATCTCCAGCTCGCGCTGATAGCGGTCGTAAAGGGCAGGATCGCCGATCATGGTGAGGTGCGGGAATTTCAGCACGACGGGGGTGCCATCGGCGTCGCGCGCCAGATAGACGTGCCCCATGCCGCCCGTGCTCAGGTCACGCTCCACCGTATAACGGCCCACGGTCGTTCCCGGAGTCAATTCGGCCACAAGCATCGCCTCGGTCTCCTCGCGCGCGGCGTAATCTGCCATGCGCGGTCCTCATCGTACAACTGACGCCATGCTGGGTCAAGCGAGGGCACCAGGCGGCATAGAGGCGCGAAGCGCGCCGACGTGGCGGACCTGGATCGTGCCGAGATCGGTGCGCCGGCCTATTGGGGCGACGGCGAGCCAGTGCAGGGCGCCTGGCCGGTGCTTCCAGTGACGGCGGAGTTGGCGGCTGAGCCGGTCTGAGCAGAGAGAACCCTTGACTGCCGGTCCGGGCATCGGCTACAATCCTCCACAGCTTGAAGAGCAGCGGCGATGAGGGGGAGAGTACCGGAGCGACCGCCAACAGAGAGTGGGCGGGTGGTGCAAGCCCACAGGCGTGCGCTCCGCGGAACAAGACCCCCGAGCCGCGAGAAGAACGATCAGGCGCTATCCGACGGTGCGCTGCGTAGAGCGGGCGCGCCGTGGTAGGCCAGATCCATTAGAACTCGCCGGATGCCCCCGTTAGCGGGCTCGAGTGCGAAAGCACTCGCCAAGGCTCCTCATCGCGAGGTGAGGGGCAAACAAGGGTGGTACCACGGTCTGGCGTTATGAGACGCCGCTCGTCCTTATCGAGCGGCGTCTTTTCGTGTTTATTGGGGGGCGGTGGCACACCCGACCGGGCACACTACGGACTGAAAGGAGGTGAACGATGGCGACCTGCCCAGAATGTAGCGGCACAATCCCAATCGCGGATGATGTGGAGCGTGGTGAGGTCATACCCTGCCCTGACTGCGGGGCAGAGCTCGAAGTACGCACGCTCGACCCACTCACCCTGACGCTTGCGCCCGAAATCCAGGAAGACTGGGGCGAGTGATCGCGCGTGGCGCGACACTGCGTTGACTCACGTGCGGCCTGTCGGCCGCCGGACCAGGAAAGGAGACCTCGCTTGGGGAAAGTGAGACGCGTCCGACCGTAACTGTAGGTCTGCTAGCCTCGCGCGTGCGCATCGAGGAGAAGCTGCTGCTGGAAGCACTTCGCGCACGTGGGGTCGAGGTCGTCCTGATCGACGATCGGCAGATTGTCTTCGACCTTGCTGCTCCAGATAGCGCCTGGAGTCGCTACGACATCGTCCTCGAGCGCAGCCTGAGCCAATCTCGCGGCCTCCACATCCTGCATGCGCTCGAGCAGCTGGGAATCCCGACGCTGAATCGCTACGCGGTGGCGGCCCTCTGCGCCGACAAATACCTCACTACCGCGGCACTGCTCCGCCATAGCGTACCCACGCCACGAACTATGCTGGCCTTCACCCCGGAGGCAGCCCTGCGCGCGCTGGATGACATCGGCTATCCCGCCGTGCTCAAGCCGACCATGGGCTCGTGGGGGCGTCTGCTCGCCAGAGTGAACGACAGGGATGCGGCCGAGGCCATCCTCGAGCACAAGGAGACCCTGGGCTCGTACCAGCACAGCATCTTCTATATCCAGGAGTACGTCCCCAAGCCTGGACGCGACATCCGCGCCTTCATAGTGGGCGATCGCACCCTCTGCGCTATTTATCGCTTGTCGGAGCATTGGGTCACCAATACCGCGCGCGGCGCCCGTGCGACCATGTGCCGCGTCACGCCCGATCTGGACGCGCTCTGCCGCGCCGCGGCTCGCGCCGTTGGCGGGGGCGTGCTGGCGGTCGACGTGCTCGAGAGTCCGCGCGGCCTGCTCGTGAGCGAGATCAACGCGACGATGGAATTCCGCAACAGCATCGAGCCGACTGGAGTGGACATCCCTGGTGCCGTGGCCGACTACGCGCTGGCGGTGGCGCGCGGGGAAAGCCCGTGGGAGAGTGCGACGGCCGGCGCCAGTGGTGCCGCGAGCGCGCCGGGCATAAGCTCGCCGGTGGTCGAGTCGGCTGGCCAGGCCCCGACTCTGCTCCAGGAGGCGCGCTGATGGCCACCGCATCTGATGCCGCAGTCACGTCACCGTCCCGTCCTGGCACAAAGGTCCGAGCGGCAATCGTCGGCGCGTCGGGCTACGCGGGAGGCGAGCTCGCCCGGCTCCTGCTCCACCACCCGTTCGTGCGGGTGACACAGGTCGTGTCCGAGCACCACGCCGGGCAATACCTGCACTCGCTGCATCCCAACCTGCGCCCAGGTAGCGGGCAGGCGCCGCTGCGGCTCTCGGCCCCTGACGAGCTGGAGCCATGCGACGTGCTCTTCCTCGCGCAACCCCACGGGGCCAGCATGGAGAGTATTGCGCGTTGGCAGGCGCTGGCGCCGCGCATCGTCGATCTCAGCGCGGATTTCCGGCTGCGCCAGCCCGACAGGTACACGCGCTGGTATGGGCGCGACCACTCACGCCCCGAGCTGCTGCAACAGGCCGTCTACGGCGTCCCCGAGCTGCACCGCGCGGCGCTGCCCCAGGCCACGCTCATCAGCGGCGCCGGCTGCCTGGCGACGGCCGCGATCCTGGGCCTGTGGCCCCTGGCGCGAGCCGGCGTGCTCGACCGCGCGGCGCCATTGGTGCTCGAGGCGAAGGTCGGCTCTTCGGCGGCCGGCGTGGCGGCCGGCCCATCCACGCACCATCCCGACCGCAGCGGAGCGGTGCGCTCCTTCCAACCCACCGCCCATCGGCACACCGCCGAAATTCAGCAGGAGCTTGACTGGCCTGATGCATCTGACTCAGATGCGCAGGCCGGCTCCAAACCCGAGAGCGCACATGGGCTCTATGTCTCGGCGACGGCCGTCGAGCTGGTGCGCGGCGTCCTGGTCACGGCGCATGGCTTTCTGCGTGAGCGGCTGGTCGACCGCGACCTGTGGGCCATCTACCGATCGGCCTATCGTGCTGAGCCGTTCGTGCGCCTGGTCAAAGAGCGCACAGGCGTCTTTCGCTACCCGGAGCCCAAACTGCTCGCCGGCAGCAACTTCTGCGACGTGGGCTTTGAGGTAGAGCCGCATAGCCGTCGCGTCGTGGTGATGGCCGCGCTGGACAACCTGATGAAAGGTGCGGCGGGCAACGCCGTCCAGGCGCTCAACGCCATGATGAGCTGGGACGAGCGCACCGGCCTCGAGTTCCCGGGACTGCACCCGATCTAAAGCCGATCTAAGCCGATCTATAACACCTGCGCCACACACCCGAGCCACCATCTTGCGCACGGCGGCATCCCCATCAGCGCCGCCTGGGGATCACCTGTGCTCAGAACGCGCGGATGGAGCGCCCGGCAGGTAGCGTGGCTGACAGAACTGTCAGGAGCATTGTTGTGCTGTACGTCATCAAGCTGGGCGGTGGGGTTGGGCTCGATCCCACGGCCATCGCCCCAAATATTGCCGAACTGGTGCGGCGCGGCGAGCGCGTCGTGGTGGTCCATGGCTGTTCGCATTGCGCCGACCAGCTGGCTGCAGAGCTGGGCGAGCCGGCCCGGTACGTCACCTCGGCGGCGGGCGTCCGCAGCCGCTACACCGATGCGCGAGCCCTCCGGGTCTTCATGCTGGCGGCAGGGCTGGTCAACGCGCAGCTCGTCGGCGCGTTGCAGCGGCTGGGCGTCCAGGCGCTGGGCCTCAGCGGACTGGACGGTGGTCTGCTGCGCGGTCGCCGGAAGGACGTGCTGCGCATCGTCGAGAACGGGCGCCCGCGTGTGCTGCGTGGCGACTTCACCGGCCGGGTCGAGCGCGTCAACGTCGAGTTGCTCTCGCTGCTCCTTGGCAGCGGCTACGTGCCGGTGATCGCGCCCGTGGCGCTGGCTGAAAGCGGCGCTGCGCTCAACGTGGATGGTGATCGCGCCGCAGCCGCCGTCGCCGCCGCGTTGGACGCCGACACACTGGTCATTCTCTCCAACGTGCCTGGCCTGCTGGCCGACACGGACGACGCACGTTCCTTGATCCCGCGGGTGGCGGCCGGCGACCTCGACGGCTACCAGGCGCGGGTGACGGGCGGCATGCGTCGCAAGCTGATGGGCGCGCGCGAGGCGCTGCGCGGAGGTGTGCGGCGGGTGGTGCTGGCCGATGGCCGCGCCGCGGATGCCGTGACGGCCGCGCTGGCGGGGAGAGGGACGGTGATTGCATGAACCGCGCGTTAGACGACACAGTCCCAGCAACAGAGCCGGCCGGGGACGATGAGGCGCTCCTCGAGGCTGGTGCATACCGCAAGCGTCGCATCCGATTGGTGCGCGGCGAAGGGGCGGTGGTCGAAGACGATCAAGGACGCCAGTACATCGACTGCTGCGCGGGGATCGGCGTGGCCAACGTCGGGCACGCGAACCGGCGGGTCGTTGAGGCGATCGCGCATCAGGCGAGCCGGCTCATCACCTGCGCCGAGAGCTTTCCGAACGATGTGCGCGCCAGCTATCTGGCTCGCCTCATCGCCGTGCTCCCGACCGGGCTGGACCGCGTCTTCCTCTGCAACTCGGGCACGGAGGCGGTGGAGGCGGCCATCAAGTTTGCCCGGCTGGCGACCGGCCGCACCGAGATCGTGGCCGCCATGCGCGGCTTTCATGGGCGAACGCTGGGCGCGCTGAGCGCCACGTGGGAGGCGCGCTACCGCACGCCGTTTGCGCCGCTCGTGCCGGGCTTCCGCCACGTGCGCTACAACGACGCCGCGGCTCTGCGCGACGCGCTCTCGGAGCGCACCGCGGCGGTGTTGCTGGAGGTCGTGCAGGGCGAGGGAGGCGTGCGCGTGGCGAACGTAGCCTACCTCCAGGAGGCGACGCGGCTGTGCCAGCAGCACGGCGCGCTGCTGATCGTGGATGAGGTGCAGACGGGGTTCGGGCGCACGGGACGCCTGTGGGCCTGCGAGCACGCGGGCGTCACGCCCGATTTGCTATGCCTGGCGAAGGGTATGGCCGGCGGCGTCCCCATGGGCGCCACCTGTCTCGGTCCGCGCGTGCCCGCCATCCCGCCGGGTGCGCATGGCAGTACGTTCGGGGGCAATCCGCTGGCGTGCGCCGCCGCGGCTGCCACCCTCGACGAGCTGTTGGACCGGCGTCTTTCCGAACGTGCCGCCGAGTTGGGAGCGTACCTGATCGGACGGCTGCGCGACGCAGCCAGGAAGTCTCCGGTCGTGCGTGACGTGCGTGGGCTTGGCCTGATGGTCGGCGTGGAGCTGCGAACGCGCGTGCAGCCGTACCTGGAACAGCTGGAGGACCGTGGGGTGCTGGCACTCTCCGCTGGCTCTCAGGTGATCCGGCTGCTGCCGCCGCTGGTAATCGAGCGGGCGCAAATTGACCAGGTGATCGGCGCCCTGGAGGAGGTGCTGTCGTGTTGACCCGAGACAACGCGGCGATAGGCATCGAACCGCGCTGGACACCCGCCGAGGAGGAAGCGCTGCTGACCGGCATGCTGTCGCACTACACTCCGTCGGGCGCCGAGCGCCCACTGGCGGAGTGGCTCTGTGACCAGATGATCCCGCTCGGCTTCACCGTGGAGACGGACGAGGTGGGGAACCTCATCGCCCAGTTGCCCGCCGCTGGTGGCGCTGACCCTCACTCCCTCGCCGGCATGGGGACAGGAGAACGTCCTGGTCGACCACGTGGTCAGGAGGAAGGGAGCGCACCGTGCGTGTTGATCGGCCACCTGGATACCGTGCCCGGCTTCATTCCAGTACGTCGTGACGGTGATCGGCTGTACGGCCGGGGCGCGGTGGATGCCAAGGGACCGCTGGCAGCCTTCCTCGCCGCCGCTGCCCGCCTGGCCGTGCGGGGCGCGCCGCGCAGCCGCCCGCTCGTCGTGGTGGGAGCCGTCGAGGAGGAGGCCGCGACCTCGCGCGGAGCGCGGGCGGTGCTGGACCGATGGCGTCCGGCATTCGCGATCGTCGGAGAGCCCAGCGGGGCCGACGCGGTGACGCTCGGCTATAAGGGGCGACTGCTGGCGGACGTCCGCATCGAGCGGCCGGTGGCGCACAGCGCCCGGCCCGAGCACGGCGTCTGCGCCCAGGGTGTTGACTGCTGGATAGCGTTGCGCACAGCCGCCGAGGCGTGGAACGCCGCGCACGCTCCGGCCCAGCCGCTCGCCCAATTTGGGTCGCTGATGCCGTCGCTGCGGTCCATCCGCTCGGGAAGCGACGGCTTCACCGAATGGTGCGAGCTGGAGGTCGGCTATCGCACGCCACCCGGCTTCGACATCGAGACGCTCGAGCGCTCGATCGAGGCAGAGGCCCGTCGCGGCAACGCATCAGCGACGTTCCGCGGGGCTGAGGCGGCCTATCGGGGCATGCGGCACGGGCCACTGGTGAGCGCCTTCGTCCGCGCCCTGCACGCCGAAGGGCTGGAGCCACACTTCAAGCTCAAAACGGGCACGTCCGACATGAACGTGGTGGGGCCGGTCTGGAACTGCCCCATCCTCGCCTACGGACCCGGTGACGCCGCCCTCGACCACACACCGGGCGAGCATATTTCGCTCAGCGAGTACCGCCGCGGGATCGCCGTGCTGGAGCACGTGCTGATCGACCTGCTCGCGGAGCCCCGCACACGCGAGCTGAACGAAGGAGGGATCGCATGACGGTCTCCGACATGCCGCCGCATCCGGGCAGCCCGCCGGCGCTGGCGATCGTGGACACGACGCTGCGCGAAGGCGAGCAATTTGTGCGCGCGCACTTCACCTCCGAACAGCGTCTCGCGCTGGCGCGTCAACTCGACGCCTTCGGCGTGGATCTGCTCGAGTTGCCCTCGCCGCGCACCTCGCCGCGGACGGCCGCGGATGTGCGCGCCATCGCGGCACTGGGGCTGCGCACGCGCGTCGTCGCCCATGTGCGCTGCGTGGCGCAGGACGTGGGGGCGGCGCTGGCGGCCGGGGTGGATGGCATCCACCTGTTCTACGGGACGTCGCCGCAACTGCGCGCGTATAGCCACGGGCGGCCGCTGGAGCAGGTGATCGAGGAGGCGACCGAGCAGGTGCGCCGCGTGCGCGCGCACGGCGCCTACGTCCGCTTCAGCGCCGAGGATGCCTTCCGCACAGCGCTGAGTGACCTGCTGCCGGTCTTCGACGCGGTCGTCGAGGCGGGGGTCCATTGTATCGGCCTGCCGGACACGGTGGGCATCGCCACGCCCCGGCAAGTGGAGCAGCGAGTGGCGCACTTTCGCGCGCGCTATCCAGACGTGGGCATCGAGTTCCATGGCCATAACGATACCGGCTGCGCGGTGGCCAATGCGCTCTCCGCCCTGGAAGCGGGAGCCGACCGCATCGATGTGACGGTGCTGGGCATCGGGGAGCGCAACGGGATCGCCTCGCTCAGCGGCCTGATAGCCGGGCTGCTTGCGCGCTGGCCGGCGCTGCTGGAGCGCTACGACCTGCGCCGTCTGCCCGAGATCGATCGGGCGGTGGCCGAGCTCCTCGGCATGCCCATCCCCTTCAACAATCCCATCACCAGCGAATCAGCCTTCAGTCACCGCGCGGGGGTGCATACCAACGCCGTGTTGCGGGCGCCTGCCGCCTATGAGGTGCTCGATCCGCAGCGTTTCGGCCTGTCTCGGCGTATAGACACGACGTCGCGTCTGACCGGCCATCACGCGCTCGCTGCGCGGGCAGCGGAACTGGGTATCCGTCTCGGGGAGGAGCAAGCGCGCGCTGCCGCGCAGGATGTCAAGCGGCTGGCAGACGAACAGGTGCTGACCCGCGCCCAGGTGGACGAGGTGATCCGCGCTCACAGCGCGTCACCTTCGTCGCCCGGTGACCCGGGGGCCCCGCCCGCAGTCCGGTGTCCAGCGAGCTCCGGCCCGGCAGCCCGGTGTCCGGGGCGATGAGCGAGTAGATGGAACGATGAGCGGCGCCGGCAGGGGTCGGCGTGAGGAGGAGCGACATGGGAACCTTGAGCGAGGAGATCCTGAGCCGCAAGGTTGGGCGGCCTGTGCATGCGGGCGAGATTGTCGTGGTGGACCTCGATCTCGTGATGAGCCACGATACCACCACCCCGTTGGCGATGGAGGCTTTCTATGGGCTGACGCGCCACCAGGATGACAGCGCGCCTGAGCCGGCCCCAGCCGGGGTAGCGGCAGCGGATGGAGGCGGAGTCTGGGACCGCAATCGTATTGTCATTGCCTTCGATCACATTGTGCCCGCGGCAACGATCCAGGCGGCGACGCTCCAGCGCGACATCCGGCGCTTCGCGCGCGCGCAGGACCTGCGCCACGTGTTTCAGGAGGGGATCGGGCACCAGGTCATCGTCGAGCACGGTTTTGTCGTGCCGGGCGACGTCGTCGTGGGCGCCGACAGCCACACCTGCACCTATGGCGCGCTGGGGGTGTTCGCCACCGGGATGGGCTCCACGGACATCGCGGTGGCCTACGCCACGGGACAGACCTGGCTGCGCGTGCCCGAGACGATCGCGGTCCGGCTCTCCGGCGCCTTCCCGCCGGGAGTGTTCGCCAAGGACGCCATCCTTGAGATCGTGCGCCTGCTAGGCGCGGAAGGCGCGAACTACGCCGCGGTCGAGTTCATGGGGGCGACCGTCGAGCGCATGACCCAGAGCGAGCGCTTTACCCTCGCCAACATGGCGATCGAGATGGGCGCCAAGGTCGGACTGATCGCTCCCGACGCGACGACGGCCGCGTATCTGCGGACGCGAACTGACCGTCCCGTCGAGTTTGTGCGGAGCCAGGCGCCGAGCTACTGTCGCGCGATCGAGCTGGACGTCGCGACGCTGGAGCCGCGGATCGCCTGTCCGCCGGACGTGGACAACGTGCGGCCGATCGGCGAGCTGGTCGGGCTGCCGATCGATCAAATCTTCCTCGGGACGTGCTCGAACGGGCGTATCGACGATCTGGCCATTGCGGCGGAGATCTTGCGCGGCCGCCAGGTCCACCCCG
>CAYQFU010000046.1:0-27098 GCA_964416775.1 uncultured Ktedonobacterales bacterium
TCGATGCCGCCTCCGGCTTCGGCGGCTACCGCGAGAGCGGCTACGGGCGCGAGGGTGGGCGCGAAGGCATGTACGAATACCTGCGCCCGCGGTGGGAAAACGAACAGTCGCAGACAGGCGCCGAAGACACGTCAGGAGCCCACGCGGCGCCAGAGCGCGCCAACGGCCGAGCGCGGCGGGGCCGATCCGCGCAGGCGGAGGGAGCGAACGGCGCGGCTCCCAGCATCACGCTCGCCAATGGCCACAGCTCCGCGGACGGCGGCGATGAGTCTGGCATCGGCTTGCCGGCACTCGACCGCACGCCCAAGCTGTTCATCGGCGGCAAACAGACGCGGCCTGACTCGGGCTACAGCCGGCTGGTGCTCGCGCCTGACGCGCGCGTGCTGGGCGAGGTCGGGGAGGGCAACCGCAAGGACATCCGCAATGCCGTCGAAGCGGCGCACGCCGCGAGCGGGTGGGCCAGCGCCATGCCGCACGCCCGCGCGCAAATCCTCTACTACATCGCCGAGAACCTCTCCGCCCGGGCGGCGGAATTCGCCCAGCGCATCGCCGCGCAGACCGGGCGCGACGACGCGAGCGCCGGTGCTGAGGTGGACGCGGCCATCGCGCGCCTCTTCACCTACGGCGCGTGGGCTGACAAATACGACGGCGCCGTGCACGGCACGTCGCTCCGGGGTGTCACCCTCGCCATTCCCGAGCCCATCGGTGTGATCGGCATCGCCTGCCTCGATGCCTACCCGCTGCTGGGCTTCGTGTCCCTGGTCGCGCCAGCCATCGCCATGGGCAACGCGGTCGTCGCCGTTCCCTCCGAGCGACACCCGCTCAGCGCCACCGATCTCTACCAGGTATTCGAGACCTCCGACGTCCCTGCGGGCGTCGTCAACATCGTCACCGGCCCGCGCGACACCCTCGCGCTCGTGCTGGCCGAGCACGACGACGTGGACTCCGTCTGGTACTTCGGTCCGCGCCCGGGCGCGGCAGCCGTCGAGCGCGCCTCCGCCGGCAACATGAAGCGCACGTGGGTCGCCGATGGCGCGAGCCGGGACTGGCTGGCGGCAGCGCAGGGTGAAGGCAGCGAATTTTTGCGCGAGTCCACCCAGGTCAAGAATATCTGGGTGCCGGCGGGCGCGTGACGTCGGCCGTTGGAAGGAGTGCAGCGATGGTTCTCCGCGTGGCGGCGATCCAGCTCAACTCGCGCGACGACAAGGCCGCCAACCTGGCCGCGGCTGAGGCGGCGATCGCGCGGGCCGCCGAGGGCGGCGCGGAATTGGTGGCCCTGCCCGAGCTCTGGACCTATCTCGGTCCCGATGACGGCCATGCCGCGAATGCCGAGCCGATCCCCGGTCCCGTCACCGAGCGCCTCGCCGCACTCGCCCGCCGCCACCACGTCATCCTCCACGGCGGCAGTTTCCTCGAAGTGGATCGATCGTCTGGCGGAGAGCGCATCTACAACACGGCAGTGCTGTTCGACCGGCAGGGCCACCTGGTGGCGCGCTACCGCAAGCTCCACCTTTTCGACGCGGAGCCAACCGCAGACGCCAGAGCCTACCGTGAATCCGCCACCACGACCGCTGGCGACGAGATCGTCGTCGCGGACGTCGAGGGGCTGCGTCTCGGGCTGGCCATCTGCTACGACCTGCGCTTCCCCGAGCTGTTCCGCGCGCTGGTGCTGGGAGGGGCGGAGATCATCATCCTGCCCTCCGCCTTCACGCTCGAAACTGGCCGCGACCACTGGGAGGTGCTCATCCGCGCCCGCGCCATCGAAAACGGCTGCTACGTCATCGCTCCCGCGCAGTTCGGTCCCCGGCCGCCCGGCCGCGTCACCTACGGCCGCAGCCTGGTCGTAGACCCGTGGGGCACGGTGCTCGCCCAGGCGCCGGACGGAACGGGCATCGTCCGAGCCGACCTCGACCTCGATCGCGTGCGCGAGGTCCGGCACCGCCTGCCCTCGCTTGCGCACCGCCGGCCAGAGGTGTATGGGTGACCCCTGATCGGGGTATGGGTCAGGGATGTGCGCCATGTTTCGCCCGATTGCCAACTCGCCCTCTCGCTGGCGGGAGGGGGAACGAGTTACACGGAGTTACACAGAGGAGATACGGAGGTCATGGAGGGGATGGGACAGACTCGGCAGCAGCAGTGATGCGCATCCCATGTCCTAACGCCCCCACGTCAAGTTCAGCGCAGGCTATTTGCTCTTGACGCCGGAATCCTGCACGCGACTATACTGCTTTGCCGCGCCACTCCGGCCGGCATACTGCAGCCATACATGTCGCTGGCGGACCGACATACTCAGCGAGGGGAAGATGCACATGGCCATCGTGGCAGCGCACCACAACCCTTATCCGCCGCTGCAGCTGCTTCGCATCTCCACCACGGCCGGCCGGGCGATGCGCTATCGACACACCCGCAAGATGACCCGCGCCCTCCTCATTGCGCCGTGGGCGACGTCCGCAAGGCCGTAGTGCGCCCTTTTCATGAAAGCGTGCGGAGTTATCCGGCTCCCGCCGGAACCCGTTCGCGCCCGGTACGCAGGGGCCACGGACCTTGTGGCGGCTTGCGCGGGCCCCTGTCCTGGCTGCTCTCCCCTTCGTGAGATCCGCGCCGCGGCGTGTCCCGCCCCCGCCATCAGGATTCGCTTGCCCCCTGATTTCCTCACGATGATTCAGGAGACTGCATCATGACCGTTCATCTCCGTCCCTGCGATCCCCAGCGCCACCTGGCGCGCATGGTCGAGCTGTACAATATGTGGGCCTCCGAGCCTCAGACGGTCGAGCAAGCGCAGGTCGCGGAGGCGCGCACGCCGGCGGGCCAGGTCCGCGTGCGGGCCATGGCCGAGGACGACGCCCACGAGGTGGTTGGCTACTACGATGCCTGGCACCACCCGTGGAACGTCGATGGCAAGTTCCAGCTCGAGGTGGTGGTGGACCCAGCGCGACGTCATCAGGGCATCGGCACTCAGCTCTACGACGCGGTGCTGGCGGCAGTATGCGCGCACGGCGCGGCACTGGTCGAGGCCAAAGTCTGGGACCACGACCCTGGCTCACTGTACTTCGCCGAGCGGCGCGGCTTCACGCTGGGCCGCCACATCTTCGAGTCCACGCTCGACCTCGCCAGCTTCGACGAACTCCGGTTCGCGGGCGCTATCGAGCGGCAGGAGGCGGCTGGAATTCACTTTCTCACGCTGGCCGACCTGGGCGACACCGAGGCCGCCCAGCGCAAACTCTACGCGCTCAACCGTGCCTACGTGTTGGACATCCCCGGCTCCGACGGCACCTTCGCACTGTTCGAGGAGTGGCACCGCTTCGTCTGCGAGGCGGAGTGGTACGATCCCGCCGGTCAGCTCATCGCGCTCGCGCCGGGGGCGGAATTCGACCCACTGGCGGCAAGGTGGATCGGGATGACCGCCATCGGCTATTTCCGCGAGCGGAACTCCGTCTACCAGATGATCACGGGTGTGGACCCGGCGTGGCGCGGACGAGGCCTCGCACTCGCGCTCAAGCTGCTCAACATTCGCCGGGCGCAAACGTACGGCGCCGCGTACATTCGCACCAATAACGACTCGCTCAACGCCCCCATGCTCGCCATCAACCGCAAGCTCGGCTTCCGGCCCGAGCCTGGCTTCTACAAGCTCCAACTCGCGCTATAGCAGCATGTATTGGCGTTGCAGGCCTCCGTGACCAGGCGGGAACCAATTGCTCTCGTCTGGTCCGGCTCATCCTCAGCGGCCGACCGTGGGTGGGTAGTCACATGCGCTGCCCACCCCGATCTCGGCCCTGCGTGCGCGGCGCGGGGAGCACTCACCCTTCGGATGTACCCAGCCGAGCGATGAAGGCGTCGGTAACGGCCTCGGTGGTGGCGTTGCCGCCGAGATCAGGCGTGGTAATCCCCGCTCGTGTGGTCGCCTCGATCGCCGTCAGGATGCGCGCCGCTGCCTCAGGATGGCCGAGGTGCTCCAGCATGAGCGCGGCGGCCCAGATAGCGCCGATGGGATTGGCAATCCCCTGGCCCGCGATATCGGGCGCCGAGCCGTGGATCGGCTCGAACAGCGACGGCGAGCGCCGCTCGGGATCCAGGTTGGCTGACGGGGCGATGCCGATGGCGCCAGTGATCGCCGCCGCGATCTCCGACAGGATGTCGCCCAATAGGTTCGAGCCCACGACCACGTCGAAGCGCTCGGGCCGCAGCACTAGCTGCGCGGCCAGCGCGTCGGCATGCATCAGCGTGCTGTCCACGTCGGGGAATGCTGCGGCGACCTCACGGAAGACCTCGTCGAAGAAGGGCATCGTCACGCGAATACCGTTCGACTTCGTCGCGCCAACGACGTGTTGGCGGCGCTGGCGGGCGAGTGAGAAGGCAAATCGGCAGACGCGCTCCACGCCGTGACGAGAGAAGATGCTTTCCTGCACGGCAATCTCGCGCGGGGTGCCCGAGAAGATGCGGCCCCCTACCTCGGAATACTCCCCTTCGGTGTTCTCACGCACCACCACGAGATCTATGGCGCCAGGCCGGGCGAGCGGACTGCCAACTCCAGCCAACAGCCGGACGGGCCGCAAATTGACGTACTGATCGAACCCGCGCCGCATCGGAATCAGCAACTGCCACAGCGAAAGCGCGTCGGGCACATCTGGCGCACCCACCGCGCCGAAGTAAATCGCATCGAAGCCGCGCAACTGGTCGAGGCCGTCTTCCGGCATATATCGGCCGTGCTCGCGATAGTAAGCAGTGCCCCACGGGAACGCGGTGAAGCGCAGCTCCAGGCTCGCAGACCCCGCCTGAAGGGCCTCCAGCACGCGCAGGCCCGCCGCGATCACCTCCGTGCCGATGCCGTCGCCTGCGATCACTGCGATCTGCTGGGTCATGCGCGTCTCCTCTCTGTCACTCGATCCAGGCGGGTGAGCACCAGCCACAGCACCAGGGTATCCCAAACACGCCAGGTGTGTCCCAGGTGTGCGGCGCTCGCCGCCCCAGCCGCCGAGAGCGAACCACACATCTGTATTCTGTACTTGGCAGCTTATTGATTACAGATTACAACTTGTTGCAACAAGGGCACCCTCAGTACGGGAGGTGACAGTCCAATGCATCTCGTCGATCGCACGCTGTCTGGCCAGATCTACGCACAGCTCAAAGATCGCTTTCTGCAGGGCCGGTATCTACCGGGGAGCAGACTGCTCGAAGACGACATAGCGAACGAATTCGGGGTGTCCCAGACGCCGGTGCGCGAAGCGATGTACCGCTTCCAGGCAGACGGTCTGGTCATGCGCAAAGAGCACAAAGCCCTCTACGTGCGCACCTTCACGCTGGAGGAGGCCCACGACATCTACGAGATGCGGTCGCTGTTGGAGCCGTATGCGATTGAGCTGGCGACTCGCTATTTCGATGACACCTGGCTGGCCAAGGTCGAGGCGCTGGAGGCGGAGCAGAAGGCCGGTCTCGAAGCGCGCGACTTTCCGCGCGTCCAGCGCACCAACTACTACCTGCACGTGGCGTTCGCTGAAGGCAGCCGCAATGCCATGCTCGTCGACATGGTCGAGCGCTTGTGGGTATTCATTCCGGTGTTACCCGCGGTCGCATGGAAGCATGACCCGACCGGGCCCAGCTTCGTCGCCCACGAGCACGCCGAGATCATCGCGCACCTCCGCGCACATGAAGCCGAGGCCGCCATCGAAGCGGCCCGGCGCCACGTCGAGAACAGTTGGGAACGCGTACGCCCCACGCTTGAGCGCGCGTTGCCTTTGGAGGCCATACCGACAAAGGGAGGAGGTGGCGATTCACTTCGAGGGAGGTAGACCGTCCTGTTGCGCGCCCCGTGAGGTGCGCGCAGAGTGGCCTGCTGCATCATCTGCTCCCGTGGGACAGGTGCCAGGTCAGTGACGCGTTCTCACCGCTCTGCACCTGGCAGTTCTTCCGAACACAGAGGCTTTCCAACGACGCTCCATCGGTTCACGCAGTCGTACGCGGTGGCAGTGAGTTGTGAGCGAATTAGGAAGAGGCCCGGCTGTGAGATCACGTAGAGCCTCATCAGTCTGTTGGCAACAGCGGCAGTGGTCGTCTTGGTGTCCGCCTGCGGCAGCGGGGGAGGCGGCGGCAATTCTTCGTCAGTACTGGCGCTCGGCCTGGACGGCCCGCTGACCGGCAATCGAGCGGACATCGGCAAGGCGATGGTGCAGGCGGCCCAGATGGCCGTGGACATCATCAACAAGAACGGCGGCGTGGACGGGCACCAGGTCAAGCTGTACACCCAGGACGATGCGGGCGACCCCGTCGACGCGTTGCCCGCGGTCCACACGCTCCTCAACGTGGACAACGTCGTCGCCATCGTGGGACCCGTCTCGTTGACTGAGGCGGCGATCTTGCCTGCAATTGACCAGGCCAACATCCCCAATCTGATGTGGGGGCGTGTGTCATGGCCGTCTTTCCGGCGCCCGTAAGCGTGCCAGTGCTCGTTGTGCTGTGGCTCGCGATGGGTGTGACGAGGGTAGGATGGAACGCCTTGATGCTAACGTGGGCGGGGGAGCGCGTCTCGGTCGGCGATGCTGGAGCGGCCATGGGCCTGACCACGAGCTCGGTCCTGGCCGGCGCGATCGTCTGTGCGCCGGCCCTTGGCCTGATCGTACAGGTGAGCGGCACGTACCATGTTGCCTGGCTGACACTCGCGGCGCTGCTGTGTGTGGCTGCGGCGCTGCTCTGGCGCGAAGCGCGGAGTGAAGGGCGGCGTATGCGCGCCACGCGCACTGCTACAAGCGTTGAAGCTTAGAGCACGGTACGAATGGCTTCCACGACGGCTTCAGGCGCTTCAAAGGGCACGAAGTGTCCGATTGCAGGCAAGATGTGCACCCCAAGCAAGTGCGAGAACGTGTCACTGAGTCGATCGGCCCACGCTGGTGGCAAGATCGGGTCGGCTTCTCCCCAGAGGATCCGCGTCGGGTGCGGGATGGGGACGGGCGGGACATCCCCGGCGGTTAACGCCATTTGTCCCGAGCCACCTCCTGCTCGATACCAGGCAATACTTCCGCGTATCGCTCCGGGTTGCGCATACGCCTTGACGATCTCCGCGAACTCGGCGGGACGAAGGGCCTGCTTGTTGCCCACCCAGTGATCGTAGAAGTGTGACAAATACAAGCGCACCGTTTCCTGATCGTGACCGATGAGGGCATCCGCCTGGAGCAACTGGTGAAAGTGCTGATACCAGCGCTCCCGCTGCGCCTCGGGCTCCAAGGGGCGCCTGCCGAACCCAGGATAGACGGGAGCAGAGAGGACAAGGGCGTGCACGCGCTCCGGTGCCATGTGCGCGAGCGTTTGGGCTACGCGGGAGCCAATATCGTACCCTCCCAGGATGATGCGCTCGACCTGCAATTGATCGAGGAGGGCGAGGACGTTCCTGGCTTGCGCTTCGGCAGAGTATGCCTCATGGACGGGCCAGTCGGGTTTGGCCGAGGAGCCGAATCCGCGCAAATCCAACGCGATCACCGACGTGAACTCAGCGAGACGTGGCAGGACACGGCGCCAATCGTACCAGAAGCCTGGCCAGCCATGCAGCAGAAGCACGCGGGGTGTCCCTTGTCCCCACCGCACATAATGCAACTTCAGTCCGTCGGCATCCGAGGCCATCGCATGCCGCCACGATGGATCGTCCACGGGGACATCAACCATCTGATCGGTGTCCATTTCCCGCTCCCCTTTCACAGGAGGTGAACCGTTGCTCTGATCTCAGCAAAAGCTGGGACTCGCGCACGACCAGCATAACCCGTAAGCAAGGAGCACTGCACGAGTATCGAGCGACGAGTATAGTGGACCCAAGAATTCGGACCGCGAAGCGGCCCGAAATAAGATAGACCACCGAGTTAAGCTATGCTGAGCTATGGCAGTGAGCCGGCGAGAGGTGGGAGTCTCAAATCAGCGGGTGCATATAGTACGCCATTCGGAGAAATGGCAGATGCTTGTCAATTCCTCCGCTGCCGAATGCCGAAGGAGGCATCAATGCCTGCGAATCAAGATGAGGATCGACCAGAAGGCAGTCCGGCCCGTCCCTCCAGGGGGGAGGCAGAGTTGCTGCGTGCCACTGAACGCGAGCGCTTGCGCGCATTGGTGGAGGTGGACATGGAAGTCGCGCGCCGGCTCCACGCCGACGATTTCCAACTCATCACCCCTACTGGGGTGGTGCTGTCGAAGGATGGGTATTTGGGGATGGTCGCCTCAGGTGAGCTCGACTACCGCGTATGGGAGCCTGACTCGCCGATTGACGTACGCGTGTACGGCCCGGTGGCACTCATCCGCTACCGGTCGCGACTCGATAATGTCGACGGAGGGCACCACGTGGGACTCCGGCACTACTGGCACACCGACACCTATGAGCAGCGAGACGGGCAGTGGCAAGTCGTCTGGTCCCACGCGACCGAAATCCGATGACGGCTCCAGTGCTATGCGATAACCGTCTGCGCCTAACCGATGGTTCGCGCGGTACGAGAAGCAAGAAGGAGAAGATACCATCTTGAGGCAGGCTACTTCAATGTCTTGACAGAGGAGTCCACTACAGTTCCTCCTCCTCACCCCACGTCCTCTTTCTGCCCATAGCGCTCACCTTACCACACTAGTCCTTCCCGATCATTCCCAACCGCCGCACGTGTAGCGAGACTGTGCGACCTCCAATTTCGCACGTGCGAGAACACTTGGGCCATTTCCCGTCATCGTTGTAGATAGCGAGCGCACGACAGGCGGGCGTCTCCGATGGAAAGGGGAAGGGCATGTCAGGAGTAGCTGGAGACCCGGGGGGCAAAGGATTGTGGAGCGACGCTCGCCGCTGGCCATCGTGCGTAGAGACCGCCGGGGCCCACGCCAGGAGTGCGAGACGTGGCTGAGGCGAGGGACTTCGCCGCGCTCGTGCCGCTGCACACAGACGCGATGCTGCGCGTGGCTGCCGCATTGGTGGGGCCGGCGGATGCTGAAGACGCGGCACAGGAGGCGGCCACGCGTGCGTGGCAAGCGTGGGAGACGCTACGGGATATCGCTTCGCTGAGGCCCTGGCTGCTGCGCATCACGGTCAATGTCTGTCGTCAGTGGCAGCGCGGTGGGTTTGGGCGGCGGGCGCGGCTCGTGGAACCATTGCCCGAGGACAACTCCGAACTGCTGGCTGTGCTCGAGTTTGACCCGGGCGGAAGCGATCACACCGGGATGCTCGACCTGCGCCATGCCGTGAACGCGCTCAGCGAAGAGCTGCGCTACGTCGTCGTGCTCCGCTATTACGCCGGCATGGATGCGACAGTCGTCGGAGAGACACTCGGCATCCCGCCGGCCACGGTGCGCACGCGGCTGAAGCGGGCGGTCGCCCAGCTACGCCAGACATTGACGGCGCCTGGCGGCTGCCGCGTGGCTCAGAAGCAGATCGGAGGCAAACTTTGACGCTGCACGACGACGAGCGGCAGCCGGAAGAGGATATGGCGGATCTGGCGCGCCAGGAAGCTGCGCTCGAGCGGCGGCTCGACCAGGACGGAACCGCCTGGCGAGCGCGAGTCCCAGCGAACGATCGGTTGAACGCCTGGGTGCGTGCCCTACCAGATCAGATGCCGCGCGGTACTGGGCCGCGCGGTGAGGTGCGGCCTGACCGACCAGACAAGCGGGCGGGGGCCGTGCAAAGTGTATCAGTAAGGGAGCAAAACAACGTGAGACCTAGACATCTGCGAGCGGTAGGAGGCTGGGCGGCCAGTGCGGCGGCGGTTGTGATCGTGGGATTGATCGGCGTGCTCCTGACGAGCACGCACGCTGCTGGCAAGGGAGGGCCCGCGGGATCGAACTTTATTCCGCCGACGCCGGCAGCGACGCCAGCCGCGACGCCAGCCGCGATTCCGCCGACGCCAGCCGCGACGCCGGGCGCGATTCCGCCGACGCCGACAGCGACGCTGGCGGGGAGCAAGTACGTCTATAGCGCGGTCACGGCGACGCGCGTGGATGCCAATTACCAACCGGTGAATCCGACCTCACAATTCAAGGTCAACCAGCCCGTGTATGTCATCGTGCGGGTCAGGAATGCCCCGGCAGGTCCGCATACCCTCACAATCCGCTGGTTCCTGAACGGCACGCGGCTGCAACCAGCGCAGAGTGCCGCGACCAGTGTCGTCGTCAACGCGCCTAATTCCACTGTCTCGTTCTCGTACAGCTATCCCTCCGCTGGTACGGGCACAGCGAGGGTCTACTGGGATCTGCCGCCTGATACGTCTGACATGCAGGCAGGCGCCTGGCTGGCGCAGAATGTCGCGTTCGTCATCGCGTAGCCGGACGCGCCACCACTCCCGATGCCGCGGTCTGCGCCACAGTGAGGTATGCCGGCGCGGGCCGCGGCTCGTTGCACCAACAGCCGTGGATACCTATGCAGGGGAGACGACGACACGCGAGAGTCTCTTGTGGGCATTGCAGATACATTGACATGGCTAGTAAGCTACATACGATGGGTCGAATGCTCGAATAACCACCCAAGGATGCTCACCAATGCAAGTCGGCGCTGCGCCAGCCAGGCTCAGTGTGAGGTCCAGGCTCTCCGCCAGCCGCCAGGTGCTCACGGTCTTCCTCGTCGGGTTTGGACTGCTGGCAGTGACGGGCCTCACCCTCATACACCGCATCCACACGACTGGCGACGAGCCGTGGTATTTGCTGCAAGCGTACGCTCTTCTGCACTGGCATTCCGTCAACCTCGCGCCCGCCTTGCACAACCACCAGGTGTATGCCCGATTCCTCGGCACAACGCTTGACGACCATACCCTCGACTACCTCCACAACGGCGTGCGTGTGCTGTTCTATATGCCTGGCTATGCGGCCGCGATCGCTCCATTCTATGCCATCGGCGGCCTGGCGGCCGTCGTGGTGCTCCAGGCGTTGGCGGCGGCACTGACCGGGGCGCTGGTGTTCGGCGAGGCGCGGCGCATCTTCGGCTCGACCGGAGTGGCGGTCTTCGCCTGGCTCGCCTATCTCTCACCCCTGCCCGTCCTGGATTACGCCGGTCAGGTGTTCCCCTCAACCCTGGCATCATGCGCCATCTTCCTCGGCTTCGTGTTGCTGCGGCGGTGGCTCCCCGCGGCGCATGGACGGCGCCTGTGGGGTGTTTGCGCCGCCATTGGCGTCATCGCGTTCGCCCTGCCGTGGCTGCACATGAAGTATGCCGTCTCGGCGCTCACCCTCGCGGCCCTGGCCGTGCTCGCGCTCTGGCCGCGCCTGCGCCGCGACGCGCCTGTCGCGGCTCGCCGCCAGGCGCTTTACGCTGCCGGCACGATCCTGACGCTAACGGCGGCCTCGTTCGCCACCATCGCGCTCTATAGCCACTCCTACTTCGGCCTCTGGCTGCCCCCTAATGCCCGGCAGCAGCCCAACTGGCAGGCTCCTCACCCGCAGAGCGCGCTCCAGCTCTACAGCGACATGTTTCTCGGGCGCGAGAGCGGCTTGCTGCCGTGGGCGCCGGTGTACCTGCTCGTGCCGCTCGGGCTCGCCTGGCTCGTGTATCGCTATCCCAGGGAGGGACGCGCCATCCTGGCGCTCGTGCTGGCGCAGCTGGCGACGTTCGCCGCCGCCGCGGTCACACGCGTCTTCCAGGGAACGGCTCTGCCCGCTCGCTTCACCGTGGACCTCGCTCCATTCTTCGCACTCTGTGCCGCCGCGGTCTTCTCTATGGGCATGGCGCCCTTGCGTGCCCAGATCATGGCCGGTGTCGCGCGCGTGCGGCGCGTGGCCCTGCGTGCGCCACAACGTGCTGCCGGTTGGCGGGGCGCTGGGCTGGCCGTCGTCGCCTTCGCCGCGCTGGCGTTGCTTGGAATGACGGGCTGGCTGGCAGCGGCGGGTCAGATCGATCCTGCCCTGCTCTATCCCGCGCCCTCGGGCGTGCGCCTCGCCGAGAAGTACCCTGGTGTCGTGCCGCAAGCATGGTTTGCGCTGTTCCCGCCAGGGCCAGGCGGCTGGATCACCCAGGGCGCACCCGCGCCCGATCCGACCCGCTCCGACGGTCTGCTCATCCACGACGGGCACGGCCACATCGGCTATTTGGCGATGCCCACAGCGACCGCACACGCAGCCACTGTCATGCGGACTCGTCCCATGCTCATGCCGCCGGGCCGATATCGCGCCACCGCCGCCCTGGCCTGCGATCGCCCGGCCACAGCGGGCGTGGCCGCACACCTCATCGTCGGCCGCTACGGCACGCGCCTCGCGGACCACCCCGTCTCCACACAGCTGTGTGCTGGCGCCTCGCACACCGTCCGCGTCTCAGCGGTGTTCCCGAGCGATGGCTATAGCCCCATCACCTTCGAGGTGCACTTTGACGGCGAGACGACCGTTGTCGTGTGGTCGGTGACGTACGCGCCCAGCGGGTCTTGACGTCGCACGCTGGCAGTTACCCGATTGTCCAGCGAGCGACGACGCATCGTACGCGGTGCCCGCGGGGCGGGTGTGCGCCAGACCCGGGCAGCGCCGAGACCGTCGCCCACCGCCCTCTCGTCACTAACCTGGGTTCGTGACCGAAAGGGTCAGGCACGGCCCGCTGGCACCCGTGCTCGAATTGACCACGCACGCCCGCACCGTGACCCCGCTTGTCGCGCCGGCGACGAGCGCCTGGATGAAAGCGCTGGACGATTGCCCAGGATTGAGGGGACCAGGCTCGCAGCTGCTGCCGTCCGGGCTGATCTCGAAACCGTTTGGCAGGACGCACCCCTGATGCACGCCGGTGGCGCCGACCACCTTGGTGATGACGAGGAACCGCTCGGCCCCCGTGGTGGTGCCCGTGTTC
Source organism: uncultured Ktedonobacterales bacterium (assembly GCA_964416775.1). Classification (GTDB taxonomy): domain Bacteria; phylum Chloroflexota; class Ktedonobacteria; order Ktedonobacterales; family JADMIN01; genus CAYQFU01. The sequence goes on from CAYQFU010000046.1 coordinate 12,761, forward strand.
TTCATGGTGAACACGAACGTGACCGGGTCACCAATTTCCGCGGACCTGACCCCGGCAGCGACATTGCCAGTCAGTGTAAACGTCGCTGTAGTGGCCATAGTGGCCGTAGTGGCCGTCCGCGGCACGGCGGACGCCGATGCGGCGCCCAGGAGTGCCATGAGCGAGACGAGGCCAAGCGTGAGGACTACGCGACGCATGTTCCACCTCTCACATGGCTGTTGAAGACGACTGGTAACACACTCCACTCAGGCCCGATCGTCCAGGAGAAGGGCTCTTGAATGCTCCTCGCAACGAGTGGATGGGCTCACGCTGTTCGTCTGACCTGGCGAAGGCAAGCCTTGGGCGACTATAGCGCGCTATGGCGCAATGCTCATGAGGCATTCATCCCGCCACCGCCTGGGCGAATGGCACGATGCCGCGCAGGGACAGGTTGCCACGTGGGGACCGTCCGAAGCGTCGAGAGGACAATCGTGGATGGCCGGTCTCAGCGCGGTGGCACGCCATCGCGCTCGCGGCCCATGCGCTCACCCGGGTCGACGCCTCTCTCCCTGAGCCGCCACACACGCGCCAAGCGCTTCGCTGCGCCACATTCGCGTAGCTACCGGCGTAGGTACTGCATGACGTCCATGCCCATGCCGGCCTGGGCGGCCGACGGATCTTCGCACGACCATGGGGCACCCGACTGGAACGTCGTGGGCGCGTAGCTGGCGAAACTTTGGATGAGGTTGTACGGGGCGAAATCCCACGCGGTCCAGTTGGCCTGCCGCGACTGCATGTAAGTCAGGAAGGCGTTGGTCACCGCGTCGGCGTTGGAGGAGGTCAGCCCCGCGCAGAATACAGGGTGGTCCGCGTGAGGCAGCACGGCCCATTCCCCATAGTAGATCGGGTAGTGCCCCAGAATGGGCCCCCATCCTGCGTCCCAAATGCTGGGACTGCCACGGACGACCTCGGCGTAATCGTGCATAGAGTACATGATGCTCGGGTCGCTGGGCAGGTACGAGCCGATGCCTTGCCAGGTGGAATGACCGCAGCCACATCCCTGCCCCGGCTCGACGACGATGATCTGCTGGGCGCCAGTCGCGCGAATGGCCGCGATCATCTGCTGGTAGCCGACCACGCCCGACCCATCCCCGTTCAACCAGGTCTGCCAGTCCGCGTACTTGGGCTCATTGATGGGATCGAACAGCATCATGGGGTTGGCCGCGTAATGGGCCGCGATAATCTTCCAGAAGGTCACCGACTCGGTGTGCATCAGGCCGTCGGGCGAGGGATTCCCGCTCTGGTGATCGTCGTGGTAGTCCAGGATCACATACAGACCGGAGGCGTTCGCGGCCCGCACTGCCTGGTCCAGCCGGCTCATGTACAATGTCGGGTTCAGCTGGTAGATCCAGTACGAGATGTTGATGCGCACGGCGTTCATGTGCCAGCTAGCCATTGCCTCAAACGTCACGGAGGATAGGATCTGCGTGGGATCCTGCCCCTTCTGCCAGCGATTGATATAGGCGAACGACGTCGGGATCATCGCCCCGCGCAGCAGCAAGACGTGGCCCGCGCTGTCAACCACCTGCGTTCCCTGCGTGTGTAGCATTCCTAGGCCTGTTGGCGGAGGTGATCCGCTGGCCGCCGCCGTGGGCGTGGAGGTCCCGGAGCGGCGCACGCTGATTTTGCCTGCTCCGACACCACACCCGGCGACGAGCAGCGCCAGCAGTAGCGCGGCGCTCAGCGTCGCTCGCAAACGCCAACCCATCCGGTCAGGATGACACGACGTGCGCACATCTCCTCCTCGGCTGCGTCAGAGGTACAGCCGGCCTTGGGCACGGATGCAGTATAGAGTCCTGAGCCGTCGCGATGCATGAGGGATATGTCCAGAAGCGCGGCATGATATCCCGGCCGCGACCAGGTGGCGTATCCAACTGCTTCCCAAGCGACTCCCATGCCAAGATTCCGACATTGCCTAGTGTGGACGCGTCCGCACGTGCGATACGCTACGTGTGCCACGAAGGGGTCGCCATCTCACCGAGCAGATCCGCGGCTGCTGGGATCCGCGCGCACGGACCAGCGGGACCTTGGCTGAGCATGTCGAAGGGTGATGTCATGAGCGTGACAGGCACGCTGCTTGGGACCAGCCGCACTGCGCAAGTCTTCGCGCTGAGCGATCATGAGATCCTCAAGCTCTACCCCGCAGGCTGCGAGGCGGCGGCGGAGCGCGAGGCCCAGGTCGCGCGCGTTGTGCAAGCGATGGGCGTACCGTGTCCCCTCGTACTCGGTCGCACCGAGAGCGAGGGACGCTCCGGCATCATCTACGCACGTCTGCAGGGCCCCTCACTGCAACGCTGGCTCGGCCTGCTCCGGCCCTGGCGCATTCCCTTCGCGGGCAAAATGCTCGCTCAGGTGCATGCTACGCTGCACGCCTACCACACGCCCACACTGCCGCCGCTGCGTGACATGCTGGAGCGCGATATCCGCGCCGCCGCGCCGCTCTCCCCGCGTACGCGCAGCCTCGCTCTGCGGGCCCTGGAAGCGCTCCCCGACGGCGATACGCTGTGCCACGGCGACTTGACTCCCGACAACATTCTGCTCACGGCTGAGGGCCCGATCGTCATAGACTGGCCGGATGCCGCGCGCGGCGACCCGGCAGCGGATGTCGCGCTCACGCTGCTGCATCTGGCGGTTGCCTATACCTACTACCGGCCCGTCCGCCGTCCAATGGCCTGGGCGACATTTCGGGCCTTGTCGGCGGCGTATCGCCATCACGATCGGCTCACCCGTCCGGAGATCGCGACACGCGCCGAATCCTGGTTGCTGCCGGTCATGGCGGCGCGTCTGTCGCGCGGCGCGCCGGTGCCCCGCCACGTACTACTTGGCCTGATTGACCGATTGCAAACGCGGGTCGCGGCCCCTTGACGGCGACGCTCGCACCGTATGGAGGTGGTACAGCGTGGGCACCTCACCCGACACGCTTCTTACTAGTCCTCTACCATCAGCTGTATCAACGCTCGATCTCCTCGACGCGGCCGCCCGCGATCGCGTGCTGGTGTACGGCTCTCTCCCGCCCGCCGGACGCGATTTCGATCTCCTCGGCCGTCCGGACGAGTTGGTCGCCATCCGCGAGGCGCTTGTGGCCGCCGGCTTCATCGAGCGACGCGGCGTGTTCGTACGCTTCCATCTCGGCAGTGTCGAGGCCGTCGAGCTCACCCCAGCGGAGTCGTGGCGCCTACCGCCCGATGACCTGGAGGCGCTCTTCGCCGAAGCACAGCCGATTGCCGGGACGCGGCATCTCGTGCAGCCCAGTCCCCATCATGCCCTTCTCATTCGCGCCCGCAAGACCGCCCGCCAGCGCAAGCCTTCGGCCCAGGTGCGCGCGAGGGTCAATGAGGCGCTCGCCTCGGATCCCGACGCCTGGGAGGGCGCCCAACAGCGGGCATCGGTGTGGAAGGCGAGATATGCGCTTGCCCTCCTCAGAACCGCATGCGGCAGCACTGGCCGCGTCTCCGCGCTCATCCGCTGGCGCGCGTTCGCGGAGCACCTGTCAGGCTCTGGCGCACCGCCTGTTCAAGCCCAGCTGCGCGCTCTCCGCGCCTTGCTGCCGCGGCTGCGCCGGACTCACGTCGTTGCCTTCTCCGGCCTCGATGGCGCGGGGAAGACCTCGCAGGCGGCGGTCCTGCGAGAGGCTCTCTCGGCGACCGGCCAGGATGCCGTCGTCGTGTGGAAAGGGATCGGGCGCAATCGCATTCTCTGGTGGCTCAAGGCGCCCGTGCAGACCTGCCTGCGCGCCCTCCCCGGCGGCGGATCCCCGGGCGCCTTGGTGGATCGTGTCCTGCCCGATCTTTCAGGCCGCGACGGCCTGCCTGGCGGATCACCTGGCACACCCGAACGACGACCCCGCGGCATCTGGCTCAGCGTCGTGACGCAGCTCTGGGCCACGCTCGTCGCCGTAGTCAACGTATTGGCCGTGCGCCGCTCGACGCTCCGCGCCTTTGGGCGCGGGCGCATCATCATCTACGACCGCTACACCCTCGATTCGGCAGTCAAGCTACTCTACTGGTATGGCGATACCTGGATGATACGGCTGCTTATCAGACTCATCCATCACGCCACGCCCACGCCGTTGAAATCCTATTTCCTCGACGTACCTGCCCAGGTGGCCTTCGAGCGCAAGGGCGAATGGGGGCTCGACGACCTGGCGGCGCGCGCAACGCTGTACAGTGGCGAGTATAAGCGGCTGAGGGTCCGCCGCCTGGACGCCACACGCCCGACCAGCGAGCTGAGCGAGGAGATCGCCACCGAGGTGTGGGCCAGTCTGCCATCGTGACCGCTCAGCATGCATCCCCATGGTTCTACGGTCCGCCCTCGCCCAGGAGCCAGGTGCTTGCATGCACGGCTATTGGTTGGCCATTGCCACCGCGCGCTAGCTGTAACCGGCTGGCGACGCGGAGCGGCGCCGCAGCTGTTGCAGCTTGCGTGCGACTGCCGACGAAGCTCCCACTCCCTCGGGTTCTCCGCTCTCGGGCACGGTAAAGATCTCGTTCAGCACGCGCCCATCCAGCCCCTCTGGCACCGGCAGATTCATCGCGCGCAGGACCGTCGGCATCACATCGAACACCTCGAACGGAACCTCCCGTGGCCCGTCCACTCCGGCCCGAATCGTCGGTCCGCAGGCGTAGAACACGCCGTCCTTCTGGTGTGTGCCGAAGATGCGCCGCTCGTACTCCCACAGCCACGGCTTGCCAAGGACCGGCGTGAAGGTGATGCCGTCGCTGGCCAGCAACAGGAGACAGTCCGTATCGGGGGCGTACGGCCCCTCGCCGAACACCTCGGTCGTGTACATGGCGTCGAGCAGCGGCTGCCCGGTGGACGGATCGCGCACCGCCAGCAGACAGGCGCGCAGATCGGCACGCTGCTGGGCCGAGAGCGGCTGGGTGATCTTGAGGATCGAATACCCTCCGGCCGTCCCCGACCACGACGGCATGCTGACACCCGCCGCCAGCTCTTCCTCCCGTGTGAGATAGGGAACGAGGCGCTGCCTCACCCGCTGCTCTACCGCGCCAGGCACTTCCAATCGCGCCTTGATACGCCGCTTCGCCCGGCGCACGGTGTAAAGCAGGCCCATGTGTCTGAGCGCAGACTTGGTCAGCGACTCCACCAGGCGCAAGCGGCGATGATGATTCCGTTCACTGTGCAGCCACCCCTGTCGATAGAGGTATTCGTTGATCGCGAACGTCGCGCGGGTGCCCTGGAAGCCGTGGTCGGAGACGACGAACACGTAGCCGTCCTGGCCGACCGCCTCCCTCGCCTCGCCCAGCGCCTCGTCGAGCAGCTGGTAGTAGCGCAGCTCCGGCGGCTCCAGTGCCGTTACCTCTGGCCAGCGCTTGTGCTGGAGGTAATCGGCTAGTCGGTACACCACGAAGGCGAAGTCCCATTCCTTCTCACGCATGAGATAGCGCATCAGCGCGATGCGGTGCTCGGTGAGCTGCACTGCCTCCTCAGCATTCGTCCTGTCTCCGCGGCGAACGGCGGGGTGATCGACGTCGACGCGGTATTCCGGGACGTGCGCGAAGAGCTCGTCGCGAAACGCATGAGGATAGGTGAAGTCGCGTTTCTCGCTGGCGCCAGGGAACCCCGAGACGAAGATCCCGTTGACCGTTTCAGGTGGATACGTCAGCGGAACGTTGACGACGAGCACGCGCTTGCCGTAGTCGCTCAGCACGTTCCAGATGGCCCTGCCGCTCTTGCGCCCGGTCACGAGGTGGTCCTTGCCCTGCGCGTCATACTCCCAGAAGTCGTACACGCCGTGCTGGGCGGGCTTCAGACCTGTGACCATCGACATCCACGCGGGTGGCGTGCACGGCGGATACCTGGACTCCAGCACCGACCTCACCCCGTCGCGGGCGAGCGCCTGAAAGTTCGGCAGGTATCCGGCCTGCACCATCGGCTCGAGGACGCGAAACGCCAGACCATCGACGCCAAAGATCAGTGCGCGCATGCTAGCCTCCTCATCATGACGCTGTATCTCGCTCCAGTGTAGCCCTCTTGCCGTGCCACCACTATGAGCCACATGCCCATGGCGCCATGGGATATCTGCCATCATGACGCGCTTCTCCCGCCACGGCACGCGCCGCGGCCACCGGTCTGCCGGTGCGGCCGCGCACGCGCCGAGTCCGAGACGCTCGGCCCGCCTCGCGGTGGGCGTGCTGCCCATTTACATGCCTCCAGGTAAATTCGCTACACTTCTTCCACGGCTCGCTCCGACGGGACGATCTGTCGCGCCTCGTGTCACCGAACTACACGCATGTCCTCGCATCGCCCCAGCGCGCGACGTCATCTGCCGGCCACCCGCTGTCCCGAGGGCGGCCACAGTGTATGGCCAGTCCGTGGAGGAAGGAGTGTGACACACGTGGGCGACAGAGTACTCGTCATTGGCCTGGATGGAGCGACCCCGGAGCTGCTCGAGCGCTGGGTGGCGGAAGACAAGCTCCCGCATCTCAGCCAGATGATCGCCCGGGGAACGTACGGCATGCTGCGGTCAACCTATCCGCCCATCTCGCCCGCCGCGTGGACTACGTTCGCCACTGGCCTGAACCCTGGCAAGCATGGAACATACGACTTCCGCGACTACGACCCGCGGCGCTATAGCTGCTTCGCCGACACGATCGTCGACTCGCGCCCCTTGATCGGCAAGACGATCTGGGACCGCGTTGGCGCCAGCGGTCGCAAGGTTGGTGTCGTGACGGTGCCCGTGACCTACCCCGCCTGGCCCGTCAACGGGTTCATCATCTCTGGCTATCCCACCCCAGACGCCGCCAAGTCCTTTGCCTATCCCTCCGAATGGGCCCAGCGCATTCCGCCGCTGACCGAGGATTCCGCGTTCTTCAAGTCCGCCTCGCAGCCCGAAGTGCTCGCCGAGCTCGTGCGCGTTACCCAGCTTCGCACGGACGTCTCGATCGCCGAACTGCAGCGTGACGACTATGCTCTCTTCATCATGGTCATCGGGGCCACCGACCGTGCGCATCACGATTGGTGGAAGTTCATGGACCCTGCCCATCCTGCGTACGACACCCAGGAGGCCGGCCGGTATGGCGACTACATCTTGCGGGTGTACCAGACCGCCGACGAATGCATCGGCAGGCTCCTCGACGTCGTCGACGACGATACTACCGTGCTTGTGGTGTCCGACCACGGCGGCATGGCTCATCCCCGTTCTTACTTCAATACGAATGCCTGGCTGGCCCATCTCGGCCTGCTCCAGCCAACTGCCCGCACCGACCGCCCCCGGCCCGCGCTCATGGCCGCGGTCAAGCGCCAGTACCGAGCGCGCGTGCGCTCGCTGCCCTTCCTGGAGCGCGTATATCGCGGGCTGCCGCCGCGTCTCAAGCGGCTCGCTACTGAGTTCGACTCCCGCGCCCTGTTGAACACCGACGCTATCAACTGGGCCCAGACCAAAGCCTACCGCTTCCCCATGTATCCTCCCGTCGAAGGCGTGATGATCAACGTGGCCGGAAGACAGCCTAATGGTTGCGTGCAGCCAGGCGCTGAGTACGAGTCACTGCGCACGCGTGTCCTCGAAGAGGCGCGCAGTCTGCGCGATCCTCAGACCGGCGAGACCATCGTCGTCGAGGCCTATCGCCGCGAGGAGCTCTATCACGGCGATCATCTCGAAACCGCCCCCGACCTGATCCTCGTGACGCGCGATTGCTATAAGGGAGGCACCGGCCTCGATCGTCTCGTCGACGCGGTGCCGCGAGAGGTGCTCTCCAAGCTGAGCGGCGTGCACCGCATGGAGGGCATCCTCATCGCCCAGGGCCCGACCGTGCGCCGCCACGCCACGATCACAGGTGCGCGTATCATCGATCTCGCTCCCACGATCCTCACGGTCCTCGGCCTGCCCGTCCCTGCGGACATGGACGGGATGCCCTTGACCGACCTCTTTGATGCGCCCCCCGCGGCGCTCGCCGGCCCCGCGGTCCCGACGGTCGCGCTCGAGCCGCAGGGCGCCGACGACGGGGTCTACGGCTACACGCCCGAGGAGGAGGAGAGCGTGAGGGTGAAGCTGGAGGCACTGGGCTACCTATGAAGCGTTCAGGCGTGCGTGTAGGTGGCTCTGTGAGGAGTTCGTCGTGATGGCTCGATCACTCGGCTACGCAGCTTACCGGGCGCTCACCTGCCCTCTGCGACTCATGCCCGACTTCATCATCATCGGCACGCAACGGGGGGGCACATCCGCGTTCTACCACTACCTCACCGAACATCCCAACATAGGCGCGGCGACGACCAAAGAGCTCAACTATTTCGATAAGCACTTCCGCAAGGGCCCGTGGTGGTACCGGGCGCATTTCCCTACGGTGCTGCGGAAGCGCTACGTGGAGTCTGTGCACGGGCGCAAGTTCGTCACCGGCGAGGCGAGCCCGTACTACCTGTTTCACCCGCTGGTCCCCAAGCGCCTCGCCGCGACCCTGCCCGGCGTCAAGCTGATCGCGCTGCTGCGCAATCCCGTCGATCGGGCCTACTCCCAGTACCGCCGCAACAGGCACATGCAGTGGGAGACGCTTCCCTTCTCGGACGCGATCGCCGCGGAAGAGCGGCGGCTCGGCGACGATCACGATCGATACGGCTACAACTTCGAGCACTTCTCGTATCTCACCCGCGGGATCTACGCCGATCAGCTCCAACGCTGGCTGTGTCTCTTCCCGCGGGAGCGGTTTCTCATCTTGAAGAGCGAGGACTTTTACGCGGACCCCGCAGCGGTGCTCAAGCAGACGCTGGCCTTCCTTGGGGTGCCCGCCGCCGGTCTTATGGAGAAGCGAACCTACAACCGCTTCGACGGCTACACCTCTCGCTCGGAGTCTCGTGACGATTGCGCAGTCAGTCCCGCGCTCAGGCGGCGCCTGAACGCTTTCTTCGCGCCGCACAACCGGCGGCTCTATGAGCTGCTGGGCAAAGACTTGGGGTGGGAATGATGGCTCTTCACGCCCATCCAACCACCTCCCTTATGCATGCAACGGCGGATGTCCCGTGCGGCGCATAGGCGCCTTGCCCATGTACGGCGCTGCGTTGACCTGCTTACACTGGTGTTCGGCGGAGCACGCGTTGTGCGCGATCCGCGGCGGTTCCCGCGTGTGGCGGCCACCCCGATGGCAGTCCAGGTGACAGCGCACGAACGGTTCGCGCGCGAGGGCGATGCCAGCCCAATCGGTCGGCGTGTGCGGCCAGCCACATCAGCAGATATCCAGCCCCTCCACTCGATGCGCCTGACGCGCCCGACGGCGCGAGGAGGACGACCCGATGGCTCGCTATCTACCCAGCGTTAAACGCTACAGTTGGATCGTGCTCGCGTGCGTGCTGCTGGCAGCAGCCGGTGGTGCCGTTATCTTGCACGTGCTGCCCCGCGCATACGTCGTCTCTTCCACCATGGTCGTCCAGGCGCCCAGCGGCGGCCTCGGCAGCGGTACGCTCGTATCGGATCCCGCGCGAAGTATCGCCGAGGCCAACGTGTACGCCGCGGAGATCCCCAGCCGCGGTGCCATGACGTTCGTCGCCCACGCGTACCCCGAGCTTGCCACGCGCGGCTACTCCGTCAACGCGCTCATGCAAGACGTCACAGCCACCCCATCCACCACGTCAGCCACGATCTCGATCCAGGCTTCGGGCAGGACACCCGCCGACGCGGTCATGATCGCCAACGACGTGGCGGCGGGCTTTGTCGGCTATGTCGCACAGCAGATCCAGGGACAGATCAACACACTGCGCACAAGCCTGCAGAGCCAACTGGATGTATATCAAAAAGCGAAAAACACGCTGGAGGCGACCTTCTTACGCACGCATTCCACTAGCACGACCACTACCACGGGCACGACCAGGAGCGGCACAACGACCACGGGCACGACTGCCTCCGGATCGAGCTCCACGCCTGGCTCCAGCAGCTCACAAGGCTCGAGCAGCTCCCAGGGCAGCGCATACGGCAATACGTCGTCCACGACCTCCACCTCCAGTGATCCGTATTTCTCTGTCTACTCGGCCGATCTGCTCCAACTCAACCAGACGATTGGCGCGCTCGAAACCCAGATCGCGACCTTGCCCGCCACCGCCATCAGCGATGCCTCCATTATCCAGCTCGCCACTCGCGCCGACGTAAACCTCTCCACCAAGCCCATCCTGGTCGCAGCAGCGCTGCTCGTCGTCGGTCTGATTCTCGGCTCGCTGCTCGCAGGGCTGATGATCTATCTGGATCGTCGTCTGCTCGGCGAGGAGATGGTAAAGGAGAAGCTCGGGCAGGTGTACCTCGGCGGTATCTCCACCGATCCGTCGCTCGCGAGGTCGCCCGCACGCCCGTCGGTGCGTGCCGCGCAGGAGAGCGCGAACGTCTTCGCTGGCCTGCGCCTGACGGGTTTCGCGGCCACCACGCGCCAGGATCAGCTGGGCAGCGTCCTGCTCTTAACCAGCGCGCGCGAGGCGGAAGGCAAGACCACTATCGCCTGTGCGCTCGCCGGCGCCATCGCCCTCGCGGGAATGTCGGTGGTGCTCGTCGACAGCAATCTGCGGCGCCCGACCGCCCATCTCTCACTCGGAATCAGCCCGTCAGGACCCGGACTCAGCGAGCTTCTAGCTGGCGAGGGCACCGTTGACCAGGCGTTGCAGACCAGCGACGTACCCCGCCTCCGGCTCTTGCCCGCGGGTGGCACCGTGGATGTCGCCACCCTGCTGCTGCAGGAGCACCTGCCCGGCATCCTCGATGAGGTGCGCCGAACGGCTGACGTAGTCATTGTAGACGGCCCCGAGCTGCTGAGCTCCGCCGACGCGGTGCTGCTCGCCAACATGGCCGATCAGGTCGCCCTCGTCGTGGACGCACGTCATGACAAGCTGTCGCAGCTGGAGCGTGCCGTCGAGCTGTTGACGACGCTGACGGGGACGCCGGTCGGCATCATCCTCAACCATCTCCCCGCTCGCCGGCGCACGCGTTACTACGCCAGCGCTCTCCCACGCGGTGTGGCCGCCGCGCAACGCCTGCCCGCACTCGCCACCACCGACCGCTTCGTGCCGCTCGAGATCGGCCCAGCCTCCGGCAACGGCAATGGCAATGGCATCAATACGGCCAAAGACACGAGTGCCAACAACTACGCGTTGCCTCCAGCGAACGCCGACAGTGGGGGCAGGCAACGATAAGGAGCGTGCCATGCTGCACCTGGAGACGCGCCGCACGCCGGTCACAGGCCCAGGCGGCGCGCCCCCCCACATCGTCTACGTCAGCACCGCGCACACCTTTGGCGGCGCGGAGGAGTATCTGGCTCAGCTGGCTAGCAACGTGCGCGGGGCCGGCTGGCGTGTCAGTGTCGTACTCCCGCGGCGGCCGTATCTCGCGGGCATGGTCGAGCAGCTGATGGCGGCGGACGTGCGCGTCGTCTCCGCGGCGGTGAAGACCCAAAGCGACTATCCGTGGCCGGCGCTGCTCCACCTAGCCGACGTCGCCCAGCGCCACGCATTGCGCCGGCTACTCCACAACCTCCAGCCCGATCTCGTCCACATCAACCAGCCCTACCCCGAGAGCGCGCAGCTCGCGATCGAGGCGGCGGCGGGCCTGCCGGGCGTCCCTGTCGTCACCACGGTCCACCTCTATGAGAGCGTGCGCACGCGCCGCCATCGCCTGGCGGCGCTGCGCGATGCCGTCACCGACCGCCACTTTGGCCTGGTGGATGCCGTGACCACGCCCATCGCCACGGCAGGGGTCGAGCTCGAGCGCCAGTACGCGCGAGCACGCGGCAAGATCGCCGGCGTGCTGCCCCACGCGCTGGACCTGACCCGCTTCAATCCCGAGCGCACTGCTCCTGCGGCCGCGGCGATGCGAGCGCGGCTCGGCGCCGGCGAAGGCGCGGCGCTCGTCGGTGTCGTCGGCCGCCTCTCGCCGCAGAAGCATCAGCGTGCGACCGTCTCCGCCTGGCCCGCCATCCTGCGCGGCGTACCTGGCAGCCGCCTCGTCCTCGCCGGCGATGGCCCCGACCGAGCGGCCCTGATCGCGCTCAGCCGCGACCTCGGCATCGACCAGAGCGTCGTGTTCCTCGGCCAGGTGGCCTCGCGCGATATGCCGGCGCTGCTCGGAGCGCTCGACCTCGTGGCGATGCCCTCGCTCCACGAGTGCATGCCGATCGCCATGCTCGAAGCGCTTGCCATGGCCCGCCCGGTGGTCGCCACCGCCGTGAATGCCGTGCCCGACGTGCTGGAGCACGAGGTGTCCGGCCTGCTCGTCCCGGCCGGCGACGACAATGCCCTGGCACAGGCCATCATCCGTCTGCTTCGCGACTCCGATGACGCCCGCCGGTTCGGCGCGGCTGGGCGTGCGTCCATTCTGCGGCGGTTCGCTGCCGGCCCCCAGGCGCGCGCGGCTCTCGACCTGTATGAGCGCCTCCTTACCGCCGCGGGCCGCTGACGTCCCGCCGCTTCATACCGTACGCGCCGCATGCGGCGCGTACCATTGCATCGTCCGTAAGCATCAAGGCAACTGATTCTATGCGCTCACCTTCTCGATACACTGGGAGAGGCGGAGGACCACGCTATGCACCACGCGGATCATTTCGGCAGGGCATCGTTGCCTGCGCCACGTGGAGGACACGCGACCCCGACGGATCTCGCCGCCGAGGTGCGGGCGCTGCGGAGACACTACCGCCTGCTCGATCTACGTCGTTCCGTCGGTTTCTGGTGGTATCGCATTCTGCTCGTCGTCCTTGGGGGATGCCTCGCCGCCGTGGCCGGCACGCTCTCCACCACGTATCCGCTGAAAGTCTCCGGCATACTGATTTCGCCCCTGTTCGTATTGCTTCTCGTCGCGGCCGTCTTAGTGGCGCCCTTATTCGTGTTCTGGACTGTCAGGCGGCTCGACGTCGGGTGGCTCCTGCTCGGCATCTGCGCGTCGCCGCTCATTCCACCGGCCCTGAACTTGAAGTCACTGACGATCTATCCCGTGGAGCTGGTGTTGGCGCTGCTCATCGGCGCCGTCGGCGTCCGGACCGCCTTCCACGTGTGTACCTTCGTGCGGCCGTCATTCTGGGTCATCTGGCCCCAGCTCGGGCTCATCACGCTCGCGATTGTCTCTGAAATCCTGATCCAAGTCACCTGGATTCCCGAGGTCCCGCACAAGTTGAACTCGCAGCCGGTCCTCTATTCGGAGCTGCTCGGCGTCGCCATGTATACGGTCCCGCTGCTCATCATCGTCGTCACAATCGCCTGCCTCACCAGACACGACCGCTGGATTGTCAAGATGGAGAATGCCCTGCTGATCCTCGCAGGGCTCGCGGCCACGATCGTCTGTATCGAGTTCAAGCGTATCGGCGCCGACGTGTATACGTTCCGCTATACCGAACCCAGTATTCTCTACATGCGCCTGGGCGCCCTGGCGCAGTTCATAGCCGTTGGCGCCATCCTCGCTTATGCCCGCACCCTCAATGCGAACCGCTGGCGCGCGCGTCTCGGCTATGGCGCGCTGATGGTACTGTGTGTGACAGCCGTCTACTTCACATTGGAGAACGCTCGATGGCTCGCGGTGGCCGTGGCGTTGGTGGTGATGACCCTGGTCTACTCCCGCCGTCTGTTCGCGCTGTGCTGCGTGCTCAGTCTGCCGTTGATCCCAGTCGTGATCTGGGAGGTGCATAAGCTCGAGGCGGTCAAGGGGGCCCGCGACATCAATCGCTTCACCGTCTGGGCCGATATGCTCCGCATCTGGTCGAAACGGCCGCTCTTCGGCGTCGGCCCCGGCAACGTCTGGCCCTACGACCAGGTGTTCACCAGGCTCCCGTTACTGTTGCGCAATCTCAACGCCACCGGCTTGGGCGTCGCGCACAACGGCGCACTCCAGGTGCTGGCGGAGGTAGGACCGCTGGGAGTGCTCTGCTACTATGGGTCCGCCGCCGTCGTCGTCGTCGCCGCGTGGCGGCTCTACCAGCGTTCCAATACACCCGAGCGGCGCGCCGACCGCATCCTAGCGCTCAGCTGTTTGGGGCTCGTCCTGGGGTCTCTTGCCGGCGATTTCGTCTCGGGGGGCTTCTTTCTCCCGCCTGCGCAGATCGGCGGCTTCGATGACCTGCCACGCGCGTTCGCCTCCTGGATCCTGTTCGGCGCGCTCCTGTATAAGGACCAGTTGTGGAGGACCGGCCGCCGAGTGGCGCGGCTGGCGGCCTTCGTCGTGCAGCCGCCGCGGGGAAGCGCCGGTCCACGCGAGGTCGCGGATACGCGCACGACGAGCCTGCGGCGAGGCTGATCTCTTGCTCTGAGTCACCGCGTCAGGCCAGATCAAACGGACGTCGCACCCTGTTCGCGCTGCCCGCCCGCTGTGGGGGGTGGCCGAGCCGTGCCTTGC
>CAYQFU010000047.1:0-26882 GCA_964416775.1 uncultured Ktedonobacterales bacterium
GGTGGCGAGCGCGGCGGCCGGCCGGGCGGCGATCGTGGCGGAAGGCCGGGTGGCGGCGAGCGTGGCGGGCGTCCTGGTGGTGCTGGCGGCGACCGCCGGCCCCCACGACCGCGGGTCGGCGTCGGTGCGCCGGGAGCGGCTCCCGGCCGACCCGCGCCGTTCACTGGCCCGAGCGCTCAGCGCGGCCCACGCAGTGGCGGCATCGGCACGCCTGGCGGCGAGCGCCCGGTGGGTGGCGTGCCGCCCGTGACGCCTGAGGCGCAGGCCAGGGCGCAAACGCAGCCCGCGACATCCGGGTCCGAGGGTCAGGCACAAGCGCAGTCACAACAGGCGCCTACGCCATCTGTGCCTGAAAGCACCGGACCACAGAGCGAGCCACCCAATCGCGAGATGATGCGGCCGGAGGAAGAGCCGGGATCGTAGCGATCTGCGTCCGGCCTTCGTTCAGATCGAGCGAGGGCCGGGACGCGGACCACCATAGTTGGGGCGGTGTGGGTCGGCGCGCCGCGCAGGCACGGCCGGCAGCGACCGGTCCACTGGAGCATAAGCCATGTTGTTGGCACCATCGAGACAGAAATACCGCAAACAGCATCGCGGGCGCATGCGCGGACAGGCGCAGCGGGGCAGCACGATCGCCTTTGGCGAATTCGGTCTGCAAGCGCTCGAGCCATGCTGGCTCGCCGCACGCCAGATCGAGGCGGCTCGTATCGCCATGACGCGTTATATCAAGCGCGGCGGCAAAGTGTGGATTCGGGTGTTCCCGGATAAGCCGGTCACGTCCAAACCCGCCGAGACGCGCATGGGCTCCGGCAAGGGCGCCCCAGACCACTGGGTGGCTGTGATCAAGCCCGGTCGCGTGCTCTTCGAGATCGGCGGGATCCGCGAGGATGTGGCCAAGGAGGCTATGCGCCTGGCCGCGCAGAAACTCCCCATCCAGACCAAGTTCATCAGCAGGGGGGAGGCCGAGAGTGTCGAAGCTTAGCGAGACACGCCGCCGCATCCACGCGATGGGCATGGCCGAGGCGCAGCAGGAGCTGAAGACCTTGCGGCGCCGGCTGTTTGATCTGCGTCTGCAGCTTGCGCGGGGCGAAGTGAAGAACAATCGCCAGTTTCAGCAAATCAAAACCGATGTCGCGCGACTCATGTTCCATATTAGCGAGCTGAACCGCGAGGAGCCAGTAGGTCCCGTCGAGGCGGAGGCCGAAGGCGAGACGACGGCCGTCGAGGCATCTCCCGAAGAGCCCACGAGCGGAAGCGCCCCTGCGTAAGGTGCACGCATAGCAGGTGAGGCGCGGACCCCACAGGAAAGAGCGAACAGACGATGAGCGCACAGCAGACCGGCGGAACGCCAACGGCGGGCACACCCGCCGGCGCACCGGCCCATACCCCGGGCCGCCGCCAGCAAAAGGTGGGCCGCGTGGTGAGCGACAAGATGCAGAAGACGATTGTCGTCGCCGTTGAGTCCCTCAAGCGGCATCCCATCTACAAGCGAACATACAAGCAAACCACGAAGTTCAAGGCGCACGACGAGCACAACAGCGCCCGCATCGGCGACATGGTCCGAATCGAAGAGACGCGGCCCCTCAGCAAAGAGAAGCGCTGGCGTCTGGTCGAGATCATGAACCGCGCGGCGCAAACGATGCCTGTGGCTGAGGTCGAGGCCGCGCTCCAGGGCGAGCAAGGGGAAGAGGAAGAGGAGGCATAGGAGTGCACGGTGGCTCCGCCGCCTGACACAGGCTGGAGTCCTAACGCTCCTGATCACCATGATTCAGCCGCAAACGCGCCTCAAGGTCGCCGACAACACAGGCGCCAAAGAAATCATGTGCATCCGCATTTTGGGCGGGTCCGCGAAGAAGTACGCTGAGGTGGGAGATCTCATCAAGGCGTCGGTCAAGCAAGCCCAGCCCAACGGTGCGGTCAAGAAGGGTGAGGTCGTCACCGCTGTGGTCGTACGGACCGCCAAGGAATACGGGCGGTCGGACGGCAGCTATATCCGGTTCGACGACAACGCCGCCGTCATCATCACCGCGGGTAACAACCCGCGTGGCACACGCATCTTCGGGCCGGTCGCTCGCGAGCTGCGTGACCGTCAGTTCATGAAGATCATCTCGCTGGCTCCTGAAGTGCTCTAGGTGCCGGCAGCCGAGCGAGATTCCAACCAACGAGCATACACAGGCCAAAGGGCGGAGGGTAAGATGGCAGTCAAACAGAAGGAGCGTAAGCCCCTGCACCTGGCCAAGCTGCACGTCCACAAGGGTGACACCGTACTGGTGCTCTCCGGTAAGGACCGTGGCAAGCAGGCGACAGTGCAGCGGGCCTTGCCGCGCGACAACAAGGTAATCGTCGAAGGCATCAACATCGCCAAGAAGCATGTGCGTGCGGGCCGCGGCATGCAGCAGGCGGGCATCATCGAAAAGGCGATGCCGCTGCATGCCTCCAAAGTGATGGTCGTGTGCCCGAGTTGTAACGAGCCCACACGCATCGCGCACGACCGCGTGCCCCAGGGCACCGATCAACGCATGCGCACGCGCCGCATTTGCAAGCGATGCGGCCAGCCGATTCCGGAGAATACGAGGAGCTAAGGCCGTGGCGACACCCAGACTCAAAGAGAAATACCTCAACGAGGTCGTGCCGGCCCTCCAGAAAGAGTTCGGCTACGACAACGTGATGCGCATCCCGCGCTTGCACAAGGCCGTGGTCAACATCGGCATGGGCGAGGCCATCCAGAACTCGAAGGCCATGGACAACGCCCGGCGCGACCTCGCCGACATCACTGGACAGCAACCTGTGGTCACCCGGGCCAAGCGGTCAGTTGCCGCGTTCAAGCTGCGCGAGGGCATGCCCATTGGGGTCATGGTTACCCTGCGCGGCCAGCGCATGTGGGATTTCCTGGACAAAGTGATGAACATCGCGTTGCCGCGTACGCGCGACTTCCAGGGCGTCTCGCCGGACGCGTTCGATGGTCGCGGCAACTACACGCTGGGCATGCGCGAGCAGCTGGTCTTCCCCGAGGTGGACTACGACAAGGTGGATAAGGTGCGTGGCATGGAGATCACCATCGTCACGACCGCTCAGAACGATGAGGAAGGCCGCCGCCTGCTCACGCTGCTGGGCATGCCGTTCCGCACCAAATAGTCCCAGGTTTCTTCGGCTAGCTTCCACTGGCCGGTCGTTATAGAACGCCAGACATGGTTGGCCACGTCTGGTGCATGTGTCGGGATCTCCCGCGAGAACGGGAGAAGGGGATCGGAAACCGGCGGCGCGGCGCGCTCCACCGAAGCCCGGTCTCTCTCGCCCTGGAGGGGGCAACAATGGCAAAAGTCTCGATGATCGTGAAATCCAAGCGCAAGCCCAAGTTCAAGGTACAGCAGCACAATCGCTGCAACATCTGCGGGCGTCCGCGCGCGTACATGCGCAAGTTCGGCGTCTGCCGCATCTGCTTCCGCACCCTCGCGCTCCGTGGCGAGCTGCCGGGCGTGACGAAGTCGAGCTGGTAGGGCTGCGAGGAGAGTTCACGCAATGAATATGACCGATCCTATCGCGGATATGCTGACGCGCATCCGGAATGCGATCATGGCGCGGCACACGCGGGTCCTGATCCCCTCGTCCAAGGTGAAGGTGGCCATCGCCGCCATCCTTAAAGAGGAGGGCTACATCCGGGACTACGATGTCGTGCAGGACAACCCACAGGGCACACTGCGCATCAGCCTGCGCTATGTCGAAAAGCGGCCGGTCTTGAGTCAGATTAAGCGCGTCAGCAAGCCCGGCTTGCGTGTCTACACCAAGCGCGACGCGATCCCGCGCGTACGTGGCGGGTTGGGTACCGCCATCATTTCGACTCCCCAGGGCATCATGACTGGACGCAAGGCGTACCAGTTGGGGCTCGGCGGGGAAGTGGTCTGTTACGTCTGGTAGGAGGTAACGCATGTCCCGCATCGGAAGGCTACCGATCCCGGTGCCGGCTGGGGTGAAGGTGGACGTGGCGCCCGACCACCAGGTGAAGGTCAGCGGACCCAAGGGCTCCCTGAGTCACACATTCCCGCGGACAATCACCATCGAGCAGAAAGACGGCGAGCTCCGCGTCAGCCGGGCCGACGACAGCAATACCAACAAGGCGCTGCACGGTCTCTCGCGGACCCTGCTGGCCAACATGGTCACGGGGGTCACCACCGGGTTCACGCGCCAGCTCGAGATCAATGGCGTCGGCTATCGCGTGGCGAAGGTGGGCGACAATCTGGTGTTCCAGGTCGGCTATTCGCACCCCGTGCAGATGAATCCGCCCCAGGGCATCACCTTCGCCGTGGATGGCACGACCCGTCTGAGCGTCTCGGGCATTGACAAGCAGCTCGTCGGTCAGGTAGCGGCCAACATCCGCTCCATTCGCAAGCCCGAGCCGTACAAGGGCAAGGGTATCAAGTACAGCGACGAAGTCATTCGGCGCAAGGCCGGCAAGGCCGGCAAGGTCGGCGGCAAGAAGAAGTAAGCGATTAGGTCGCCTGGAGGGGCGGCAGGAGTTCGACACAGCGGTACGTAGTGCCGATCACGTGCCGCGCCGCGTACATCCACTCCTGATCCCGCCCGCGGGCACCTCAGTCTGATGGAGCATTTCGATGATCAAGAAGAAATACGCGAACCAGACGCGACTGCGGCGGCACCAGCGCGTGCGCAAGAAGGTCTCGGGCACCACCAGCCGCCCGCGCCTCTCGGTGTTCCGCAGCCAGAATGCGATCTACGCGCAGGTCATTGACGACGAGCGCCACACCACCGTGGTCGCCGCCTCGTCGCGTGACGCCGAGCTCGCCACGCTCGCTGCCTCGCCCGGTGGGCGCACGCCTGGGCGTGCCGCAGCGGCAACCGCGGCAACCGCGGCTCAGCCCGCCGAAGCCGCCGCTCAGCCCGCCGAAGCCGCCGCTCCGCCAAGGCGCGGGCGCGGCGCCAAGGCAGGTGCCCAGGAGGAGGTCGCCCCGGCCACTCCCGAGGGACAGGGCGCCGAGGAGGCGACGGATACGTTGGCCGGCATCGCCGAGAATCGGCGTGTTGCGCAGGCCCGGCTCGTGGGCAGACTGGTCGCGCAGCGGGCTAAGGCCGCGGGGATCGAGAAGGTCGTGTTCGATCGCGGCGGGTACATCTATCATGGGCGCGTGGCGGCTCTAGCCACCGGCGCGCGCGAGGGCGGATTGGACTTCTAGCAGGGGATGCGGGCGCCATAGGGGCGCTGTCGCGAACCCTCGCGCGGGGGGAGACATGGCAAGAATCGACGCGGACAAGCTCCATCTGGAAGAGACCGTGGTGCAGGTGGCGCGCGTCTCGAAGGTGGTCAAAGGCGGCCGGCGCTTCAGCTTCCGGGCGCTGGTGGTGGTCGGCGATCGCGCCGGCCACGTAGGGGTTGGCATCGGCAAGGCCGCGGAGGTGCCCGATGCCATCAAGAAGGGCGTGGAAGACGCCAAGAAGCACCTGATCGAGGTGCCTCTGTCCGGGACGACCATCCCGTATCTCGTGCGCCGCACCTTCGGCGCGTCAGAGGTGCTGCTCAAGCCGGGCGCTCCCGGCACGGGCGTCATCGCCGGCGGTGCCGTGCGGGCGGTGGTGGAGGCTGCGGGCATTCGCGACATCCTCACCAAGTCGCTGGGCAGCTCCAACGCGCTGAACACCGTGCTGGCGGCAATGGAGGCGCTGCGCGACCTCCATTCGTTCGAGTCCGAGGCACAGCGCCGCGGACGCAGCGTCGCCGCGTTGGTGGGCGCGCGCCGCGCCACGCAGATCGCCGAGGCGGCCGCCGAGGCCGCCGCGTATGTGCCGCCTGAGCGCGAAGAGCGCGCTGGCGAGCGGGGCGGTGGCGACCGCGGTGGTCGCGGTGGCCGTGGCGGTGGCGAGCGGGGTGGCGGTGACCGCGGTGGTGACCGCGGCGGCGGTGGCGGCGGCGGCAGAGGAGGGCCTGGCGGGCCCGCGCGGCGCAGGCCGTAGGGCGCGCGCCGCTCCTGCTGAGGGGGAAGATTGTCCCTCTGGGTGCTAGCTAAAGCCAGGCCCAGGTGGTAAGATACCCGTGCGTGGAGTCGCAGACATGAGCAACTTGAGCAAGTTACGAATCACGTGGACAAAGAGCGCCATCGGCTATAACGTGAAGCAGAAGGCGACCATCAGGGCACTTGGCCTGAGGCGTCTGCATCACTCGGTGGAGCATATGGACACCCCGGTCATTCGGGGCATGATCAATAAGGTAACCCACCTGGTGCGGGTTGAGGAGGTAGCGGAGTGAGGCTTTCTGACTTGCGTCCAGCGCCCGGCTCTCGCACTCCTCGCACGCGCGTAGGGCGCGGCCATGGCTCCGGCCACGTGAAGACGTCCGGCCGCGGCCAGAAGGGGCAGAAGGCGCGCACAGGCGGCCACGTGCCGGCCTATTTCGAGGGCGGCCAGAACCGCTTCTCGCAGCGCATGCCGTATATGTCCGGCTTCAAGAATATCTTCCGGAAGCAGTACATTACGGTAAACCTCGCCCAGCTCGGGGCGTTCGTGGCGGGGAGCGACGTCAACGCACAGACTCTCGCGGAGAAGGGGTACATTCGCCCGTCGCAGGTCGGTGAGCTGCTCAAGATCCTCGGCGACGGCGTCCTGAACCGCCCGCTGAACGTGCGCGCTCACAAGTTCACCGACAGCGCACGTCAGAAGATCGAAGCGGCCGGTGGCACTGCCTCCGTGATCGAGGGCTTGCCGCCGCGCAGAAAGACGAAGCGTGCTCCCAAAGGCAGTGAGCCTACGCCTCCTCCGGCTCGGGCTCGCGACTGATGGTTCAGCTCGCGTGGCGCGCGCCTGGCCGCATGCGGCAGCGCGGGCTGTGCGAGCGTATGGTGGCTGGTGATGGGGGTGCTGGTCGCGATGCCCAGCCCGGGCTGGTAGCGCCTGGCCGGAGGGACGCGGCGCTCATCTTCTGGTCTCCCGGTCACCGCGGGAGCGGCCCGGAGGACTTTGATTGGACGAGTGCCGGATTGTACAATCCGGCGTTGCTACAAGCGGCGACAAGGTGCCCAACGGGAGGCAAGCATGTGGGATAGACTGCGCAGCATCTGGACCATTCCGGATCTCCGGAAGAAGCTGCTCTATACGCTTGGTCTGCTGCTGCTCGCCCGGCTCGTCGTGCACATCCCTGTGCCGAGCATTGATCCGACCTCATTCCAGACGGCGTTGAGCAAGAATGGAAGCCTCAACCAGGTTTTCACCCTGCTCGATGTCTTCTCCGGTGGATCGCTGCAGGCATCGGTTGGCATCATGGGCGTCTATCCCTACATTACGGCGAGCATCGTGATGCAGCTGCTCCAGCCCATCTTCCCTCGGCTGGATGCGCTCGCTCGTGAGGGCGAAGCGGGCCGGAATCGGCTCGCCCAGATCACCCGCTACATCACCGTCCCGCTCGCATTACTTCAGGCGTTTGGGCAAATGGCTCTGCTCGTCCAGAGTGGCGCCATCAATCAGGGGCAGTTCAACCTCTTCTCGGCCAGCTCCCTGGTGCCCACGCTCTCGACACTGATCTCGCTGACCGCCGGCACCATCTTCCTGGTGTGGCTCGGCGAGCTGATCACCGAAAATGGCATCGGCAACGGCATCTCGCTCATCATCTTCGCCAACATCGTTTCTCGTCTCCCACAGCTCGTCGGCTCGACACTCGTCAGCTCCAGCACCACGGGTGGCCCCACCAACAATGGCTCGCTGGTGACCATTGTGTTGCTCGGTGCGCTCGGCCTGGCGCTGATCTACGCGATGGTGTTCGTCTACCAGGCGCAGCGCCGCGTCCCGGTACAGTACCCGACGAAGCGCCGCGTCATGCAGGGCCTGCGCTCGGGCGCCCAGACCACCTATATTCCTCTCCAGGTCAATAGCGCCGGCATGATCCCGCTGATCTTCGCCAGCTCGATCCTGCTGTTGCCAGTGGTGATCTCACAGTACCTCACGTATAGCAGCAACAAAGGTCTTGCCGACTTTTTCACTCAGGTGCGCCTCTTCCTCGACACGAGCAACTGGTGGTACTGGGTGATCTACGGCGGACTCGTCGCGGCGTTCACGTTCTTCTATGCCACCGTCGTCTGGGAGCAGCAGAACCTTCCTGAGAACCTGCAGAAGCAGGGCGCCTTCATTCCGGGCATCCGCCCTGGCGAGCCGACGCGGCAGCATCTCGCCCGCATCCTCAGTCGCATCACGTTTGGTGGCGCCATCTTCCTGGGCGCGGTCTCGATAGCGCCGGCAATCGTCAATAGCAGCCAGGCGGGCCAGGTGATTGGCGTGGCTGGACTCCTGATCGTCGTCGGCGTCGTGCTCGATACGGTCAATCAGATTCAGGCGCAGATGGTGATGCGCAATTACTCAGGCTTCCTGAGTTGACGCCGCGCTCGCGGCCACGTCTCTGTCCATGCCCACGTAGCTGGCTTGTGCCTCATCTGAGGTGAGCAGGCCGGCTATGTGGAGGGTCGGCAGTGCGCTCGGCTGGGGTGACCTGCCGTGCCAGATGCCGACGCAGGCTTCCCGTTCGCGTTGAGACGCCCGCTGGGTGTCCGGCCACCACCGGCGGGACGGTTCACATGGCGGTGATAGCTCGCTCGGCGGAGTGGGGCGCATGCGCTTCCCGGGTAAGCCGAGCGACGACGCGCACTTGTCGTAACGCCTGCTTTCGTTTTATTCTTTTGGCGTGAGTCGTGCGAGGACCGATGGTCAGTCTTCGCGGATGAGCCGGCTGGGGTGTTGACCCCTGCCGTCCATCGGCGGCACACGACATTCGCGACGGTTGACGCGATGACCCTTCCACGGCGCACGGCGCGCCTAGCGGGGTCGGTGGAGCGCGTGTGGAGGACCCACAGGCGCCCCTGGCGTCAGGACTGGTCTTGCCCTGGCACAGTGTGGTGTCGGGACCTCGGACGCCGGTGGTTTACGGCGTCCGCAGCTATTTGAGAGGAGCCAGCCGTGAACCTCATCCTGATCGGCGCCCAGGGGTCGGGCAAGGGAACACAAGCGCAGCGCCTGGCGGAGCTGCATCATTTGAAGTCCTGTGCCAGTGGTGAACTGCTGCGCGGGGCCATCGCTCAGGGGAACGCGCTTGGCAAGGCCGCACAGCCCTATTTGGATCGCGGCGAGCTCGTACCCGATGAGCTCATCATTGGCCTCGTGCTCGACTGCATCGAGAACCAGGAGGGCTACAGCGGGATGGTCCTCGATGGCTTCCCTCGCAACGTGTCGCAGGCCCGCGCCCTGGATGAGCAGCTGGCGGAGCGCCGGCGACAGATTGACTGGGCCGTCTATCTCGACGTGCCGCGCGAGGTCCTCATGGACCGCCTCACCGGCCGCTATGTATGCCGAGCTGCCGAGCATGTGTGGAACATCAAGACCCACCCGCCACGCATCCCCGGCATCTGCGATTACGACGGCAGCCCCCTCTATCAACGACCTGACGACACCCCCGAGAAGATTGCGCGACGGTTGGAGATCTTCTTTACCGAAACCATTCGCTTGACTGATTACTATGCGGTACAGGGAAAGCTGCTGCGCGTGGACGGCACTGGACCCATAGACGAGGTCACGCACGAGATCATTGACGGGATCAGTAGCCCCCCTTTTGACCGAGCGGTTGGCTAGCCGCTCGACGAGTGCGGGCGGCACCCCCTATGCGCTCCGCCATACAGGTGGGGAGCCCCAAGACGACGAGGAGTAAACGCGGCAACATGGCAACGACGTACCGGAGCAGGACCGAGATCGAGAGTCTCCGCCGGGCCGGCCAGGTGGTGATGGAGATTCTCGCCGAGCTCCGCCGGGCCGTACGCCCGGGAGTGACCACGGGCGAGCTGGATGCCCTTGCCGCGCGTGAGTTGGCGCGCCGCGGCGCCACATCCAACTTCAAGGGCTACAGCCCGCAGCGGGGCGTGCCTCCGTACCCCGGTGTCATCTGTGCCTCCGTCAACGACGAGATCGTCCACGGGATCCCCGGCAAGCGCGTGCTCAAAGAGGGCGACATCATCGCGGTGGACTTCGGCGCCATCGTGGATGGCTGGCATGGCGATTCGGCCGTGACGATTCCCGTGGGCAGCGTATCGCCAGAGGCGCAGCGCTTGCTCGACGTGACGCAGGAAGCCCTGCGCCGCGGTATCGCGCAGGCGCGTGCTGGCAATCGCGTCTCTGACATCAGCCGGGCGATCCAGCAGTATGCGGAGGGTGAAGGCTTCTCGCTCGTGCGGCAATACGTTGGCCACGGCATCGGCCGCTCGCTCCACGAGGAGCCGCAAATTCCGAATTATGTGGATCCTCGGCAGCCGAATCCCAGGTTGCGGCCTGGCCTCGTCATTTGCATCGAGCCCATGGTAAACGCAGGAGGGTCCGAGACACGGGAGCTGCCTGACCGCTGGACGGTCGCCACCGCTGATGGTAGTCTCTCCGCCCATTTCGAGCACATGGTGGCCGTCACGGACGGCGATCCAGATATGCTGACCGATATCCACACCTAAGGCTTGTACGTGCGCGCTGACATGCGCAAAAGAAGAGCCACAACCCACTTGCGGTCAGCTGTCCAGAGTGCTATACTTGGAAGTTGGCTGCAGCATGTACTTGTGGTGCGCTCGCGATCCCTTGCGCCGCGCCCCAGGACCATCTTGAAAGGACCGTATGCCTAAACAGCGTGATGTCATCGAGGTCGAGGGCACCGTCACCGAATCCCTGCCCAACGCGATGTTTCGAGTGGTGCTGAACGAAGGCGGGCACACCGTGCTCGCGCACCTCTCAGGCAAGATCAAGCTCAACTTCGTGCGCATCGTGCCGGGTGACAAGGTAAGGGTCGAGCTTTCGCCCTACGACCTGACGAAAGGCCGCATCACCTGGCGCGTGCGCGGGTAATCGGTCGCGAGTCGTTGCAGTGAATTACAGTGCGACTCGCGGCAATCGCGCATGCGCGAGGGTGCTCGCGTGCCGCGTCAGCCGCGTTGCCTGACGGTGAATGCGGGCACATGGCTGAGCGGTAGAGCACATGGCCGCGCTGGGGCAGAGGTTTGAGGGATGCTGCGGGCAATCGAAAGACCCGCGCCTTGTCATAGTGATCAAGTGTGGGTGCGATGGGGCGCCGGTGCGCCCGCGAATGAGCCGGGGCACCGGCCGGTGAGAGGTGAGAGTATGAAGGTGCGAGCGTCGGTTAAGCCGCGCTGCGAAGCGTGCAAGGTGATCCGCCGCCACAACGTGGTGATGGTCATCTGCAGCAAGAACCCGAAGCACAAGCAACGCCAGGGATAACACGCCCGGCCGCCGCGGGAGGCTGGGCGGCAGCGTCTCTGATGGGCGCTGCCGCCGGCGCATATCGGCGGAATGTGTAACGAGCGAAGCGACGTCTACGACACGATCAACAGAGCAGGAGGAACCGGCGCATGGCCAGAATCGCCGGGGTTGACATTCCACGCGAAAAGCGCGTGGAGATCGCGCTGACGTATATCTTCGGGATCGGGTTGACCCGGAGCCGCCAAATTCTGAGCCGCACGCGGGTGAGTCCTGATGCGCGGGTGAAGAACCTAACGGAAGAAGAAGTGGCGCGGCTGCGCGAGTTCATCGATCGCAACTACAAGGTCGAAGGTGACCTGAGGCGCGAAGTGGACATGAACATCAAGCGGCTAATCGAGATCAATTGCTATCGCGGCATGCGGCATCGCCGCAACCTGCCGGTGCATGGGCAGCGCACACGCACGAACGCGCGCACGCGCCGCGGGCCGCGCAAGACGGTGGCCGGGCGCAAGAAGGCCGTCAAGAAGTAAGGCTGAGCGGCACATCACACAGTGTGGAGGGCGTCTTCGGTTCTGGTCCGCTCGATGCGCGCATGCATGCGTGCCGCGGGGGCACCCGACGAGGGCAGTCGAGGAGGAGTAAGCAAGCATGGCGGAAAAGGCACCCAGGCGCGGTCCGGGTCGTCAGCGGCGGCGCGAGCGCAAGTCTGTGCCGCGCGGCCAGGCACATATCCAGTCTACATTCAACAACACCATCGTCACGATCACGGACCCCAACGGCAATGTGGTGTCGTGGAGCAGCGCCGGGGCGGTCGGAGGCTTCAAGGGCTCGCGCAAGAGCACGCCCTACGCCGCCCAGATGACGGCGGAGAGCGCCGCGCGCAAGGCCGTCGAGCATGGCGTGCGGCAGATCGAAGTCTATGTCAAGGGACCGGGCGCTGGGCGCGAAGCGGCCATCCGCTCGCTGCAGACCGCCGGCTTGCAAGTGGTGTCCATCACCGACGTGACGCCGATTCCCCACAACGGCTGCCGCCCACCCAAGCGGCGCCGCGTCTAGTCGTCGACTTTCTGGTGAGCTGTGGTGTGAGTGGAAACGGGTATGTTTGCGCGGCGCCGCGCGCGGCAAGCGACGGCGCGGGCGCTGGTGCTGGCGCCCTCCGGGCTGTCCGCGGTCCCTGTATCCTCTCCACGTGGCCGCGACACGCAAGCGAGCGCGTCCCTCACACGTCGGCTCATCCGTCTTTGTCTCGCCTGGCTGGTGCCTGTGTTCCCGGGGCTGCGCCCGCATCCGCTGCGGCTGGCGGATGGGCGAGCGCGACCCTGAGGGGCCAGGCGCCAGACCGCCGTATTATGAAGCACCGAAGAGACATCGTCTCTACCCGGAGGAGGACGAAAGCCAGAGATGGCACGATACACCGGCCCCGTTTGCAAGCTGTGCAGGCGTGAGGGCGTCAAACTATTCCTCAAAGGCGACCGCTGCCTGAGCAGCAAGTGCGCTATCGAGCGGCGCAACACGCGCCCCGGCCAGCACGGCCAGGCCCGCCCGCGTAAGCAATCTGGCTACGCGCTGCAGCTGCGTGAGAAGCAGAAGGTGCGTCGCACGTATGGCGTGCTCGAGCGCCAGTTCCGCCGTTACTTCAAGTCCGCTGCCCGGCGCACCGGCAAGACCAGCGAGAATCTGCTGCAGCTGCTGGAGATGCGCCTGGACAACGTCGTCTATCGTCTCGGTTTCGCTGACTCACGGTCACAGGCGCGCCAGCTCGTCATGCATGGCCACTTACAGGTCAACGGCCGCAAGGTGGACATCCCTTCGGCGATCTGCCGGCCCGGCGACGAAGTGAAGGTGCGTGACCGCAGCAAGAATCTTGAGTACTTCAAGGCCCGCGCCTTGATGGTCACCCAGAAGGGCGTGCCGGCGTGGCTGCGGCTGGACGCGAACGCTATGGCCGGGCACATCCAGGCATTGCCAACACGGCAGGAACTGGAGCTGCCTTTCGACGAAGCGCTAGTGGTCGAGTACTACCAGCGGTAAGAGAGGGTTCCCGTGCTCGATATTGCTCTGCCTCGCATTACATCCACTGAATCCACCCAACAGTTCGCCAGCTATGACATCGAGCCGCTGGAGGCAGGGTACGGCATGACCCTGGGCAACGCACTGCGGCGGGTGCTGCTCTCGTCGTTGCCCGGGGCTGCGGTCACCTCGATCAAGATCGAGGGCGTGCAGCACGAGTTCCAGGATGTGCCCAACGTCAAGGAAGACGTCACGGATATCGTCCTGAACGTCAAGAAGCTGCGCCTGCGTTCCTTCTCGGATCGCCCCGTGACCATGCGCATCGACGTCAGTGGCGAGCGCGAAGTGACGGCGGCAGACATCCAGGTGCCTAGCACGATCGAGATCGTCAATCCCGAGCAGCCTATCTGCACCCTGGATAATGCCAACGCGCACCTCGAGATGGAGCTGGTGGTGGAGACCGGCAAGGGCTACGTCCCTGCCGAGTCCAGGGAAGATCAGCCCATCGGCGTGATCCCCGTGGACGCCATCTACACCCCGGTGCAGAAGGTCAACTATACCGTCGAGCACACGCGCGTCGGGCAGATGACCAACTACGATAAGATCATCCTCCAGGTCTGGACCGACGGCACGATCACCCCCGACGAGGCGATGCGCCAGGCGGCACAGGTGCTCGTGCAGCACTTCCAGATGATCGCGGAGTACGGCGGCACCGTGCAGCCGGGACCGGTCCTCGAGGGCAGGGGCCCCACGGATTATCCGATTCCGCCGAAGATCTTCGATACGCCCATCGAGGAGCTGGACCTTTCGGTTCGCTCGTACAACTGCTTGAAGCGCAGCGGCATCACCAAGGTCGGCCAGGTGCTCATGATGAATGAAGAGGACCTGCTGGCCGTCCGCAACTTCGGCGAGAAGAGCCTGAACGAGCTGCGCGAGCGGCTCGTCGCGCGTAACTTCCTGCCGAACGTGCGCCAGGTTGATCGCCACAGCTCTGACGGCCTCTCCGCCTTCGACGGCGGCGCTAATAACACGCGGGAGGAGTAGGGTGAGGCATCGTATTGCCGGCAACCGCATCAACATGCCGGAGCCGCGCCGGCGCGCGGCCATCCGCAACTTGATCGACGGTCTCTATATCTGGGAGCACATCCACACCACAGATGCGCGCGCCAAAGCGGTGCGCGGCGAGGCCGAGGAGCTGATCACCACGGCCATTCGCGGCCACAAGGCGGCCATGGCGCACCTCAAGGCGGTTGTAGCCGATGACTACATCGCCGAGCAGGTGCTCGCGCTGGCCCGCAAGGGCCGCTTCGCGCTCGACGAGCACATCCCGAGCAACGAAGAGCGCGCCGCGCAGGGGAAGTACCCGATACGCCCGGAAGCGCGCAAGCTGCTCGAAGACAAGCTCGAAGCGCGCAAGAAGGAGCTCCTCGGGGTGATCAAGAACCCCGACGAGGCGCAGGCCGCGCTGACCGCCGCCCGTGAGGCGATGGTCATCGAGCTGCACGCCCGCCGGACCATCCTGAAGCACCTGCCCCACGAGGTCACGGTGCGCAAGATCTTTGAGATTTTTGTTCCGCGCTATCTCAACCGCCCCGGTGGCTACACCCGCATCACCAAGATCGGGCGGCGCCAGGGGGATGCTGCGGAGATAGTGCGATTGGAGATGGTGTAGCCATCAAGGTCGCGTTGCTGGTCGAGTACGACGGCACGCGCTTCGCCGGCTTCCAGCGCCAGGCCTCCGACAAAGGGCCAACCGTCCAGGGAGCCATTGAAGCGGCTGGAGCGCGTGTCGCGAGGGTGCCGTTGGCCATCGAGGCGGCGGGACGGACGGACAGCGGGGTGCATGCATCCGGTCAGGTCGTGAGCTTCCGCTCCGATGCCCGGCTGGATGCCAGGGACTGGGGGCGCGCGCTCAACGCGTATCTCCCCTCCGACGTGGCGGTGCGCGCCGCGGCAGCGGTGGACGACGGCTTCCACGCGCGTTACAGCGCCGTCGCGCGGAGCTACCGCTACCGGGTCTTCTACGATGGGGCGCCGTCCCCGCTGCGCGAGCGCTCCGCGCTCCGCGTGTCGCGTCCGCTGGACGTGCCGGCTGTCGACGCGGCCGCCGCGATGCTGCTGGGCGAGCACGACTTCGGAGCCTTCGGCTCCAGTCCGCGCGACCAGCGGGCGGAGGGGGAGCGCGGGCACTGTGTCCGTGTGATGCACGAGGCGCGGTGCCGGCGGGTGAGCGACGAGTTGGGCGAGGCCGTGGCATTCGACTTCACCGCCAATGCCTTTCTTACGGGAATGGTGCGGCGATTGGTTGGAACGCTGCTGTTGGTGGGTGATGGACGGCTCTCAGGGGAGGGCTTCGCGGCGATCCTCGCCGCACGCGAGAAGACACATCCTGGCGCGGCGGTGGCGGCGCGGGGACTCTGCCTTGTCGGGGTGAGGTACCCGGCCGGGACGGTAGAATGGGAGAGTATCCAATGAATCCAAAGACCTACAGCCCAAAACTCAGCGACCTAAGCGCGCAGTGGTACCTGGTGGACGCCGACGGCATGGTGCTGGGCCGGCTCGCGTCGACAGTCGCGCAGATCCTGCGCGGCAAGCACAAGCCCACGTTCGCGCCGCACATGAATGGCGGGGACTACGTCATCGTCATCAACGCCTCGAAGGTGGCCGTCACAGGCAACCGGCTGGACCAGAAGCTGTACTACAAGCACAGCCAGTACCCCGGCGGCCTGAAGACGGAGACGTTGCGTCATCTGCTGGCGCGCAAGCCCGAGGCCGCCATCGAGCGCGCGGTACTGGGCATGCTGCCCCAGAACCGGTTGGGTGACGACATCTTGAGCCGGTTGAAGGTATATCCCGGTCCGACCCATCCACACCACGCGCAGAAGCCCGTCCCGTGGCAGGCGCCCACCGTGGCGACTACCCCAGCCGCGGCTGAGGGCGCGGAGGCATAGATTCGCGCGACCGGGCGTACGCAGCGCCCGATCGTCATGAGCACAGACGAGAGAGAGCGGAGGCCAGACGTTGGCGGAGAACACAGCACGTCGCTACTACTACGGCACGGGCCGGCGCAAGACCGCCGTCGCCCGCGTGCGCCTCTTCCCCAATGGGGACGGCGCGTTGATTGTGAATGGCCGCGCGGCGGCCGAGTATTTCGGCCAGCAGCGGCTGACCGCGCAGGCGGTGGCCCCGCTGCGCCTGCTAGAGCTTGCCGGTCGCTTCGACGCCAGCATCAAGGTGGCTGGAGGCGGCTTCAGCGGCCAGGCGGGAGCCGTGCGCCATGGCATCGCCCGCGCGCTGGTGCGCGCCGACGAGGAATACAAGCCTGTGATGCGCAAGGCGGGCTTCCTCACGCGCGATCCGCGGGTCAAGGAGCGCAAGAAGTACGGTTTGAAGCGCGCTCGCAAGGCGCCGCAGTACACCAAGCGCTAAGCCCGCGCTTCGCCCGCTCGCTCGTCCGTCTCGGGATCATCCGCGCCAGCGCATTCCGTGCTCGCGCGTATCCAGGCGCGGTCGCAACCGCCAGCGGTCGCTCAGATCTGGCCACGTGCACACCCGGACCATCGCTCGGAAGGTCCGGGTGTTGTCGTGCCCGCGAGCAGCCACCGTTGCGGCTCGTCCTCGCGGCGAGTATACTTGTGAGCGGCGATGCCTCACGCCGGCACACCTGACACGTTGCGGGTCCTGGCCGGCGCTCAGCCAAGGAGAGTGCGCGTATGATGGATCGGTGGACCCAGTCAGAGCAGGTGTCTCAGGCGCGGACGACGCGGTCGAGTCTCCGACCAGGCGACCCTGATTGGCGCCAGCGCTGGTTTGCCGCCGTCCGGCGGCGCATGCTGGCGTCGCCTGAGCGCCAGGCACAGATGCGTCAGGTGCGGCTGGCCGCGCTCGCCGGCGATGCCTCGCTCTGGGCCGAGCTGCGCGCGGCGGAAGCGGCGTTTCGCCACGGCGACGGCGAGACGTTCGTGCCCGCTCATGATGTCTCCGGCGGGCCCGCCCCACACGGAGACGCGCGGTGAGGCGCATCTGGCGATCTCCCAACGTGCGAGCATTCCTTGGTGAACTGTCCCCCGAAGAGCGCGAGGCGTTCCACGAGCACGAGCTCTTGATCTATCGCGAGCCACGGCCGGACTTCGAGACCCGTTTTCGCCTGCCGGGCGGCGAAATGCCCTACTTCGTGTATTATGGGCCGCTCTTCGAGATCGTCTATCGCCTCGATCCGCCCCAGAGCGAGGATGACTCCTGGCAGCGTCGCCATCCTGCGGACTACGATGATACGCTGTTGATCCTGACGGCGCGCCTCGCCGACGACGAAGAAGCCGCCTGACCCACCCACCGGAAACCGCATCTGCCATGACACCGCGTCAGTTGCTCGCAGCTCTCCGTGCCGGCGGTGACGCCGCCGATTCCGCACGCCGCGCACTCGCCTGTGCGGCTGGCTCGGGTTCGGTGGACGTCCAAGCCGCCGTGCGACGACAGGTGGTGGACGCGCTCATTGCCTCGCTCCTGCCCACCGATCGCGCGGTCGCGCACTGGCTGTTGGAGCAGGAAGTCGCCGCCCATCGGGCGGCGGGCCAAGGCGCCAGCGATGCGCTCTACGCGCTCGTGGCCGCACTGGCGCGCTGTGGCGATCCCGACGACGCGCTGCTCATCTGGCACGCCCATGAAGCGACGCCTGAGACTCGCGCCGGCGTGGACGTCGAGCACCTGGCGCGCGCCGGGGTCGAGCGCGTGCGCGCCCGATTGCGCGCGCTGGCTGCACGCGGCGGCGCGCGGGGCGCCGAAGCCGGGCGCGCGCTGGCCTGGCTCGACGAAGGAGTGGCGACCGGCGCGCTCGACGACCTCGCGGCGTACTTCGCCTGGTCCGACGAGCGCTTTGGCCTGGTCACCGGGGCCCCGACCTGACGCTACACGGGGCCCGCGTCGCGTGCCGACGCCTGTGAGTAAGGTAGGAGTCAGGAGTCAAGTGATCGCTGGCGCGTCGCGTGTGGCGACCTGCGTCAGCGCACCCCGGCGGATTGCGCGCTGAGATACACGGCGCGCGCGCGATCGGCTGCGGCTTGCTGGGGCTCGCCCACCTGGTCGTAGGCGGCCGCGCGCCCAGCGAACGCCTCGCCATCCTCGGGGTTCAGCTCGATGGCGCGCGTGAAGGCGCGCTCGGCCTCGCGGGCACGGCCCAGCGCCGCCAGCGCCTGCCCCACCACCAGCGGCCCGCGCGCATCCCTGGGAGCGCGCAGCTGCATCAGCTCCCCGATCTCCAGGGCCTCCAAGAGCTCTCCGGCCTTCAGCCGCAGCCGCGCCTTGAATGCCAGCGCCCCGCAGTCGTCCGGATCGGCCGAGAGCATACGCTCGACGTCGTCCAACGCGCCCGCGGCGTCGCCGCGCTCCAGCCGCCGCGCGGCGTCCGCCAGCACCGTGCGCGTCAGCAGGCGGATGGCGCTCGTGCCCAGCTGCTCGCCAGGCGCTGGGATGTCCACCAGGCGCAGACGTCCGAACGGCGCCTGGTGGTCCAGGTCGGCCGGCACCGTCAGCGCCACCAGGCGCCCCAGGTCGTCCAGGTCGACCTCCTGCCCCGGCGCCAGGCCCACGCCGCGCGCCAGGTTCTCGGTCAGCTCGTTGAGCAGCACACGGCCCTCGGCCTCGAACGGCCGCGGCACGCCCAGCAGCTCCAGCTCCGGGCGGGCGAACTTCTGCAGCCCATGCGTGTGCAGCCAATAGGCATCGGCTCCCCAGGACTCGGCGTGCATCGCGACGTGCGCAAGCGGCGTGGTCGCCGTCGCCAGCTGGGCTAGCTGCACCCGCCCATAAGCGCGCTGCGCCGCCGGGTCAAGCGCCGCTCCTTCGGTCACGCCCAGCAGGACGAGCAGCGTGCGCGTTGCCCAGGTCAGATATGCCCCATTGGCAGGATCCAGCACCGTGACGCGCAGATCAACGGCCAGCCGGCCCTCGCGCAAGGTACGCACGTCGTCGTCTCCCAGTCCGCGCGTCAGCGTCTCGAAGGCCGCATCCCCCATCCCAAGGAGCACCGGCTGGTCGTGGCGCGCCACGACGATGCGACCAGCCGCGTAGCCGTGCGGCTCGCGCAGGGAGTAGGTGCCCAGGCGCCTACGGCCAGCCGCTGGCATGCCCATCTCTGGAGGCGGAGCCGGGGTGTAGTCGGCCTGTCCGCAGCCAGCGCCGGCCAGAGCGCGCGACAAGACCGCGTCAGCCGGCGGGTCATCGTGCCGCGCGACGGTCAGGAAATCGACCGTCCACTCTCCAGACATGCGCTGACCTTTCCAAGGTACGACGAGTTCCGGGCCTGTCGCGGCCTCAGGTGACCTGCTACCCGGGCAATTGTAGCACGTTCTTCCTCTCGTGGCATATCCACTTGCGGGTGTTGGCCTCGCGGCACGCCGTGTGCGCTGAAGCAGACTGGCAGTGAGATGGCCAGCGGCGGGCATCTGGCTAGGGGTCAGAGTCGAGCGAAGGCCAGATGAACAAACTGTCAACGACAACCGGCGGAAATGTCACACAAGCGGCCTTGTGTGAATGACCTGTCAGACCCACAATGTCATCTGTTCACACAAGATTCGCGGGGCCGTGTTATCCTGCTAAACAGTGGGATGGGTGCACAGGAGGAAACGCCCGGCGAGGCATGGTGGCCACCCCCGAATCTTCGCGAGGCAGAGGTGGATGATGGGAAGTCGAAATGGCGGTATGGCGAAGATCCCCAGCGATCAACACATCACGTATCAACTGCAGTACCGCAAGTGTGGAAAGCCCCGCTGTGGCACCTGCAAACAGGGCGCGGGCCACGGCCCGTACTGGTACGCGTACTGGCGTGAAGGCACGCGTCTGCGCTCGGGCTACATTGGCAAGCTCCCGCCGACAACGCTCTCAGCCGCTGTGGCGGCCAGGGCAGAGGCGCGTATCAGCGGCGTTGCCGTCTAACGGCTAATGCTCATAGCACTCGCCACTGGCGCCATCGACGCCTGACGGCCGCGCGCTGCGCCTCGGCGAGGCCGTCGAATGGCCAGGTGGTAGCGCGTCCCAAAGCGCAGTCGGTGTAGTCTTGCCGTGGTGTGCGCTGTGGCCATATCCCGCGTGCGGATATGCCACGCAATGTGCGCGGCGGCCTCGCCTTACATTTACCCCTTTACCCCCGCCCCTTCACGGATGGCCTGCACGATCGTCGTCACGCGACTGGGTATATGCACCTCCTCCTCTCGCTTTGTCGATCACCGCCTTCTCACCCCCGACGCGGCCCCGCACGCGCCCGACTGCAGGGTATGTTTCACCTTTTTGCGGACAGGGGAACGCCGTAGCGACGCCAGGGATGGGGCGCACGAGCGGGTGCGGGAGCGGGTACGAGAGACAGCAGGTAGGGCCGGGAACAAAGAACAGGAAGACATATCAGGGGATTCCGCTCCCTGACCTCACTGGTAATGGCGTGACCACGGCACAGGTAATAGCCGCCCTGAAGGCATGTCTTGCTAATCCCGTGATATCTAACAAGCTTCGTGCTGATGCTGCCCGTGCTAATGCAGATGCTGTAGCGTATGTGCAGAAGTTCCCACCTAATGGTACCGCGGGTCGGTGGAGCAAGAGCTTCTACTTCGGCTTCCAGGACAGGAACCATAATTGGAGCTTCGATGTGGAGAATCTTGCTGGTTACAACCTCAGGGTGTAGAGTAGGGAGAAAGCGGGCTCGAAAGGGCTGCGCCAGGCGGGTAGAGAACTAACTGGCAGCAGGCTACAGTAGGAGAGCGCTATGCGTGCAGAGCAAGTTGCCTCGTGCATCTTCAGGCCCTCTGCGGCAGAGCCTCCCGTAGAGGTTAGCATGACCGTCAGTGTTGAGGTGCCAGGTGAACCTGGAGTTGATGTGTCTACGACCCTGCTATTTGAGCCGGAACTCCCCGAGCACCTAGCAGATATGGTGCATCAAAAGCTCTACGATGGCGTGCACGCAGGTCTAGGCGCTGCAGGTCTCTCGTTTCCTCAGGGAGGGATCGCAGTCGAGATTCTGGCCTTGCAGCTCCGGCCGCACCCGGACACTATCATGGCTTCCGATGACAAGCAACGCATCGCGGAAGCGTTAGGCGCACTCGTGATGGGCATGGTAGCGGGGGTGTGGGCCGGTCTAGACGCGTTGGGGCACAGCGGCAGTTAAGGTCGTATATTGGTTGCCAGCTCACACTGGAAGGAGTGGTGCCAGGGTTTGCGGCCAACGACGTGGCAAGATAGGTGCCGTTGCTGTCGGTACGCGATCGCTAACAAGGGCGCCGCAGGCTGGATCGTGCAGCTTGCATCGTTGCTCCAATTTCGTTGGAATCGCATGTGGAGAGATCGCATGCTCGATGGCATAAGTGCAACCTTGCTCTGGTCCCAACACCCGCAAGCCGGTTCTGTCACTTGCATCGCTGTTGACCCCCACTCTACTAGAGTGGTCAGCGGTGGTCTGGTGAGCGGTAGACCTCGCCAAGCGGTTATTTCTTCATGGGACATTATCAATACACGCGAGCCTCTCGTCCTTGCAACGCAAACGTCTTCTATCTTTGCAATAGGATTCAATCCTGAGGGATCGCTTCTAGCGAGCGCCGGAGACGATGCTTTTGTATACATACGCGAAGGTGTGTCGGGACGCGAGCTACGCCGCCTCGGTGGTCATCAAGGTACCGTGTTCGCCGTGGCATTCAGCCCGGACGGCACCACGCTGGCGAGTGCTGGTGCCGACGCCCGTATTCGGCTCTCGAACGTGGCAACGGGAACGCTACTGCGCAGTCTCACCGGCCATCAGGACGGAATTACCTCGCTAGCTTGGAGCCCGGATGGCAGCATGCTGGCCAGCGGCAGCTGGGATGCGACGGTTCGCCTCTGGGACCCCATCGAAGGACGTGAGTTGTCTCGCGTGCTTGCGGACGATCAGGTGTGCGCAGTAGCATTCAGCCCCGACGGCTCGACCCTCGCGAGCGCGGGCAGCGACGAGTCTATCTCGATCTGGGAGCTGGGAGCTGGAGAAGCGCAGGTATCGCTTAGCCGAGCGAGGGTACTTACCAGGCACGTTGACATGCTCACTTCAATTGCCTTTCACCCTTCTGCAAAACTGCTCGCTGCCGGGATCTTGCGATCGGAAGAACCTGTGGAATTCTGGGAACCTCAATCGGGCCACTTCCTCGGAGCGCCCCAGGTCCAATCTGACGAGCTCAACGCTCTTGCGTTCAGTGCCGATGGACGCTTCCTGGCCTGCGGTGGCGGGGGCCGGCACGCCACAATCGAAGTGCTGCGCATCACGGTCCCGTGAAGTCGCTTAAAGTGGGCGCGTGCCGCTTCGCCACGACGGACCGCGCCATGAAACGGGCCTCCGCGGCCAGGCTCTGGCGCCCTGGACTCGGGGGCAAATGGCATCCACTAGTGCCTGCTTAAGCCACGACCGCGATCCTTGACCTATGCCCTGAGCAAGTCCGTAAGCAACTGGAATCCCAGACTAGGAGCACATTCACAGTGCACAGTGCGATGGTTGAACAGCTGCTTCAGATTCTTAGTGATCCGACCACCGATATTGACCTCAAGTTAGAGGCCATCCGAAGCCTGAAGCAGGAAGCGCCTGAGCGTGCGGTGGAGGCAGCAATCTCGCTGTTAAGTGCCTGTCTGGATGACTTGTATAACGTCAACGGGACTCTTGCGTGGCAGGTCATCGACGAAATGAATGGTTGGTGGGACGAGCGTGCGATTCCGGTGCTTGTCCAAGCGCTCTGCACGAGCACGCAGGACGTTCCCAAAGCCGCGTCATCCGCGTTGATCGCTCTCGGCGCGATTGCAGTCCCTGCGCTCGTCGAACGAGTTCAAGACGGGTCATGCCCTATGCGCCTCCTTGTCGCAAGAACGTTGGGTTTCATCGGGGACGGCAGAGCGCTCGAATCGCTCGAGGACGTCGTGCGTGACACCCGCTCGGACCCCGTGCTGCGGCAGCAGGCGGAAGAGGCGATAGGAAGAATCGGCGATACGCCAAACTCTGCAACCTAGGGGGTGCTGGTCGAGATGCTGAGGAATCCCCAGGAGGACGAGCTCATACGTCGAGGTGCCGCTCGGCCTGGGATTCCTGCAGGATCGTCGCGCGCTCCAGCCCCTCCTTGCGGCAAGAGCGAGCCCTTCGCGGGGCATGCGTTGGGATGCGGCGCGTGCGATGGGCGCTCTGGGTGACCCGCGCGCTGTCGAACGTCTCATGGAGATGCTGCATGACCCGAACGTGCAGGTGCGTCTGCATGCGGCTGCGCCGCATGCAGCTACAGGAGAGCAACGTCAGCAGGTGCTCGAACTGGCTCGGCGCAAGCTGCTTGCGGACGACTTCCCCATGAGGGAACGAGCGATGGAGGTCATCTGGGCATTCACCACCCCGGCCGCAGAGGAGGACTTGTAGGTGGAGGCGCTAGAGCGACACTCTGACGAGCCATACCAAATTGTGATGTAGAATGGAGGCATGAACAAGCGACTGAGCGTCGATGGACAATTGAGCGTTGAGGAGCTGGAAGGGCGCTGTCGGCAGGCGCGCGACGGCGTGGCGCGCAGCCAGTGGCAGATCCTCTGGCTGGTGGCGCAGGGGCGCAGCTGCCAGGAGGTGGCGACGCTGACCGGCTACTCGGTGCCCTGGGTGCGTGAACTGATTCATCGCTACCAGCGAGAAGGGCCCGCCGGGATCGGGGACCGGCGGCAGGCCAATCCGGGCCAGCGCGCCCTGCTGTCCGAGGAGCAGCAGGCGGAGTTGGCGCAGGCCCTGGCAGGGCCTAGCCCGGATGGGGGGCTGTGGAGCGGGCCGCAGGTGGCGGCGTGGAGGAGTGCGCGACTGGGCCGGCACGTGCGCCCGCAGCTGGGCTGGGTCTCCCTGCGGCGCCTGGGCTTCACGCCGCATCGGCCGCGCCCACGGCATGCCCACGCCGACCCAGCAGCGCAAGCGGCCTGCAAGGGGGGGAGCTGGAAGCGGCCGTAGAGGCGGTGCGGCAGGCGCACCCCGCGGACCAACTGGAGCTGTGGGGCAGCGACGAGCAGCGGGTGGGGCTCAAGCCGATCGTGCGCTGGGTGTGGGCCCGGCGGGGGCAGCGGGTGGTGGTGCCAGTGCGGCCGCGCTATCAGTGGTGCTACGTGTATGGCTTCGTGCGCCCCCGCACCGGCCAGACGTGGTGGCTGTTGCGGCCCACGGTGCGGGCCGACCGGTTCGGCCTGGCCCTGGCCCAGTTCGCGCAGGCGGTCGGTGCCGGGCCGGGCAAACAGGTGCTGGTGCTGCTGGATCGGGCGGGCTGGCACCTCAGCACGCAGGTCCAGGTGCCCGCGGGGCTGCAGTTGGTCTGGCTGCCGGCCTACTCCCCCGAGCTGCAGCCGGCGGAGCGCCTCTGGCCGCTGGTGGATGAGCCGCTGGCCAACCAGACCTTCGCCACCCTCGACGACCTGGAAGCTGTGCTCGCTCAGCGCTGCACCACGCTGCAACACCAATCGGCGCGCATCCAAGCCCGCACGCTCTTCCATTGGTGGCCCAAAACCGCCTGATTGGAGAAATCCGCGAGTGTTCAACCCGATTTGGTATTAGTGGCTAACCGCGGTCGGGTGTGCGTGACCGGCCACACGCGCCACTGGAAGGCCATCACTCCAGACGATGTTGACCTAGATGTAGCACGTCTGCGATTAGTAGAACTCGTGCTAAACTGGAACAGCCAACTAAGGAGCGTGGTGCCGCGCCGCGTTTACCCCATTCCCTCTTAAGGAGTGAATTATGCCGGGCACACATGATCAAATTGATGTGTGGCGTCAGAACATCCTCGTAGATAAGGACTTCGGGGCGCAGGCGCTGCACGACCTGGATGAAACGGACCATGCGCAGTTTGTTTCTGTCTGTCATGAGCTGGTACATGATCCGTCGCCGGTTGTACGGCGGGTCGGCTTACATCTGCTCGGCGGGTCCCGCGGAGATTCAGAAGACCCAGTGACTGAGGCAGCTGCCCTCGACGCACTCAATGACCCCGAACAACGCGAGTTTGCACTTGGCGTACTCGGCAGAAAGGGGACACCTCAGGCGTTTCCTGTCCTCCTCGCTGCCGCGCAACGTGGCGAGGCTGAAGCCGTCTGGGCGGCGGCACGGCAGGCAAGGACTGCACAACAACGCGAGCAGGTGCTTGAAATTGCTCGACAACGCGTGCTGGCTGAGGATTCACGGACGCGGGCACGCGCCCTGCTCGCCATTAAGCGGCTTGCACACCCCACAGCGGAGCAGGATCTCTTGCTTGAGGTAGCGCAGCGCTTCCACGATGTGTCGGCGATGGCGCTGTTGCGCACGGCGACGCCCCACGTGCTGCCCGCTCTCTATGCCTTGCTCGCCAGACTCAGCCCGACCGATCCTTTCCGTTCGTCAGTCGCCCGTACCATCACATTCATCGAACAAGGTAGTAGGCATCCCAGCGCCGATGATGCACTGGAGGTCTGGCGGCAGCGCATTCTGGCTGACGAGGAGTACGGAAGGGGTGCCCTAGAGCAACTTGAGCGAGAGAATCGTCAGCGATTCGTCGAACTCTGCCGGAGTCTGGCAGGCGACGTCGTCTCGACGGTGCAGCGATCAGCTTTACTCCTGCTCGCGACAAACGGCGAGGCGGACGATGCGGCAGCTGAGGCGGTAGCCATCGCAGACCTACACAACCCCGACCTTCGAGATGCCGCGTGGAGGGCGCTCGGCAGGGTGGCTACTCCAACCGTATTTCCGTTGCTGCTGGCGGAGGCATCGGCAGGATCTTCTGAGGCCTTGCATGCGGCACAGGCTCAGGCACGAACCGGAGAGCAGCGCGCGCAGGTGCTCGAACTGGCTCGGCGCAAGCTGCTTGCGGACGACTTCCTCATGAGGGAACGAGCGATGGAGGTCATCCGGGCATTCTCCACCTCGGCCGCGGAGGAGGACTTGTTGGTGGAGGCGCTAGAGCGACATTCTGACGAGTCATTCCTTGAGGCAATCTGTTTTGCTACCCCGCGCGTACTGCCGAGGCTGGAGGAGTTGCTAAAACGCATCGGATCCGGATATGTCGAGTCGTATGGCATCGCACGAGCGATCCGGATCATACAGTATCGAGCAGGCGGTCCCTTTGCTAACCTACCAGGTTGAGATACCACACCTTCGTGGCGGGTGAGCAGGAAGGCAGCGGACTCAACACGAAGGAGGCGTCGAGATAGCAGATTTCGCGCTTGTAGATCTCGCAGCGCATGCGGACAGCCCAGCCGGAAAACAAGGGATCTGAGGGCAGCCCAATGGCACAGAGACGGCGCGGAGCAGTTGCTGCGCGAGTGGGCACAGCGAGTGGTGGGAGCTGGCTGAAGGCCGTCTGGTCAATTGCTCCACGGCAACAAGGCCTGCTCAAGCTCTGCAACGGCCGCCTCGCCTGCACGTAAGGTCGCGGTCTTGGCATCCGTTCCTGGCATCCTGGCATCCTGGCATCACGGGCGGGCGTGGTCGGTGCGAGAGCAGGCGTGCATGCCTGCTCTCACCACCGGTTGATCCGTTGATCCCCACCCGTGCAGGGAGAGAGAACAGTGTGGTTGATACGCTGGAGGGCCTCGTTGGGGAGGTGGCGCACACCATTCCGACCGCCATTACCCCTGGCGGGATCGGGACCGACTTCTCGGCCGAC
>CAYQFU010000048.1:0-1436 GCA_964416775.1 uncultured Ktedonobacterales bacterium
TCGCCGACAAAGGCTACAGCTACCCGCGCTGTCGGCGGCTCCTGCGCCAGCGGCATATCCCGCACCAGCGGCATATCCCGCACACCATTCCCGAGCGCTCCGATCAGCGGGCGCGCCGCGCCAAACGGCCCGGTCGCCCGCTGGCCTTCGATCAGGCAACCTACAAACGTCGCAACGTCGTCGAGCGCTGTATCAATCGGCTCAAACAGTGGCGCGGGTTGGCCATGCGCTACGAGAAGCGCGCCCTCAACTACCGCGCGATGGTGGTCATCACCTCCATCGCCATCTGGCTCCCGTCATGATTCGTCAGACAGACTTCTAGGCGCGCTTTGACGCCGCTCCGTACGTTTTTGTCGTGGATGGAATCCATCAAGTCCAAAGCTGCTGATTGCGTGCCCTGCACCGCTGGCAGGAGTTGGCATAGCGCGTGCAGCCAGTCCGAGCAGCAGACGAGACACGCTAACTCCCGTCGTCAGGAGGTGAAGGACACGGTGCTTTATACGAGAGAGAGGCGCGCCTGCAGGCCATGGAAACGGTACCAGCCCCGGGGCTCCTGATCGTTGAAGGCGATCGCCCCATCCGCGACCTCATGCAGGATGTGCTGAGCGAGATGGGGTACGTCTGCACTGTGGCCGCCGACCCGGAGCAGGCGCTGCGTGTGCTCCATCGGCAGCCGGTGGACCTCATCGTGACGGATGCGTTCTCCCAGACGTGTCAAGATATCCTGGCGTTGCCCCGCCCGTTCCTGCAGCTTGCCCACGCATTGCCGGTCGTCCTGTGTACCGATTGGTCGCTCCAGCACTGTGACCTGGCGGAGGCAGGGTTCGCCGCCAGGGTGCCGAAGCCGTTTGCCCTCGATGACTTGGTGACGACGGTGGCGGAGTGTCTCAAGCAACCCTTCACTGCCACGCATCACCGGCAGGCGGAGAACGTCCACCGCTTTCTCGCGGCACTAAGCGCCTGGGATTGTAACGCGCTTGGCGTCCTGCTCACCAAGAAGGTGGCACTCTATCCGTGGTTCGCAGCTCCCTATCCCGCCGCGCATCGCGCGGCGGGACGTGCAGCCGTGCTGGACTATGTGCGGGAGATGGCACGCTACTTCGGCCCGGTGCGGCTGCTCAACACGCAGCTTTTCCCGTGCCCGCTTGGGCTGGCCGCGCGCTTTCTGGGCCAGTGGCGTCTCTCCGACAACGCTCCAGAGCAGCAGATCGTGTGCCTGTGCTTCCAGTTCGACAACGATGGGCTGATTACGCAGATTGGACATCGGCGTCAGGGTGCCTTCCCGCACATGGTATTCGAGGCTCGTGGGGACCAGCGACCAAGTGAACCGTGATGCTACTTGGCGGTGCGGCGATCTGGCCCCCCGCTCTCGCCTCATCCAGAACGCCGGTACCATGCTCTCCTCAATTCACGCTTGTTAATTCGTCAGACACGCC
>CAYQFU010000048.1:1536-3008 GCA_964416775.1 uncultured Ktedonobacterales bacterium
GGATTGTTGAACAGTTGCACGCGCTGCCGCACCACCTCCGTCACCATCTGCGACGCCTCCCCGAACAGCTTGTAGGGCACCACTTCGTCGGGATGTGCGGTCAGCGCGGCTTCCACTCCCCGCCTGAAGGCGACCCGCAGCTCGGTGTTGATGTGGATGACGGTGATGCCGGCTTTTATCGCCCGCCGGAAGTCCTCGTCGTCCGTCCCAGATCCCCCGTGCAGCGTGAGGAGTGCCCCTGTAGCCTGCTTGATGTCGGCGATGCGCTGGATGTCGAGATGCTGCTTCACCTCGCCGCCGAGCATGCTCGGCGTCAGGCCGTGCGTGCTCCCCACGGCGGGCGCCAGGAGATCGACGCCAGTCTCTGCCAGGAACTGCTTCGCCTCGTCCGGCGTCGTCAGCGGGAGCGGGCGCGCGGCGGCCTCCTCGTGGATGTGCGACCCCGACCCGATGTAGCCGATCTCGCCCTCCACGAGGATCGCCGGCCGGATCGCCTTGACCGCCTTGACGGCGGCGCGCGTGGCGGCGACGTTCTGAGCAAAAGGGGATTCTGAGGCGTCGAAGGTCAGGAGGTCGAAGCCCGCCCGCGCGGCCTCCTCGGCGCTGGCGAGCGTGTGGACGTGGTCGGCGTTGAGGAAGATCTCGCCGCCAGAGTCCTCGCGGATGACGCCGATCAACGCGGCGATCTCGCGCGTGCCGATGAAGGCGCGCTCCCCTTCGGAGACGCCGATGATGACCGGGACGCCGAGCTCGCGGGCGACGCCGGTCGCGGCCTTGAGCACCACGAGCTCCGAGACGTTGAAATGGCCGATGGCGACGCGGCGCCGGTCGGCGTCCTTGAGCGCCTCCAGGAGGGTAGGCATATTTTCCCCTTTCCCGAGTCATCTTCTGTGAGTCCAGGACGGCGCGGGAGCGCGACCTCGCGAACGCATCGCGCCCCGCGCGGATGCACGTCCCCGGAGGGGCGGGTCGCACCCGGTGAACGAACGACGGGTCTACGCCGCCAGGAACGACAGGACGACGTTGCACGCCCGCTCGCAGCGGCGGCACGCCTCCATGCAGGACTGACAGTGGACGAAGCCCATCTGGGCGTGGTGCTGGCACTCGTCGCCACACACTTTGCAGCTCAGCGCGCAAGCTTGCAGGGCGGCACGCGCCGTCGCGGGGTCGAAGGCGGTCTGGCGCGAGAGGATCCCGCCGGTCGCCAGGCACACATCGGCGCAATCGCGGCAGAGGCGAATGCAGCGAATCATCTCCTGCACCCGTGGCTCGGCGAGGTCGGCATCGGCGTCGGCGATGCAGGCCTGGGCGCAGTCGAAGCACGCCCGGATGCACTCCACGAGCGCGGTCGCATCCACGGGAGGCTTGCTGGGGTCAGCTTGGGAAATCGGCGCGGCGTACGTCATGTCTGATCGTTCCTTTCCTCGGGAATCTGCAGATCTTGCGACACCTGTCTGTTGACGCCGATACGC
>CAYQFU010000048.1:3108-26669 GCA_964416775.1 uncultured Ktedonobacterales bacterium
AGCCGGCAGGCAGCTCGCTGGCCAGGTTTGTGCGGTGCTGGAGAGATATCAGAGATACCGGCGTACCACCGAGAGGTGCTTGAGGCCGGCATGTAAGGAGGGCGCGCCATGAGTGAGCATCCAGAGTTGACCCCCGAGATTCTGGCGGAGCTGCGAACGGCGCTCCTGAGCCGGCAAGCGGATCTGCAGCAGCAGATCGCGTACCTGCGGCGGAACTTGAGCGCCCCTTTAGACCCGCTTGATAACGTCGAGGTCGACGCCCCTGGCGATGAAGGCGATTCCAGCGTCGATCTGCAGGATAGGGACGATACGCAAAATGTGTTGCTCGACCTGCAGGCGCAGCTGACTGAAGTCGAACATGCACTGACCAAATTCGACACCGGCACCTACGGGATCTGCGAACGCTGTGGGCGGCCGATTCCGCTGGCGCGGCTGCGCATCCTGCCTGAAGCCCGC
The DNA here is from genome assembly GCA_964416775.1 of uncultured Ktedonobacterales bacterium. Classification (GTDB taxonomy): domain Bacteria; phylum Chloroflexota; class Ktedonobacteria; order Ktedonobacterales; family JADMIN01; genus CAYQFU01. Next base: position 3,565 of record CAYQFU010000048.1, read on the forward strand.
TACGACGTGGAGTACGAGGAGGAAGTCGAGGCCGGCAAAGCGCCTCGCTGACCCTCCAAATGGCCATGTGAGCACAGGCCAGCATCTTGACCCACTGGGGTGAGACCGCGTGGCGAATACGCCCTAGCGGGTCTCAGTGGTGGCTATGTGCTCGCTGGGAGCGGACGCCTGGAACGCGGTGGGGGCATCGGCGGCGAGGTGGGTGCGCCCGGCCTCGGCCTCAGCCTCGGCCTCCGCGGCGGCATCGGCTTCGCGCTCGGCGCGCTGGGCGTCGGCCTCCTGCTGGGCGAGCCAGCGGAAGAAGATGATGCTCATGACGAGGATGTAGACGAAATTGCCGGGGATCCACATGATCAGTCCGCCAAGCTGCTGATCGGAAATGGCGGAGATGCCGAAGATGCGCGGCGCGCCGAGGTAGGGGGTATAGAGCGGGGAGCCGGCGAAGGTGAGGCCGGCGCCGAGGAGCACCATGGGCTGACAGCTCAAGAAGAGATAGAGGATCTGGTGGGGTTGCGGCAGCCGAGGCAGCTCGTCGGGCAGGGGGCTGAGAATGGGCATCCAGTTGATGGTGGCGAAGATGAGGAAGGTGAGATGCTCGAAGATGTGGATGGAGGTATTGCGCAGGGTGAGGTCGTAGAGCGCGGGGGCGTGCCAGATCCAGAAGTCGAGGTTGAAGAGCGTGAAGGCGACGAGCGGATAGGTGACGGCCCGGGCGGCGCGCATGACGAACGGGCGGCGCAGCAAGGGGCGCAGCAGCCAGCCGGGGGTGCCGAGCAGCAGGAGCGGCGGCACGGCCATAGTGAGCAGCAGGTGCTGGACCATGTGGACGCTGAACAGGTACTCGTCGCCGATGGCGTCGATAGGCGAGAGGAAGGCGAAGGCGGCGATGCCGATGCCCACGAAGAAAGTGGTGATGCGCCACTGTGCCGGGCGCTCTCCCCAGGCGTGGCGCTCGCGCAGGGGGCCGATGCCATAGGCGTAGGCGGCGCTGAGCGCGAGCAGGCCAAGAATGACGGTGGGCTCGAAGTTCCAGCCAGTGAGCACAACCTGCCAGGCGAAGGGTTGCACGGGGGCTGACGATCCTTTCCCGGGAGATGGCGCCATCGGGGTGGCTACCGCGAGGGACGCGGCGCAGGGCATCACGGTACTGTATGCACTATAACCCTGCCAACTCTGGAGGGCAAATGCTGTTTGGGCACTGCACGGTGCGACAGGGGGACGTTCAGGTATCTGTCAGGCGGGAATGGCGTTGCATCGCATCGGTTTCAGATACAATAGACGACAGTGCGCCGCACCTGGGTTGCGGCGCGGGGGAGTAGCGCATGCAGCCACAACTTGCCTCTGATGCCGGCGTGCTGACGTTCAGGCAGCGCGTATCCAGCTATGTGAACCTCATGAAGCCGCACGTGACGGTGCTCTTATTGGGCACAACGCTGGCGGCCATGGTGATCGCACAGCAGGGATTCCCGCCGCTGGGGCTGGTGCTGGCGACGATGGTGGGTGGTGCGCTCGCGGCGGGAAGCGCGAACGCGATCAACTGCTACTGGGATCGGGACATCGACCAGATCATGACGCGCACGCAGCGGCGCTCGCTGCCCGCGGGGCGCGTGGCGCCGACACACGCGCTGATCTTCGGGCTGACGCAGGCGGTGCTCTCGTTCGTGATCCTGGCGATCTGGGCCAATCTGTTGAGCGCGCTGCTGGCGCTGTCCGCGATTCTGTTTTACGTGCTCGTGTATACGGCGTGGCTCAAGCGGACGAGCACGCAGAACATCGTGATCGGCGGCGCGGCGGGCGCGGTGCCGGTGCTGGTGGGCTGGGCGGCGGTGACCGGACGGCTGGACCTGGCGGCGTGGTGGATGTTCTTGATCATCTTCCTGTGGACGCCGCCGCACTTCTGGGCGCTGGCGCTGCTGATCAAGAAGGACTACGCGCGGGCGCACATCCCCATGCTGCCGGTGGTGGTGGGCGAGCACGAGACCAAGAAGCAGATCGTGCTGTACACCCTCTTGCTGCTGGCGGCGACGCTGGTGTTGTTCGGCATGCGTGCGATGGGCTATTTCTACCTGGCGTCGGCGCTGGCGCTGGGCGGTGGGATGCTGTTTCTGGCACTGCGGCTGATGCGCGAGCAGACGCTGCGGACGGCGCGCACGCTGTTCTGGTACTCGAACCTGTACCTGGCCATCCTCTTCGCCGCTATGGTCATTGACCGGGTGATCTGGTAGGGGGCGGCGGATGAACCTGCGGACGGCATCGCGCCTGGTGGTGATCTCGCTGGTCGTGATCGTGGGCGTCGCGCTGTACGTAGTGCGCGGCATCGGGGCGGCGCCTCGGGCGCCCGCGCTGCAGGGCACGGACCTGAGCGTCGGGGGACACTATCCGGCGGCGGCGCTGTTCCAGCTGACCGATCAGACCGGCAGGCCGGTGTCGCTGGCGCAGCTCAAAGGGCAGCCAGTGGTGATCGCGTTTCTCTCGACGCACTGCGCGGACAAGTGCGCGCTCGTGGACACGATCCGGGCTGCCCTGCGGACGCTGGGCAGCGCGGGCGACCGCGTGGGGGTGGTCGCGGTGAGTACGGACCCAACGGGCGATACGCAGGCGGCCGCACTGGCGTTCTCGCAGGCGCACCAGCTGGCCAATCGCTGGCATTTTCTGATCGGCTCGTGCGCACAGCTCGCGCCAGTCTGGAAGGCGTACGGGGTGGCCAGCGACGGGTGCGCGCATCCGGCGGTTGGCGCGCCCGCGACGCTGGGACTCTACCTGATCGACAAGCAGGGGCGCGAGCGCGTGTACCTGAGCAATGACTTCGGCTCGGCGGCGCTGGTGAGCGACCTGCGGGTGCTGAGCACGGAGTGACTGGGACCCGGCGCGCGGACGGTTGGTAGGCGCGGCAGGTCTATGCAGGAGCACATGGGCATGTTATTGTAAGACGTATGCGCTCAGCCCGGAGCGGGCGGCGCGTTCAGGGGACTGTCAGGCGCGCCGCTGGGGCGTGCACGGCCGCTGTCAGGGCGGCGCGCTACGATCAGGGTTACGTGGCGAGCTGGGGAGTCGCGGCGCGGATGTGCTGCCCCTGGAGCTGGACACTGGGAACCAGGTGCCAGCGCGCCCGACGCGCGAGCGTCGTTTCACCCACGAGCACACCTACTGCCGAGGAGGTCAGGAAGTCCATGGTTTGGCGTGGCAGGCTCACTCGCTGGGGTATGGCACCGCTGCTGCTGGTGCTCTCCGCCGTGATTTTCGGGGGCTGCGATTCGAAAACCCCCAACATCCTCGATCCCGCGGGTCCCGTGGCGAAGACGCAGTCGGACCTGTTCTGGATCATTCTGTCCATCGCGACGGTGATCTTCGTCGTCGTGACGGGCGTGCTGGTGTATTCCATCATCCGCTTCCGCGACCGGCCAGGGGCGCCGGAGCCGCGCCAGACGAGCGGCAATACCAAGCTGGAGATTGCCTGGACGATCGCGCCGTCGCTGGTGCTCTTCCTGGTCCTCATCTTCACCATCAGTTATATGTACAAGCTGGCTCAGCCGGCGGCGGCCAGCTCGAGCGTGGTTCACGTCGAGGCCATCGGTCACCAGTGGTGGTGGGAATTCCACTATACGGACGCCAGTCCGGTGGTGGTGACGGGCGACGAGCTGCATGTGCCCGTGGGCACGATCGTGCATGTGGATCTGTCCTCCGACAACGTGATCCACAGCTTCTGGATTCCGCAGCTGTCGGGCAAGACGGACGTGATCCCAGGCCACTCAAACTTCCTATGGTTCCAGGCGGATAAAGTCGGCCAGTATCGCGGGGAGTGCGCGGAGTACTGCGGGGTGCAGCACGCGAACATGGACTTCGTGGTGGTCGCCGATCCGCCGAACCAGTTCCAGGCATGGCTGACCGCGCAGCAGGCCAGCGCGCTGGCGCCGGTGACCGCCGCGCAGAAGGCCGGGCAGCAGAATTTCCTGCACCTGGGCTGCGTGGCCTGCCACACCATCGCCGGGCTGCCGGCCAACGGGAAGATTGGGCCGAACCTGACGCACTTTGGCGGGCGCCTGCTGATCGCGGGTGGCGTGCTCTCGAACACGGATCAGAACCTGACGACCTGGCTGAACGACCCGCAGGCGGTGAAGCCGGGCAACGATATGGTGCTTCCGCAGAAGCTGAGTCAGCAGCAGGTCTCTGATCTGGTAGCCTATCTGGAGAGCTTGAAGTAGTCGAGGGTGGCGGCCCCGGACGCACGCGCGTGAATCGGGGCCGCTCCCTGGCCGCATGATGACGGAATTCGGAGGAGCGACATGGCGACCGGGAGTGTAGTCACCCGCGGTGCCGCGGTGCGCAGGCGGCGCTGGTCTGAGACGACGATAGGCTCGTGGGTCACTACAACCGATCACAAGAAGATCGGCATCGCGTATATCTACACGGCAATGTTCTTCTTCCTGTGCGGAGGGCTCGAGGCGCTGCTCATTCGGGCGCAGCTGGCCACTCCCAACGCGCACGTGGTGACCCCCCAGCAATACGACGAAATTTTCACGATGCACGCGGTCACCATGATCTTCCTGTTCGTGATGCCGATCATGACCGGCTTCGGCAACTATGTGGTGCCGCTGATGGTCGGTGCGCGCGACATGGCGTTTCCGCGGCTGAACGCGCTGGGATTCTGGCTGGTGCTGTTCGGCGGCAGCTTCCTGTATTCGAGCTTCCTGATCGGCGCGGCGCCCAATGCGGGCTGGTTCAACTATGCGCCACTGACGGAGTGCAATCCGGCGAACATCGGCACGACACTCGCGCAGGCCAACGCGGCGGCGGCAGCCTGCTTCGCGGGCGGGCCGGACGTGGACTTCTGGACGCTGGGCCTGAACCTTTTGGGCATCGCGTCCATTACGGGCGCGCTCAACTTCATCGTGACCATCTTCCGCATGCGCGCGCCGGGCATGACGATCAACCGCATGCCGCTGTTCGTGTGGATGACGATGATCACGTCGTTCCTGCTGGTGTTCGCCCTGCCCAGTCTGACGACGGCGAGCGCGCTGTTGCTGCTGGACCGGCACCTGGGCACTCACTTCTACCAGGCGAACGCGGGCGGTGATCCGCTGCTGTGGCAGCACCTGTTCTGGTCGTTTGGGCACCCGGAGGTCTACATCCTGATCTTGCCGGCGTTCGGCATGGTCTCGGAGATACTGCCGGTGTTCTCGCGGAAGCCAATCTTCGGCTACACGTTCATCGCGTGGTCGGGCGTGGCCATTGGCTTCCTGAGCTTCACGGTGTGGGCGCACCATATGTTCGCGGTGGGTTTGCCGACGATCGCGCAGGCGTTTTTCGCGTCGGCGACGACGCTGATCGCCATTCCGACGGCGGTGAAGATCTTCAACTGGGTGGCCACGGTCTACGGCGGCAAGCTGAACTTCAAGGTGCCGATGCTCTTCGCCCTCGGGTTCGTGGCGATGTTCCTGATCGGCGGCCTGAACGGCGCGGCGCTGGCGGTGGTGCCGTTCGATTACCAGGCGACGGACACCTACTTCGTGGTGGCGCACATCCACTACGTGCTCTTCGGCGGCAGCGCGTTCGCCATCTTCGGAGGCATCTACTACTGGTTCCCGAAGATGTCGGGGCGCCTGTTGAATGAGCGGCTGGGGCAAATTCAGTTCTGGCTGATGCTGATCGGCATGAACCTGGCGTTCTTCCCGATGCACATCCTGGGCCTGCTGGGCATGCCGCGCCGGCAGTACACCTACCCGGCCAACCTGGGCTGGAACGACCTGAACTTCATCGCGACGATCGGCGCGTTCATTCTGGGCGTGGCAGTGATCGTGTTCCTGGTGAACTGGGCGCTGACGCTCTTCAAGCCGGGCTTCGCGCAGCAGGCGGGCAACGATCCGTGGGATGGCTTCACGCTGGAGTGGGATACGACCTCGCCACCGGCGGCCTATAACTTCGAGACGATCCCGGTGGTGCGCAGCCGGCGGCCGTTCTACGACATCAAGCATCCAGATGATCCGGACTGGAAGCGCGGCGGGCACTGATCGGCCGTGGGGGAGCGGGCCTGGCACGGAGATGATCCGCGCCCAGTCCGCTCCAGCGGCGCTTCGATGCCTGGGGGCGCTGGAGCGAGGCAATGCGGGAGGACCTGACGAGCATGGCAGTCAATCACATACGGTGGACCCGTCGGGGCATCGCCGGCTTTGTGGTGACGGTGCTCGTCGTCGGCGTTTTGCTGGCGGTGTTCTGGGCGCGCCTGTTGACGGCGAATCAGCAGGTGCAGGCGCTGCCGAGCTCGCCGCTGGTGGGGCATACCGCGCCGGACTTCACCCTGACGATCTACAACGGGACGCCGGGGCAGAAGATCCACCTGGCGGACCTGAAGGGCCATCCGGTGGTGATCAATTTCTGGGCGTCGTGGTGCCAGCCCTGCCAGGAGGAGATGCCCATCATCGAAGCCGCGTACCAGAAGTACCGCGGCGACGGCGTGATCTTCGTCGGCGTGGACTTTGAGGACAAGGCGGACGCGGCGCTGGCGTTCGTGCGCCAATATGGGGTGACGTATCCGGTGGGGCCGGACACCACGAACGGCGACATCGCCATCGCGTACGGCGTGACCGGCACGCCAGAGACAGCCTTCGTGGGGCGATCGGGCGTGGTGACGCAGAAGGTAGGCGGCGCGCTGGATGATAGGACTCTGGAGCAGGCCATCCAGCATCTGCTCAAGACGTGATACGCTTAATGGTACGCTCTGCCTTCATGGCGGAGCGCCGCAGTGAGACGCTCGACCATCGGGGCCGGGCGCGGGCAACACGTAGCCAATCTAGGGAGATGGGCGCATGCCTGGCGCGGGACCACTCGGGTGGGACGTAGCGATTGCCGCCTTCGCGGGCGGGGTCGTGTCGTTCTTCTCGCCATGCGTGGCGCCGCTCGTGCCTGGGTACGTCGGCTATCTTTCGGGCACATCGGCGCTGAGCGCGGACGACGCGCCGGCCAGCGCACGTGGAGCGCTAGCGAGGCGGAATCCGGCGGTGCGGGTGTGCCTGCTGTTCGTTGCCGGCTTCTCGGCGACATTCGTGGCGCTGGGACTGCTGGCGGCGTCGTTCGGCTCTCTGCTCGTCGCGTACCGGCCGGTGCTGGAGACGCTGGCGGGCATCGCGATGCTGGCGATGGGGGCGTTTCTGCTGAACCTGCTGCCAAAGGCGTGGACGCAGTGGCTGATGCGCGAGTGGCGCATGGCGGCGCCAGCCGGGGCAGTGGGCGGGCTGGCACCTTTCGGGCTGGGAGTGCTCTTCGCGGCCGGCTGGACACCGTGCATCGGTCCGGTGCTGGGGTCCATCCTGGCGTTCGTGGGCGCGTCGGCCAACCCGGGCGAGGGCGCGCTGCTGCTGGCGATCTACGCCGCGGGGTTCGCGGTGCCGTTCCTGGCCGTGGGGCTGGGCTGGTCGGCGGGGCTGCGGGCGCTGGGGTGGGTGAAGCGATACGGCCACGTGGTGACGGTGGCGAGCGGTGTGGCGTTGATTGTGGTGGGGCTGCTCTACCTGACGGGAGAGATGACGCAGATCGCGATCTGGACCCAGCAACTGCCTGGGCCCAAGCTCGGATGAACGGCAGGCGGCCCGATCATGGTTCTGGCGCTACGTGTGGTGATGCGTACGGTGCATCTGGTGGCGGCGGCCACCTGGGTGGGAGGCAGCATCTTCTACCTGGTGGCCCTGATACCAGGGCTGCGCGCCGGAGGGCCGGCGCCGGCAGTGGCGGGACTGGTGGCGGGCTCCTTCCGCAAGCTGGTGAACGCCTGCATGGGCGTGTTGCTGCTGACGGGGGTGTATCTGACGTTCGACCGGCTGACCACGAACACGGTCGGCGCGGCGTACCTGGTGGTGTTGGGACTGAAGATCGCGGTGGCGCTGGCGATGTTCGGGCTGGCGCTCTACCAGGCGCAGGAGGGCGTATCCCGCTTGCGCAAGAAGGCGGGCGGAGCGCGCGGCGAGCTGTGGAAGGCGGTGCCGCGGCTGATCCTGGCGCTGGGGCTGCTGGCGTTCTTGCTGGGAGCGTTGCTGACGACGCTCTTTGAGGGGACGGTGGCGGGATGAGCGCGAAGCACGTGGAGGAGCGCGCGGAGCGAGCGCGCGAGGATGGAGGGATGACGGTGATCGAAGACGTGGCACTGCCGGAGGCGCCGGCGCCCGCGCCGCCACGGCGGCGCAGGAAGATGCCGTGGGGCTTCATCGTGGCCGGCGTGGCGATTACCGCGGCCGTCATCTACCTCATCGTGGCCAATACGTCGACCACCGCCGCGTACTACATGACGATCAATGAGCTGCGCGGCTGCCACACGTGCTCGGGACGCATCGTGCGGGTGGCGGGCGACGTGGTGGCGGGCAGCGTGGTGCGCGACGACGCGACGCAGACGATCCGTTTCAGCGTCACAGAAGGCAAAGACGTGCTCCCCGTCACCTACGGCGGCGTGGTGCCGGATATCTTCCGGCCGGGCATCACGGTGGTAGTGGAGGGGAAGCTGCCGTCATCGGGGGTCTTCCAGGCGTCGACGCTGCTCGCCAAGTGTCCCTCGAAGTTCCAGCAGGCGACGCCAGGCGCGTCGCAATCGTAAAGAGGCTATCCCGTGCGCTTTTCAGATCTCGGCTCCATCGCGATCGTGCTGGCCCTGGTGTTCGCGGGGTATGGCGTCGTCGTCTCGCTTGTGGGGGCGCTGCGCGGGCGGAGCGAGCTGGAGGTGAGCGCGGAGCGCGCGGTGGTGGTCGTGGCGGTCTTCGTCCTCACGGCGGCGGTGTCGCTGGCGGCATCGTTCCTGGTGCATGACTTCGGCGTGACGTACGTGCAGGCGCACTCCAGCCTCTCGATGCCGTGGTACTACACGATCTCGGCATTTTACGGCGGGCAGGAAGGGTCGCTGCTGTACTGGGCGCTGATGCTCTCGCTCTTCTCGGCGCTGGCAGTGGCGGTTTCGCGGCGCGCGCCAGCGGGGCTGATGCCCTACGTGGTGGCGACGCTGATGACCATCGAGAGCTTCTTCCTGATCCTGCTGGCGTTCGTGGCCAGCCCGTTCACCCGGCTGCGCTTCGTGCCGCGCGATGGGGTGGGGCTGAACCCGCTGTTGCTGGACAAGGGCATGCTGGTCCATCCTCCCATGCTGCTGATGGGCTACATGAGCTTCTCGCTGCCGTTCGCGTTCGCCGTGGCGGCAATGCTGACGGGCAAGCTGGACGCGGGCTGGCTGCGGGCGATTCGGCGGTGGATGCTGGCGGCATGGAGCATCCAGACGGCGGGGCTACTGTTGGGGATGTGGTGGGCGTACCACGTGCTGGGCTGGGGCGGCTACTGGGGCTGGGATCCGGTGGAGAACGCCGCGCTGATGCCGTGGCTGACGGCGACAGCATTTCTGCACTCCTCGATGGTGCAGGAGCGGCGCGGCGCGCTGAAGGTGTGGAATCTGTCGCTGGTGCTGGCGACGTTCGCGCTCTCGATCTTCGGCACGTTCGAGGTGCGCAGCGGCGTGATCAGCTCGGTGCACTCGTTCGCGTACTCCAGTATCGGGCCGTGGTTCCTGGGATTCCTGGGCGTGGTGCTGGCGGTGAGCATCGGGCTGTTCGTGTTCCGGCTGCCGCGGCTGCGCCCGGAGCAGGAGTTCGAGTCGGTCGTGTCGCGCGAGGGCAGCTTCCTGCTCAACAATTTCTTGCTGGTGGCGATCACGTTCGCGACGTTCTGGGGCACCGTCTTCCCGATCATCTCGGAGACGCTGCGCAAGCAGCAGATGACCGTCGGGGCGCCGTTCTACCAGCGGGTGAACGGGCCGCTCTTCGCGGCGGTGGTGCTGATGATGGGCGTGGGGCCGCTGCTGGCGTGGAGGCACGCTTCGCTGGCGAGCGTGTGGCGCAACGTCCGCTGGCCGGCGCTGGCCGCGGCGCTGGTGGCGGTGGCGCTGCCGGTGCTGGGCATGCGCGCGTGGTGGGCCGTCGCGGGATTCAGCATCTGCGTCTTCACGGCGGGAACGATCGTGTACGAGGTGTGGCGCGGGGTGCGCGTGCGCCACGGGCACGGCGAGGCCTATGGGGCGGCGCTGTGGCGGCTGGTCAGCCGGCACCGGCGGCGGTACGGCGGGTACCTGGTGCACCTGGGGCTGGTGTTGCTGGCGTGCGGCGTGATTGGGTCGCAATTCTTCCAGCAGCAGCATGACGGCGTGCTGGCGCCAGGCCAACACCTCTCGGTCGCCGGGTATACGCTGACGTTCGTGGGCGCGACGGACGTGACGCAGGGCGACGTGGAGACGGTGACGGCGCACGTGCGCGTGTCGAGCGGTGGGCACTATCTGGCGGACGTGTACCCGGCGCGCAAGATTTACACGAACTTCCAGAATCAACCCACGAGCGAGATCGCCATCGCCACCTACGGACTGCAGGATCTGTACGTGTTTCTGGCGGACTGGAACGGCACCACGAGCGTGACGCTGAACGTGTTTGCCAATCCGCTGGTGTCGCTGATCTGGCTGGGCGGGGTGCTCATGCTGCTGGGCGGGGTCGCGTGCTGGTGGCCGGAGCGCCGCCGGGCGCCGACGCTGCTGGAGGCGCGGCCGCAGCGCGTCGAGGTGGTCGTATGAGCTGGAACAGATTGCTGCGTAATCGCTCGTTCCTGGCCGCGGCGGCGGTGCTGCTGGTGGTGGCGGCGGTGTGGGGCACGGCGATGGTGGCGTCGGCACGGCCGAAGTCATTGGACGAGCGCGTGTACGAAGTGGCGAGCCAGCTGCAATGCCCGATCTGCCAGGGGGAGACGGCGGCGGACTCGCCATCGGGCCTGGCCACGCAGATGCGCGCGGTGATCCGCGAGAAGCTGCAGAGCGGCCAGAGCGAGCAGCAGGTCATTCAGTACTTCGTGTCGCGGTATGGCGAGGGCATTCGCGAGTCCCCGCCGATGAGCGGGTTCACGCTGCTGATCTGGCTGGGGCCGGTGGTGATGGTGCTGGCGGGACTGTGGGTGGTGGGCAGCGTGGCACGGCAGTGGCGCGCGCACGAGCCGTTGGCGGCCGCGGCCGATCCCGAGCTGGAAGGGCTGAGCACGGTGGAGCTGGAGCGCTACCGCGCGCTGCTGGAGGCGGAGCTGGCGGAGGATAACGCGCCGTCGCCGCGGGCGAAGGCACAGCCGGGCCAGCGACCTGGCCCACAGTGGGAGGCACAGTGATGGCGCTGGGCGTCGCGGCCGTACTGGGCCTGTGGGCATTGATCATCGTGCTGCGCCCGTTGTATGGGCGCCGGCAGCAGGCGGCCACGCAGGTGGAGACGCTGCCGGCGTTGGCGCTGGCCGAGCGCGAAGCGGCGGCGAAGGCCGCGCTGCAGGATGTGGAGTTCGATTATCAGCTGGGGAACCTCGGCGAGGATGACTACCAGTCGCTGCGCGAGCGCTACACGCGGCGGGCGCTGGTGGCCATGAAGGGGCGGTACGACCGAGAGCGCGCGCTGGACGACGCCATCGAGGAGCAGGTGCGGGCGCTAGTGGCGAAGAGCGCCGCACGCAACGGGCACCGCGAGCCCGCGACACGCCAGAGTGGGCCGGCCGGAGCGCGCGCCGACGGGGCGAAGCGCCGCGGCGGCAACGCGAGCAATACCGGCAAGACGAACACCAGGAAGAACGGACCGTCCGGGACGCAGCGGCGCCATGGCGGCAAGGACGGCAAGGACGGCAAGGACGGCAATGGCGGCAATGGCGCGAACGGCCGGGGAAGGAGCTGAGACGATGGCACGAGGACGACTCACGCGTCTCGCGCATCCACGGCATTGGCGGCGCGCCTGGCGGCTGTGCGGACGGCGCGCCGCCATGCTGGGGGCGCTGGCGCTGCTCGCGCTGTTGGGCGCTGCCGCGGGCGCGCCGGCGACATTCGCCGCGAGCCAGGCGAACGGTGAGATCGATGGGAACCTGCTCGACGGGACGACTGGCGGCACGCCGCTCGCCGGACAGATCGTGACGCTGATGGTGCATGCGGGCGCCGCGGACCATGTGGTGGGCACGGCGGTAACGGATGCGCACGGCGTCTTCCACTTCACCGGGCTGGCGACCGACCCATCGGATGTGTACGCGGTGACGGCGCAATACCAGGGCGCGACGTACGCGAGCGATCCCCTCTCACTGGCGGGCACCCCACATCCGCCGATGGTGACGCTGCTGGCGTACGAGGCGACGGCGAGCGATGCGAAGATCGGCGTGGGGCGGGTGGTGATCCTGGTGCACCAGCCGGACACGCAGACCGGCACGATCAATGTGTCGGAGCTGGTGACGATGGTGAACGGCGACCAGCGCACCTTCGTCGGGACGCCCGGGCCGGCCAACGGCAAGCCGACGGGCCTGCTACGCTTCGATCTGCCCGACGGTGCCAGCAATCTCTCGACACAAACTGGGTTCAACGGCGCGCAGGTGATTCAGGTGAATAGCGGCTTCGCGTCCACGGTGGACCTTCCTCCAGGACAGACGCAGTTCGCGTTCGGCTTCGACTATGCGTACGATGGGACGCGGTCGCTGTTCACGTACGACGCGAACTATCCGACGCTGCAGGTGGTGGTGATCGCGCCGCCCAGCATGACCGTGACCGCGCCGGGCTTCACCTCGCTGGGCAAGATCAACTCGCTTGGCCAGCAGGTGCAGGTGTGGCAGAGCGGCAACCTCCAGGCTGGCAGCAAGGCCAATGTGGTCTTCTCGCATCTGCCGGTGCCGGGCGAGCAGAGCGACCTGGACCCGCTCTGGCTGAATGTGCTGGCGGGGGTGGTGGCGCTGCTGGCCCTTGGGCTGGTGGGAAACTATCTGCTGCGCGGGCCGGGGCGAGCTGGAGCCGGAGCCGGAGCCGAGGCACCAAAGGTCGCCGCCGCGGCGCAAGCCAGCGAGACGCTGGCGACGCGCGAGCCGGTCGCGACGCCGCAGCAGCTGCTGCAGGCGCTGGCGCAACTGGACCGGGAGCATGATGCCGGTAAGCTGCCGGACGGGCAGTACAGGATGGAGCGGGACACGCTGAAAATGGTGCTGAAGGCGCGCATGCTGGCGGAGACCGGCGCGGCGGGAGCGAGGGAGCAGCCGTGAGCTCACGGGCGATGTTCGCGTCATACACGCGCGAGAGGGCATCCCGCTCCACGGCCGCGGTGGCCGTGGACGTGGAGGCGGTTGGGCTCACGCGCGCGTTTGGTGCGAAGCTGGTGCTGCGTGGGGTGAATCTGAGCGTGGCCCGCGGCCATTGTCTGGCGTTGTTCGGGCAGAACGGCGCGGGCAAGACGACGCTGCTGCGGGTGCTGGCGACGCTGAACCGGCCGGATGCGGGGCGCGTGCGTGTGGCGGGCTTTGACGTGGTGCACGACGCGGCGGCGCTGCGGCAGGTGGTGGGGTATGTTGGCCACCAGCCGCACGTGTATGACGAGCTGACGGCGGCGGAGAACCTGATGTTCTTCGCGCGCATGTATGGGTTGCGCGACGCCGACGCACGCGTGCGGAAGCTGTTGGAGCGCGTGGGGCTGCGGGCGCGCGCCGCGGATCGTGCGCGGACGCTCTCGCGCGGACAGCTGCAGCGGCTGGCGCTGGCGCGGGGCATTCTGCACGAGCCGCGGGTGTTGCTGCTGGACGAGCCGGACACCGGGCTGGACGAGGCGGCGGTCGAGCTGCTGCGCGAGCTGGTGGAGGAGCGCAAGGGCCAGGGCCAGACGACGGTGCTGACGACGCACCACCTGGAGCGAGGGCTGGCGCTGGGTGACGACGTGGCTGTGCTGTCGCGCGGACGGATAGGATATATGCACCCGGCGGCCGAGGTGGACGTGGAGCGGCTACGCGAGGTCGTGCAGCGGCTGGGGGGAGGGGACCGATGAGCGACGCGGGACTCTTCGCCCAGCAGGTGGCGGCCATCGTGTGGAAGGACCTGCGGTGCGAGCTGCGCTCCAAACAGACGTGGATCGCGATGGGTCTGTTCGCGCTGCTGGTGCTGGTGGTCTTCAACTTTGCCTTCGATCTGCGCATACAGAATATCGCGGCGGTGGCGCCGGGCGTGCTGTGGGTCGCCTTCGTGTTCGCGAGCATCCTGGGGCTGGGGCGCACGGTGGCCGGCGAGAGCGACCGGGGCGCGATGGACCGACTGCTGCTCTGCCCGGTCGACCGCAGGGCGGTCTATCTGGCGAAGCTGCTGGGAAATGTGCTCTTCATCGGGGTCGTCGAGGTGGTGGCCGTGCCAGTGTTCGCGGTGATCTACAATGTGCCGATCCTTGGAGGGGCGGTGGTGGTGATCGTGGCGCTGGGGACGGTGGGCGTGGCGGCGGTGGGGACGCTCTTCGCGACGATGGCGGCGAGCACGCGCGCGCGCGAAGTGTTGCTGCCGGTGCTGGTGTTTCCGCTGCTGGTGCCGATCGTGATCGGCGCGGTGCGGGCGACAGGCGACCTGATCGTGCCGGTGGCAGGCGACGCCCCGTGGCTGGGGCTGCTCGCCGCGTTCGACGTCATATTCGTGAGCATCTCGACCATCGCGTTCGAGCACGTGGTCGAGGACTGAACAGGGGGCGCTATGCAAATCGCGCATGAGACCGCGCGGGCAGAGAAGGCCGGCAACGCCGGGCCGGCGCGCACGCGACCGGGACCGGGCGCTCTCAAGGGCCTTTCGACTGGCGAGCGGGTGGTGGCCGGCCTGGGAGTGGCCACGGCGGTGACGATGCTGGTGAACATCTGGCTCGTCTTCATGGTGGCGCCGTTGGACGCCGTCCAGGGGGAGCCGTTCCGTATCTTCTACTTCCACGTGCCGATCGCGTGGGTGGCGTACCTGGCCTTCTTCATCGTCTTCGTCGCGAGCATCCTCTATCTGTGGCGCAAGGACGAGCGCTGGGACTGGCTGGCGCGGTCGGCGGCGGAGATCGGGACGGTGTTTACCACGCTGGTGCTGATCACCGGCTCGCTGTGGGGGCGCACGATCTGGAACTCGTGGTGGGCGTGGGATGACCCGCGACTGACGACGACGTTCATTTTGTGGTTCATCTACGTGGGCTACCTGATGCTGCGCTCGTACACCGGTCGGACGGCGTCCGGCGCGCGTGCGGCCGCGGTGCTGGGGATCATCGGGTTCGTGGACGTGCCAATCGACTATCTGTCGGTGACGTGGTGGCGCACGGCCCATCCGCCGACGACATACGTGCAATCCGTCTTGCCGACGTCGGCTGGGACGGTGCTGATGTTCTCGCTGGCGACCTTCACGCTGCTGTTCAGCTTCTTGCTGGTGCTGGTGTATCACCTGCAGCGGGCGCAAGCGGGCACGGAGAAGCTGCGTGGACGCATCGAGGACTGAGCTCAGACGGAGAGACGCGAGACGCGGGCGCGACGGCGCGCCAGAGCGAGGAGGACGACGGCAATGGGTTATGAGGTAGCGGCCTACACGATCGTGTGGGTGGGAATCATCAGTTATTTGAGCTGGATCGCGCTGCGCTTGCGCGGAACGCGTATGGAGCTGGCGGCGATCGAAGAGTTGGTGCGCGAGCACGAGCAGGCGGATGAGGGCACGCCCAGGTGACGCAACGGCGTCACCATGGTACACTAGTCGGGGCGTGACCGCGCCAGACTAGCGAGAGTCAGGATGGATCCAGCGCTCAGGTGGGTCCGTCACCGAATACAGTGTCTCAACGGAGGAGGGGGCAATGCCCGAGGACTACGAGGCCGTTTACACCCATCCGGGAGGAGCGACGGCTGTGTTTGTGCGCCGCAACGGGTCCCTGGATGCCATCGCCAGAGGTCTCGACTCGGAGCAGTTCTGGGTCTTCAAGAACGTCAAGGCGCTGCTGGTGCGCAATGACGAGGAAGACCTGGCGGACGCGACACGGCAGATGGCGGCGATCGGCTTCACCGCGCAGATCAGGAAGCTGGAGCCGGTGCTGGCGCGCACGCAGTCGGCGGTGGCCGTGGCGGAGGCGCCCGTGGCCGCACCGCTGGAGCATGAGGAAGAGCACGCGGGCCATCTCCATGCGCCGGCGCCGAGCTATTGGCCGCTGTGGACGGGGCTTTCCGTGGCCATTGCCCTGTGTGGGCTGATCGTCGTGCAGACGGCGCCGTATATCGCGATTCTCGGCCTCGTGCTGACATTCATCTCGATGATCGGCTGGGGCGTCGAGCC
Organism: uncultured Ktedonobacterales bacterium; assembly: GCA_964416775.1. GTDB lineage: Bacteria > Chloroflexota > Ktedonobacteria > Ktedonobacterales > JADMIN01 > CAYQFU01. Next base: position 19,658 of record CAYQFU010000048.1, read on the forward strand.
GTTCGAGGCATAACCAAGGCAGAAGCGGGCGCACGCCCGACATCGTAATCGTTGGACTAGTAGAGGGATCTCCCAGATGGCCAGTGTGTCCGTAGCGCAGTCTCACGAGCACGCGGAGTCCGAAGCCACGACCGCCCGACCGCTCGGGTGGTACGGGATGGTGTTCTTCATCGCGTCCGAGGCTGTCTTCTTCGCGAACCTGATCGCGTCGTACCTGTACCTGCGCATCCGCGCGGGCGGGTGGCCGCCTCCGGCGGACGTCGCGTTCCATTTTGAGCTCAACAAGGTCCTGGTTGGGGTCAACACGGTCATCCTGCTCTCGAGCAGCATCCCCATGCACCTGGCCGGCCGTGCGGCGCGGCAGGGGAAGCGGGGAGCGCTGACAGGCTATCTGTTTGCCACAGTGCTCCTGGGCGTCACCTTCCTGGGCATCCAGCTGTACGAGTTCACACACTCGTCGTTTGGTCCACAGTCGGGCGTGTTCGGCTCGACGTTCTACACGCTGACGGGCTTCCACGGAGCGCACGTGACGGCGGGGGCGCTGTTCCTGATCGTGTGCATGGTGCGCGCGGCGCGCGGGGACTTCACGGCGAAGAAGCACTTCGCGGTGCAAGCGGCAGAGATGTACTGGCACTTCGTGGACGTGGTGTGGATCGTTCTGTTCTCGGTGCTCTATCTGGCGACGAACATACCCGCAAAGTAGCCCGTACACCCCGGCACATGGTATGCGGCAGGGAGGGCGGGCCCCCTCGCCAACCCCTCCCCCGCCGCGGCGGGAGAGGGGCTCACTCCCGCAGCACGGGTACTGCGGTGGAAGAGGGGTACTGGTGGCGTGATAGATGGGATGGGATGGGAGCGCAGCCAGAAGAGTGGTAGGGAGCATTTCAGACGGCCAGGCACCGTATAGCCTTGCCGAGCAGCGTGCGGCGGGGTGGCCTCTTTGAACCTCGGCCAGCCGAGGGTGTTACCCGGAGCAGCGACAGATCAGGGCGCAGCATGCGCCCGCGCCTGTCATGGAGGGACGACACACGCGAAAGGAGGCGCGGCGCCTCGCATTCCGGCAAAGTCGCCCGCCGGGATGTGCACGCCGCACGATGCCATGAAGCGTCTAGGCAGCAACGATCGGCTGGGAGCGATGTCTCAACACCTCCTTACGAGCAGCCAAACGGGTAAGGCAGAGAAGCTCATCTGCTCGATTTGTTTGCGCCGGCTTGGGACTGATATCGCGTTTCTGGACGAGACTGGCGACGTGCCTGAGCCGCGGCAGTCGTGGACGCTGTGCCCGGACTGCGACAAAGCGGTGCGGGCGGAGCTGGAGCAATCGCCGGTGGTGGGGCCGCTGCGCATTCGCGTCGCGGTGGGCATGGTGGCGGCGGAGCGGTCGCCACGCGCGATCCGGCGCATCCGCACCGGGTGGAAGGACGATACGTGGTTGATGGTGCTGTGCTGGGGATTCGCCATCGTCATGATCATCCATGTGTTCGTCATCGCGTGGGTCGCGCAGCTGATCCGACGCTGACAGCGGAGCGCGCGGCCCGCAGCTGTCGCGCACGAGACATCACAGAAGGCTGAGACATACCCGTGAAAGCGACTCCTCTGCGCGACAGCGCGTCCAGCATGAACACGACCCGCCGGCCAATCACCTCGGGCGATGTGCTGCGCATCGCGGGGCTGGTGGTGGGCGACGCCGTGGCATTTCTGGTGTTCGCCGGGCTGGGCCGCGGCCAGCACCATGAGGCGACCGGGCTGGGCGCGGTGGGAGAGGTGGCGCTGACGGCGCTGCCGTTCGCGCTGGGATGGTTCGTGGTATCGCCGCTGGTGGGGGCGTACCGGCGGGCGGTGACGAGCCGGCCGCGGGCGATGCTGTCGCGCACGACGCTGGCATGGCTGGCGTCGTGGCCGGTGGCGCTGTTGCTGCGCTGGGCCTTCACGGGTCGGGTGCCGCCGGTGAGCTTCGCCGTGGTGACGCTGGTCGCGAACACGATCATTCTCGGGCTCTGGCGCGGGGGTTACGCGCTGGTGGCGGGAAGGAAGCGGTCCTAACCCCCTGGCCCCCTTCCCACTCCGCCCGGAAGGGGCGGTGATCGGCGCCCAATGCGACGCCGACGACTTTGCTCGTTTCCTCGCGGCGAGCATGAGCATGTGGCGCCGTCAGCGGTGGCCTTGGTCACATCAGTTCAGCTCCTCGATCTCGCCGGTGACCATGAAGATGATGTCTTCGGCGATGTTGGTGGCGCGGTCGCCAATGCGCTCCAGGTCGTGGGCCGCAAAGAGCAGACTGGTGTCCGTGGCGATGGCGTCGCCGTCCCGGGCCATGCACTCCACCAGGGCGGTGAAGAGCTGGCGGTACAGGTGGTCGATCTCGTCGTCACGCGAGCAGATGTCGCGCGCAGCCAGCACATTGACGTCCACAAAGGCCTGGATGACGTAACGCACTTGCTGGCGCACGAGCTTGGCCAATTCGGCGAGGTCGCCGGCGAGGGGTAGCTCGTCGTGACCGCTCATGCGCATGGTCTGCTTGGCGATGCCGACGGCGTGATCGGCCATGCGCTCGAGCTCGTTGATGACCAGCTGGACGGTGGTCAGCTCGCGCAGATCGCGGGCTACGGGCGCCTGGCGCGCCATGATGCTGATGCAGCGGTTGCGAATGCTGCGCTGCAGCTCGTTGACGGTGGCGTCGCCGGCGACGACATCATTGGCGAGAACGGTATCGTGGTGGGTCAGGGCTTGCATGGCGCGGGCGATGGCGTCTTCGGTGAGGGTGGCCATCTGGACGACGGCCTCCTCGATCTCGCGCAGCTCCTGGTGGAACGCGACGCGTGTCATGTGATCCTCCGGTGCGAGAGCATGATCACTATTATATCCGCATTGCCCCGAACTTCCCTTCCCGAGCCAAGAAGCTCAGCATTGGCTCGGCGGCTTTGCCGCCTGGGGCGCGGAGACCTTGGAATCAGATGTCCATCGACCTGTACGATTCTCTTCAGCATGTGTGAAAGCTGCTGAGCGTCACGAGGGCAGGCGGCTGGACGCGTATACTGGGGATGAGGGAGGGAAGAGAGCAAGGGTAGAGGCAGCGGGCGCCGGCACAGAACGTTCGTCCAAGACGCGGACCTGGGTGCGAGATGGGGTTTGGGCTGACGCGCGATGCGTGAAGCAATCCGGAGCAGGTAAGGAGCAAGGCGATGGTGCCGATGGATGTGCTGGTCGCGGTGGTGGCCGGTGTCCTGGCGGCAGGCGCGAGTGTCGCGCTGGCGCGGCGCCATGACTTGCGGCTGCTGGTGAAGGCGCGGACGGAGCTCAACGCATTGCGTCAGCAGGTGCGGGAGGGGACGCTCAGGTACGACGACCTGGAGCGGCTGTTCGAGGGGGTGATGGAAGCGAATCGGCACCCGACGATGGTGACAGACGCCGACCGAATCATTCTGTTCGCCAATCGCGCGGCCCTCGAGATGGTGCGGCACGACCGGCATGAGGTGGCGGGCCGGGTGGCGGGGACGGTGATCCAGGATTATGAGACGACGCGCATCTTGATGGAGGCGGCACGGACGGGGCAACCGCAGGACCGGACATTTCAGCGGGCCACGACCGGCGAGACGTGGCGGGTGATGGCGGTGCCGGTGCGGGCGGTCGAGCATGGCGTCGATGCGCTGAACGGCGAGGGGACGGGTGGCAACGAGGCGAACGGCAACGCGGTTGGCAGCGGCGCTGGCAGGACTGGTGTCGAGCTGAGCGGCGAAGCGACGCCGAACGGTAGGGTGGCGAGCGGCGCGGGAACGCAGAGCCGCGCGACGAACGACGCGCGCGACGGCGTGGCCAGGTCCGGTGACGAGGTGCGACGGGGTGGGGCTGGGGTGACGCACCTGATTCTGACCGTGGAGGACCTGACGGAGCTGCGCCGCTTGGAGATCGTGCGGCAGGACTTCGTAGCGCACGTATCGCACGAGCTGCGGACGCCGCTGGCGGCGGTCAAGCTGCTGGCAGAGACGTTGCGCGGGGCAGTCAAGAGTGATCCTCAGGCGGCGCGGGAGTTCGCGGAGCAGATCGGAGAGCGGGTAGACCATCTCTCGCAGCTGGTGGCAGAGCTGCTGGAGCTGTCGCGCATCGAGGCGGGAAGGATTCAGCTGAGCCGCGAGCCGGTAGATATGGCGGGTCTGGCGGAGGTGGTGCTGGATCGGATGCGCCCGCTGGCGGAGGGACAGGGCGTGGTGCTGGCGGCGGAGATGCCGGACGGGCTGCCCGAGGCGGATGCGGACAGCAATCGGCTGAGCGAGGTATTGATGAACCTGGTGGACAACGCGGTCAAGTACACGCCGAGCGGAGGGACGGTGACGGTCTCGGCGGAAGCGTGCGACGCGGCGGAGGTGCCAGCGGCGGAGGGGCGGGCCCGGGCAGGAGCGAAGAGTCCGGCGGTGGGTGCGCCCGCACGGGCTGTCCGGCGATTGCTGGTGGTGCGCGTGCGCGACACGGGGGTCGGTATCGGGGAGGAGGATTTGCCGCGCGTCTTCGAGCGCTTTTTCAAGGTGGATCGCTCGCGGGCGCGTCCGGTGGACGGGCGCGGAGGGATGAGCGGGCCGCTCCCGGCGCAGGAGATGGCATCGGAAGCACAGGCGCAGGGTGCGGCGGGCACGGGGTTGGGGCTGGCGATCGTGAAGCACCTGGTGGAGCTGCACGGCGGACAGGTGTGGGCGGAGAGCCGTCTCGGGCACGGGAGTACGTTCGCGTTTACGATACCGGTCGCGGAGGGGATGGAGTGACACGGAGGGCATGGAGGGGATAGGGCGGTCACGGAGGACTAACGGGGGACTCAGAGGTCTATTGCGGCGGGAACGAGTATTTGGGGCCGAAAGTAACGGCGTATGCGGCGGGAACCACGATCTGGGCCGGGAGTAACTGCCTGACAATAAATCTGGATGGGGCACTTTGATCCAATTTTGATGATTCGCGGGCGCTATGTCCTGCGCGAGCCATGGGAACCGAGGGCCGCGAGAGCAGGATCTGAGCACATTCGGAGCAGCCGAACACTCATGCTCGATGTATACTGTCCGCCTGTGTCACGATAATATACTGTGTGCTTCATTGAAACATGATGCGACACAACTGCCACAGGTACTTCTGTCCCAAAAGGCGATACGAACGCGAGACACATCGGTTTGACTCTGCTACAGTGGCTCCTGCCCTGCCTGGGTGTTCGGAGAGCGGTTGTCCAGACCAGGCAGGTACGCGAGGAGGAGAAGCCACATGGGGAACCGACCGACACTCGCTCCGCCAACCACCCGGGCGAGCTCGCTGCGTGACTATCGCACGCTGACGCTTCCCGCCCTTACCCATTCCGCGCACGATGATGACCTGGACGTGCGCGATGTGAACGACAAGCGCGGCTGGGACGAGCCAGGCAAGGATCTCCGTGGCGTATACGGCCGAGGTGGTCCCGAGACGTTGGGACGACGCGGTGCGACGCGTCACGACCCGCGTCACGACCCGCGTCACGACCCGCGCCAGGACCCGCGTCGCGAGATGCGCCAGGACGGGCACTATGACTCGCGCCACGAGATGCGCCAGGACTCGCGCTATGGCACACGTCAGGACACGGGCCGCGAGATGCGTCTCGCGACGCGTCGCGAGACGGATGTCGACGTGATTCGTCCAGCGCGCGGCGAGAGGTCGAAGCGCGCCATCTCGCTTGGGGCCCAAGTCCAGGTGCGGGGCAAGAGGGTCCCGATCTGGCTGCTGGCGAACATGGCCATTCTGTTGGTCGCGGCGCTGGGGGTTGCGCTGCCGCGGTTCATTAGCGCGGACGCGGCGTCGGCGTGCGAGTGGCATACCGTGGTGCCGGGCGATACGCTGGGCGATCTGGGCTGGGCGCACCACACGAACGCGATGGCCCTGGCGCGGGCGAACCACATCAGCAATCCGAACCTGATCTATGTGGGGCAGCGGCTGTGCATCCCGATGTCGTCGTGGGCACAGGCGAACAGCGCTCCGGCAGTGCCGTCGGCGCCGTCCACGCACGCGGCGTTCACGGGCGGGACCGCCAAGACCCAGCAGAGCTTTGTGCAGCTGGCTCTGCCGTATGCGGTGAGTGCGCGCCAGCAATGCGGATGGCCAGTGAGCCTGGTTCTGGCGCAATGGGGTGTGGAGCAGGGGTGGCACGTGCCGACGTACACGGGCTACAACTGGGGCAACGTGAGCGCCATCACTGGCCAGCCTTCAGTCAAGGGGCTGCCGGTGGCAGGGTCGCCGTCGGCGTTTGCCTACGCGAAGACGCCCGCGGACGGACTGCGCTACTACGTGATCTACTGCCACATGAACTACTACCGCGGCGTGGCGCCCGCGGCCGCTACGGGTGGGCCAGACGCGGCGGCGATGGCGCTGGGGCGCTCGCCGTGGGATGCGGGGCACTACACGAACAGTGGGTCGCCGGGCTCGACGCTGCTGACGGCGATGCGTGTGTTCGACCTGTACTGGTATGACAATCCGGCGCACCAGGGCCAAGCCACGCCGGTGGCAGCCGTGGCCAAGGCAGCGCCCGCGCCAGCGAAGGCCGCGCCGGTGGCGGCCGCGCCGGCGAAGGCCGTCCCAGTGGCGGCCAAGCCCGCGCCCGCACCGGCGAAGGTGGCCTCGGGCGGGGTCACGGGCCTGGCGCCTGAGCCGTGCAGCCCACAGGTGCCGTCGTCGGTGTGGACGAGCTTCAATTACCAGAACGGCTGGACCGTTCCACCCGGCTGCTACGGCGGGGTGTATACGGTGAACCCGGCGAACTACGTCTATCGCAGCGGCTACGGCTGGTGCAACTGGTGGGTCGAGGTGCTGCGGCCGGATGAGCCACAGCTCCCGTGGGGTCCGGGTCTCCAGCGCAGCAGTGCGCCGCGTGTGGGCGCGACGGTGTTCTTTGCGCCGTTCAACCAGGGCGCGAGCGCGGTCGGCCACTTCGCGCACGTCGAGTCCATCGCCCCCAACGGGCAATGGGTGCTGGTCTCGGAGATGAACGACTCGTGGCGCGGAGCGGGCTTCG
>CAYQFU010000049.1:0-12496 GCA_964416775.1 uncultured Ktedonobacterales bacterium
GCGGTGAAGTGAACCCTACGGGGAGTGGTCATCGTTCATTGGAGCGACCGAAGGCGATGCGTGATGGGGAAAGGGGACACCTATGGACCGGCAAATTGTGAACGCTTCGGGAGAAGCTATCGCGTACGTCGTCCGCACTGAAGACATCCGGCGAAGCGGAAAGACCGATACCTTCGAGGGATACCAGCATGGGGATGTGCGCGTCTCGTTCTTCCTCGTCGATGCGCAGCCGGGGACTGGCCCCAAACTGCACCGCCATCCGTATGAGGAGGTGTTTGTAGTCCAGGAGGGGAGCGCGACGTTTACCGTCGAGGACCAGACGCTAGAGGCGACCAGCGGCCAGATCGTGATCGTCCCGGCCGGCGTGCCCCACAAGTTCGTCAATACGGGGGACGGTCCACTGCGGTCGGTGAATATCCAGCCGGTCGGGACGATGGTCACCGAATGGCTGGAGGATTGAGAGCAGTGGCATCGCCGCGCGGGGCAGAGCATGTGACGCGCGTTTTGGCCATACGATCTGTATGCTCGTGCTGTAATCGACGTCTCGACGCAATTCAGCCCGGTAGCTAAACCGTAGAGAACGGACCTCTTGCGTGCCGGCCCACACTTTTCCTGTGTTCATACCGCGGCAACAGTTTGGGGCGGGCTGTGGGGCGCGGGGAGTTGCACCGGGCTGATTCCTTACGCCACCAGAAATCCTCAAGACTCATCATCGACCACTGCGGAATGTGGGATCATCATCGTTGAGCCGCCGGGACCGCACGCATTCGTGTGCAGCCGCGGTAGGCAGCGTACGAACTTGCACCCCGCGAAGCAGAAGCGATCGCCAGAACCTGGCATTACGTGAGCGCGTGAACTTTTTGGCGTCGAGGCGCTACTCACTGGACGAGACCACCGTGCGGGGTCGAGAGATAGCGCAGGCGGCAAAGGCGGGACGGGCGTGCACTACCTCATGGAACGGGAGATCGGCCGGGTGAGCGAAGGCCATCGGTCCGCCGAGGCGGCAGAGGATGTCGAGACACTGCGGCGGATAGCAGCTGGCGACCGGCAGGCGTTGGCCACTCTCTACGCGTGCCGAGGCGAGGCGATCTTGCGCTATCTGCTGCAGCTTACGCCTGACTACCACCTGGCCGAGGAGATTTTGCAGGATACGCTGGTGGCCGTGTGGCGCGGCGCAGGCACGTTCGGCGGCCGCTCGAGCGTGCTCACGTGGCTGCTGGGCATCGCGCGCCGGCAGGCGCACAACAGCCTGCGCCAACGCAATCTTCCGCTGGCCGACCCCGCGGTGCTGTCCGAGATGCCGGCCACGGATCCCGACCCGCAAGATGCGCTGCTGGCGCGTGTGGAGCATGACGAGCTAGTGGGGGCGCTGGCGCGGCTGGAGCCGTATCACCGCGAGGTGTTGCTGCTGCTCTTCGTCGAAGGGCTGTCCTATGCTGAGGTCGCCGAGGTGCTCGGCGTCCCCATCGGCACGGTCAAGAGCCGGGCGAGCCACGCGCGGCGGGCGTTGCGTGTCGCATTCGACACTAGAAAGGGGCTGGAGCGATGATGCCGCAGCCTCCCACTCATGACGAGCACGTCCTGGACCTGCTGCCGCTCCTGGTCAACGGCTCGCTGGACGCCGACGACGCCGCGCAGGTGCGGCGTCACGTGCAGGGGTGCACGACGTGCGAAGCGGGCCTGGTCGAATGGCAGGCTATCGCCGCCGCTACCGAACATGCGACCGAGCTGGGTATCCAGCCGTCACCCACTGTGCTGCAGAACGTGTGGGCAGCGATAGACGCCACCCAGGCCCCAGCGCCCGAAGTAGCGGCACAGGGCAGGCCCGCGTGGCGCTCGATGATCCGCGTGGCACAGCTGGTGAGGGCCCAGGTGCCTCTGGTGCCGGGCGGAGTCTGGATCGTCTCGGCGGCGGCCATCGCGGCCGGATTCGTTCTCGTCATGTTGATGAGCGCCGCGGCTGGTGTGGCGGAGCATGCCCTGCTGGGTCTGATCATTCCACTGGTGACGGCAGTCGGGATCGCCTTCGTGTACGGGCCAGAGAACGACAGCGGCATGGAGGTGACACTGGCCACGCCCACCTCGCCGCGGCTGGTCCTGATGAGCCGCATCCTGCTGGTCTTTGGCTACAACCTCGGTCTCGCGACGGGTCTGACGCTGGCGCTGACCGTGCTGCGCGGAGGCGACTTCAGCCTGCTGGCCTCGCTGTGGCTGGGGCCGATGGCGCTGCTGGGCGGCCTAAGCTTGCTGCTCTCAGTGGTCATCAGCAGCATTGCCGGCGTCTTTAGTGCGGCCGCGCTGCTGTGTCTGCACGTGCTGACGGCCACGTCCACGGTGATGAGCGGCGGGACCGGGGCTCCAACCGTCGCGGAGCGCCTGTGGTCGACGAATCCGGTCTTGCTGCTGGTAGCTGTGGTGTGCTTCGCCGCGGCCGTGCTGTACGTGCCGCGGCGCGAGCGCGAGGCGTGAGCCCCGGCCTCGGGTCGGCGCGATGCGGCGGACGATGGACTTGGGAGAGGAACGCTATCACATGTCTGTACTCGCAAAGCTGGAACCCCTGCGGCAGGAGACGGTTCTGCTCGGTCCCTGGCCGTTCGCGGTGCCGCCCGGTGTGGCATTGGGACTCGGCGGGCTCATCGTGCTGCTGAGCACGCGCCACGTGGATCCCACGTTTCTCGCCGAGATGGCTACGGCGCTGCTGGAGGCCTTTCTGCCGCTGGCCGCGGGAGTGCTCAGCGCGACGCTGGCCGCCCACGACGACGCCCTCGAGCTGCAGCTCTCGCTGCCGACGCCGTACCGCTATACGGCGGCACGCCGCTTCGGGCTGCTCGTGGGGTGGACGCTGGTCATCGAGGCAGCGACGACGCTGGCGCTCCACGCCGCGCTCCCCTGGGCGCTGCCGCTGTCCGCGGGCAGAGACGTCTTGCTCTGGGCGGCGCCCACGTTGTGGCTGGTCGCCGCGGGCGCACTGCTCGCGCTCGTCGCCCGCAGCCGAGCCACCGCGGGGGCGCTGCTGGGCGGCATCTGGGTGGCACAGCAAGCATTCCACGGCATCTTCGCGACCGCGCTGTGGGCGCGACCCTGGTTCCTGTTCGCGACGCTCTACACGCCTGGCGCCGCCTTCTGGTGGACGAATCGCTGGGAGCTGATCGGGTTGGCCATCGGGTTTGGTTTCGGTGTGTGGCTGTTCTTGCGCAATAGCGAGTGGCGCCTGCGGGCGGAGGATGCATAAGCCATGACGACGATCTCTGTGGTGACTGGCGCGCTGCGCTATGAGTTCTGGATGCAGGTGCGCCGGCGCTCGGTATGGGTGGTGCTCGCGCTGGTCGCCTCGCTCTCCCTCGCCGTGTGGACGTTGCTCGCCGCGGGCACGCTGCGGGCGCGCTACAGCCCCGAGCTCCACGCCTGGATTCCACCGTCGCAGAGCGACGCCATTCTTGGCTGGGCCCAGCTGCTGACGATGCTGCTGCCACTGGGGGCCGGTCTGGTGCTGGCGGATCGGCTGGCGCGCGACCGCAGTCTGCATGTGGACGAGGTGCTCGACGCGCTGCCGGGGGCGCTCGGCCTGCGGTTGTTCGGCAAATATCTTGGTGCGACGCTCGCCACCCTCGTCCCGGTGCTGGTGATCTACTGGGCGCTGGTCGCCTACATCCTGATTCGCCTCCCCAGCGCACAGGGGATGGCACTGGCGGCCGGCGCATTCGCGGCAGTCGTGCTGCCGGGAACGCTGTTCGCGGCGGGCTTCTCGATCGCCGTGCCGGCGTTCGTGAAGGTGCCCGTGTACCAGTTTCTGTTCATTGGCTACTGGTTTTGGGCCAACCTGATGACCCCCAAGATCGGGCTGCCCAGTCCGGTCGGGACGTTCGTGAACGCGACGGGGCCGTGGGCGCAGGAGGGCCTGTTCGCCTTTCAGTGGGCGTTTCTGCGACTGCACGCGACGCCGCTGCAGGCGTACGAGAGCATCGCCCTGCTCATCGGGCTGGCTGGGCTGGCGCTCGTCGGCGGCTGGCTCTATCTACGCTGGGAATACGCGCGCCGCTAATGCGCTGTATGCCTCCTGGGTCACAAACCTGTTCTCATCTACAAGGAGCACGTCCGGATGGATATCACGATCTCTCAACTGACCAAGGTGTACGGCGGCAAGGTCCGCGCGCTGAACGGCATCGATCTGCGCATCCAGAGCGGCATGTTTGGGCTGCTTGGGCCGAACGGAGCCGGCAAGACGACCCTCATGCGCATCCTGGCTGGCATCCTGCATCCTACGGGCGGCGACGTCCGCATCGGCGACCGGGACGTCCGCACCGAGCACGATCGCGCGGGCATCAAGCGCATTCTGGGCTATCTGCCTCAGGAGTTGGGGGTGTATCCAGATTTGAGCGCCCGCCAGTTCCTCGACTACATCGGCATCCTGAAAGGGCTGGATGACGGCCGGCTGCGCCGCGCGCGAGTAGATGAGCTCCTGGAGATGGTGGGGCTCATCGACGTGGCGGCGCGTAAGCTGAAGGCGTTCTCAGGCGGCATGAAGCGGCGGGTGGGAATTGCGCAGGCGCTGCTGAACGATCCGCGGCTGCTCATCGTGGACGAGCCGACGGCAGGGCTCGACCCGGAGGAGCGCATCCGGTTCCGCAACCTCCTCTCCGAGCTGGCCGGGGAGCGTACCGTGCTGCTCTCTACGCACATCGTCGAGGATATCGCCCAGACGTGCCAGCGCCTGGCCGTCATGGCGGCTGGCCGCGTGATCTTCCAGGGAACCACGGCCGAGCTGATCGGGACAGCGCGGGGACATACGTGGATCATGACGACGGCAGCAGGTGCCAAGCCCGACGGCGACCTCAGCGTCGTGGCGGCGCTACATCAAGGGAATGGCGTTCAGTATCGAGTGGTGGGCGCGCCGGGGCCGCACCTGGCGGCCGCGCCCACCGAGCCGACGCTGGAAGACGCATATGTCTGGCTCATGCGCGAGGGCCGCGAGCCGCGCGTGGCGGTGCTGTCGTAGAGGGGGTATGGCCCTCAGTACGGCGTCGGGCATCCTGGACGCCCTCCAGGACGAGCGCCACGTCCCGCAGCACGGGGTGCTCGTCGCCTGGAACATAGCCAGCGCCATGACAGGCGCAAGAAGAGGTAGTGTATGAGTAGGCGCAGTATAGTGATCTTCGCCTCGGCGTCCCTGACGATGCTCGCCGTTGGGTTGACGTTGCTGGGGATGGTCATGGCCGCGCGAGCGAACCTGGCGAGCACGGCGTTCGGCGGGCTGGCCGCGCTGGTGGTGGTGGGTGGCGTGCTGGGTTTCGTGTCCTGGCTGCTGGGACTGATGCGGACGGCAGGGCAGCGGCGCTGGGATTGGTTCGTGGCGATCCTCGTGCTCGGGCCGCTCGGGGCGCTGATCTACGGGCTGGTGGACCACGAGGAGGGGGACGGGCTGGCACGGCACGTCCCGTAGCCGGCCGCAAACGGCGACGAGCCAGGGGCGTTGTGCCTCCTGGCTCGTGCACGGGAAAGCGCCAAAGCGCTTGCTACGCGGCCTTCGCCTGCGCCTTGTTGCGGTCCATGTATGCCAGCACTGCCGCGAGCAGCAGCAGCGGGCTGGCGATGAACGCCCACCAGTGGACGATGACGATGAAGCCGAGGCCGGCGACCAGCAGCAGCAGCGCCCCCACCACTGGCCGCGGGATGGCCACCAATGCGCCGATTACCCCAACCACGACCAGCAACAGGCCGACGAATCCATGCGAGTGGTGCACCGAGAGGCCGGACACATTCAAGAGATCGTTGACCCCCGAATACACAATGTTGACGATAAGTGCCACCACCGCGCCGACAATACCGATGATCGCGGCAAGCACGCGCAGCGCCGTTCGCATGTGAAGCCCTCACTTTCGCAGGGGTCGCCGGTCCGTTCCCAGCGACCTGGAGCGAGCATACGTCACGCCACTGCGCGTGTCAACTGTGCATTTTTCACACAGCCGCGATGCCCAGAACCGATCCGTACGGCGCGAGCGCACGCGTGCCAACGTCCATGCCGTCAACACCTTTTGGCTAGGTTCTGGACGCGCCCGCGGCTGGATGGTATACTGAACATACGCACCACTTCCGCGTGGCACGCCTCAGAGGACCTTCTGCTGTTAGAGGGAGGCCGAAGATGCGATCGCATGTTTGGCGCAATCCGCGCCGGATAAGCGCTGCCCCGCGGGCATGCGCGATCGCGAGCAAACTGGCACCGAGAGGCATGGCCTCCGGTGCCTTTGCGTTTTGATGGGGCAGCCGCTCGGACATCCGCGGCGGTTGATCTGGATGGGCCTTCGACCACCTGGCCGTCCCGATAGGACCTGTCGCGAGCGGGCGACAAAGGAGGATGACAGCGAACCAGAACCCTTTTGACTGTGCGGCGCCGAGCACCCTCGTCGCGCCGAGATCCAGGTAAGCGGCAAGCGCTGCAGAAGGAGCATGACTCACATGCATTCGAGCATGATCGGTAAGATCGCCAAGGCGAAGCAGTATGCGGAAGAGCCTGAGCGTATGCAACTTACGCGGTTCGAAGCGACCTTCCGGGGCGAGAACGATACCCATACCGTCTCGTTCGATCAGGGTCAGTGGAAATGCACTTGCCACTTCTTCCAGGACTGGGACATCTGCTGCCACACCATGGCCGCTGAGCGTGTCCTGGGCGTGACCATTCCCGCTCACCAGCGTCAGGGCATGCCGATGACGCAGCCCATGGGTACGCTTTTTACCCACCGCTGAGTGCTTACCGCTGCCGTTGCCCCATCTCCTACCACCGCTGGGCCAAAGGAATCGGCTTACCAGCACTGCACGGGCAGATTCCCGGACGGGCCAACAGGCGGCAGACACCCAGAACGCACAATGTAATGGGGCCGGCGGGGAATCATTCCCCGCCGGCCCATCTGGTGGTCGCCCCTGACGGCTACCGACCTGAACTCGCGACGTGCTAGACTTGCCCCTGCGCCTTCAGGTAGAAGTACACCACGACGATGAAGGCGAACATCGCCCCTGCCAGGATGGCGATCATGATCAGATCGCGCTTGACGTACGCGTAGTGCTCCGCGGTCACCAAATTCGCCGTGCGCGCGCTGCGCTGGGAGGGACGTGGCGCGCGCTGGGCAGGACGCGTGGTGGACGGTCGCGCGGCAGGCATACTCGTGGCGGCCGCGCGGGGCGCGGGCGCGGGCGGGGGGGTGGCTGGGGGTGCGCTCGGGCTCGGGGTAGCCGGCGCTGTGGTAGACCTGGGAGTCGCGGCTGGCAGCGTCGCGGTGGCGGCTTTGTTCGGCGCCGAGGTTGCCGTGCGGGTCGCCGGCTGCGTCGAGCGCGCGGCAGGTCGCGCCGGGCGTTGTGGCTGCGCCGTGGACTGTGGCGCGCTGGCTGGCTGGCCGGTCCCTTGCGCGCCCGCGGGGCTCGGGGCGGCCGTGCTGGATCCTGGGGTGCGGATCAGCGTTACGTGCGGGTCTTTGCCGGCCGCAGGCCGCCGTGAGGCACCTGCGTGCCGGCCTGCCGCGGATTTCTTCGCCATTGCTTGCTCCCCAAGTTTGGTTCTGTCGCGACGCTCCATCGCGCATGCATTTGAGCCCAGTATAGCGTATCCCACCTGGTGGCGCAAGCATGGCAGTACATCAAATGCGGCATGCGGGTGCTCGCCGGTGTGCTTTTCGGATGGCTCTGGTATGGGGCTTGCGAAAATGTGGTCCTTACCACGCACGGCTGTGTATCGCCGCGGCGACGTGCGGCGGCCCGCACCGGGCAAGACATGGCAGGCACCCCATGGCGAGCGCGACAGGAGCCCCCTTCGACCATCTTCCATCGAGCCATGAGCGGTCGCGCGCGAGGCAACTCCCGTCCACGCCTGCCGCCCCCGCCCGTGCCGCACACGCGCAACCCGACGTACTGGATTCCATGGCGAGTGTGCCGCGTCTGCGCGGCAAGCTGCATCTCCCCCGGCCCGCGCGCCCGCGGCGCGAATGGGCCACCTCTGCCCAACGTTACCGCGTGCGGGTGGGCTGGCACTACGCGCGTGTTTCTGACAACCTCGTGGACCTCCTTCGCCTGATCGACGGCAGACGCACGATCGCGGAGATCGCCGCCGCGATGAGCCAGCGCCAGCACCGCCGTGTTCACCCGGCCGAGGTCGCCTATCTGCTGCGCGCTCGCCTACAGGCAAGCCGTCTCATCACCATCACGTCCGTGCCCGGTCCCCTGCCTTCGTCCGTCACGCTCAGCGCGCCCGACCTGGCGCCCGCTACGATCCCGCCTACTACGATCCCACACACCACACTCGCCCTCCCCGCCGCGGTGTCCACCCCGGCTCCCACCGCTGCCGGCTCCTCCACCGCGCTGGACGAGCAGCTCACACAGCGCGTCCTGCCAGCGGCTGGTGCCGCCAGCCGGCAGATATCGCTGGGCACATTCACGGCCGCGTTGCCGGCGGGATCCATCGCCAGCCAGGCCATGATCGCCGCGTCCATGTCCGCCGCCGAATCGGTGCTCTCGCTCGACGAGCAACCTACTGCCGCCATGCCGGCGCTACCCGCGCCTGGACGGGCGCCAGCGCCAGCGCCAGCGCCCGTCCAGGCGGCAACTCCCGCGCCGGCATCCATAGACGTCGCGGTCGACGAGCAGCCTACTGTCATGGTGGACGCTGCGGCGCCCTCGCTGCCCGAGGCGCCTCTGGCATCCGACGCGCCGGTCGCGCCGGTCGCGCCGGTCGCGCCGGTCGCGCCAGTCCTCCCCGACCAGCCCACCGTCGTCGTGGCGGAGCGTCGCGACCTCGCGGCTGCCCCACCGACCGGTCCACAACGTCGCCGCGAACGCCTCGCCGCGTATGCCGGCGCCGGCTCGCTGCCGCCCGGCCTCAGCGGCGTCCTGGCCGCGTCCACCGCCCTGGCGCGCGTCGCCGCGACGCCCAGCGCAACTCCGCGACGCCGCGCTGGCGGCGCCAGCGCGCGGCCGCGCCTCGCCAGCTTCGGGGCGGCAGGCGTGCTGCTGCTGGCTCTCGCCGTGGCCCTTGCCATCAATGCGGCAGCGATAGGCGGCAGGGCACGCCACGCGCCAACCACCCGCACGGTGCGCGCTACCCCTACACTCGCTCTCCCGCGGGAGAGAATCCTGGCCGGCGAGACCGCGTACCTCGTGCGGAAGGGTGACACGCTCGACAGCATCGCCGGGTCGTTTGGCTACACCGACGCCGCACTGCTAATCGTCAACGCCGACATCCTGCCCAACGCGTCCGCCCTGGTGCCCGGCATGCGGCTCGCTCTGCCCGCCAAGTATCGCCGTGGTGTTCCAGCCGCATCCCAGCCCCGCCCGCTGTACTACATCATAGGTCCCGGAGACACGCTCTCCGACATTGGCCAGCGCTTCGGCCTGGACTGGAACACCCTCGCCAGCTACAACCACATTGGCAACCCGGACGCTCTCACCCCCGGCCAGGGCATCGTCATTCCGCCCGCCAGCTCTTGAACGCCATTGACATTTCGCAAATGGGAGGGTATGCTTCCTCATACGAGCTGTAATCGTGACGGCTACGAGCAAGGATAGTAGGGCGCGCCGCGACCCCAGAGAGCCGGCGGCTGGTGCGAGCCGGTGTGCGCGACGTCCCGAAGCTCCCTTGTGAGCCGCGAGCCTGAAATCGACCTACCGCAGGGTGGGTGAAAGTAAGGCGCGCCGGGTGCTCCCGTTAGCGAGCTGGGGTGTGTTGGCACCCGAGGAGGCCGCTGTCGCGAGGCAGCGGCGTAGCGAGGTGGTACCGCGGAGGCATGTGCGCCTTCCGCCCTTGTGGGGCGGAGGGCGTTTTTGTTTGGGCTCCCGTCCACCCCGAGAACAGGAGAAGATGATGGCGACCAGCGGCAAATCGAAAGCAGATGCGCACGAGGCACGGGCCACGCGGGCCACGCGCGCCGCTCGGGGGCGCGGCACAGCCGCACGGCCAGCGGTCCCTGACGCGGACGTGTCCGCCAGCCCCGCCCGCTCCCGTGCTGGACGGTCCGGCGCGCCCGGCCAGGCGCGCACGCCGCACGTCAGCTACGACCACGCGGCCATGGCCAGGCGGTGGAGCGCGCGGTGGGATGAGACGGGTATCTACCGCGTGGACCTGCGCCACGCGCCTCGCCCGTACTACAACCTGATGATGTTCCCTTATCCCTCGGCCGAAGGCCTGCATGTGGGCAACATGTACGCGTTCACGGGCGCCGACGTGCACGGGCGCTTCATGGCCGCGCACGGCTACGACGTGTTCGAGCCGATGGGGTTCGATGCCTTCGGCATCCATAGCGAGAACTTCGCCATCAAACGCGGCATTCACCCGCGCATCCTGACTGCCCGCAACGTCCAGCGCTTCCGCGACGAGCAGCTGAAGCAGATTGGCAACCGCTTCGACTGGTCTCACGAGGTCAACTCGACCGACCCGCGGTACTATCGCTGGAGCCAGTGGATCTTCGTCAAGCTGTTCGAGGCTGGGCTGGCCGAGCGCAAGCGCGCCACGGTCAACTGGTGCCCCAACGACAAGACCGTCCTGGCGGACGAACAGGTCATCGCCGGGCGCTGCGAGCGCTGCGGCGCCGTCGTCGAGCGGCGCTCGCTGGACTCGTGGTCCTTCAAGATCACCAACTACGCCGAGCGCCTGGTCAACAATCTGGACTGGATCGACTGGTCCGAGAAGATCAAGGTGGCTCAGCGCAACTGGATTGGCCGCTCTGAAGGTGCCGAGATTCGGTTCAGCGCCGAGGTGGACGGCGAGCGGGTCGAGATTCCGGTCTTCACTACGCGCCCCGATACGATCTTCGGCGTGACGTTCTTCGTGCTGGCCCCCGAGCATCCGCTGGTCGAGCGGCTGACCGCGCCCGAGCAGCGCGAGGCTGTGCGCGCCTACGCCGCGTCCGTCACACGCGAGCCCGAGGCCGAGCGCACCAGCGCCGAGCGCGAGAAGACTGGCGTTCCCCTGGGCACCAGCATCACCAATCCCGTCACCGGCCAACAGGTCCCGATCTGGGTGGCCGACTACGTGCTGATGGACTACGGCACGGGCGCCGTGATGGGCGTGCCAGCGCACGACCAGCGCGACTTCGAGTTCGCGCGCACCTTCGGCCTGCCGATCGTCGAGGTCATCCGTCCAGAGGGTGCCCCGGCTAGCGATCCGGCCACGTGGACCGAGGCTCACCCCGACGACGGCATCATGGTCAATAGCGGGCCATTCGACGGCATTCCCGCGAGCGAGGGCATTCGCGCCGTCACCGAGTGGTGTGAGGTACACGGCGTCGGGAGCCGCCAGGTGCGCTATCGCCTGCGCGACTGGGTCATCAGCCGCCAGCGCTACTGGGGTCCGCCCATCCCCATCATCTACTGCCCCGACCATGGAGCGGTCGCCGTGCCGGAGGATCAGCTGCCGGTGCTGCTGCCCGAGACTGAGGATTATCTGCCCAGCGGGACCGGCGACTCGCCGCTGGCCCGCATCCCATCGTTCGTCAATACGACGTGTCCGCGCTGCGGCAAGCCGGCGCGCCGCGAGACAGACGTCTCCGACAACTTCCTGGATTCCGCCTGGTACTACCTGCGCTATCCGTCCAGCGACGACGACACCCAGCCCTGGGACCCAGAGCTGACGCGCAAGTGGCTGCCTGTGGATATGTACATCGGCGGGCCCGAGCACGCCGTGCTGCACCTGATGTACACGCGGTTCATCTGCATGGCCCTGCACGACCTGGGATATCTGGACTTCGAGGAGCCGTTCAAGCGCTTTCGCGCCCACGGCACGCTGCTGAAGAATGGCGCCAAGATCAGCAAGTCCAAGGGGAACGTCGTCAACCCGGATGCATACATCCACGCCTACGGCGCCGACGCGTTCCGGCTGCATCTGCTGTTCATGGGCCCCTACGATCAGGGCATTGACTTCAGCGACCGCGGACTGGGCGGCGTCACACGCTTCCTGGATCGCGTCTGGCAACTGGTGACCCGCCACGCCAGCGCTCTGCGCACTGGCCCGGCTGATGCCGAGGCGAGGCGCGCGCTGCACCGTACGATCAAGCGCGTGACGGATGACACCGCGGCCCTGAAGTACAACACGGCCATCGCCGCCCTGATGGAGTATCTGAACACGCTGGAGGCCCGCGCGGCGCACCCGCACCGGGAGGAGGTTGAGGTCTTCCTGAAGCTGCTGGCGCCCTACGCGCCTTACATCACCGAAGAGCTGTGGGAGCGCATCGGCGGCCCGTACTCGATCCACCAGCAGCCCTGGCCGGTCTACGACCCCGAACAGGTGCGCACGGCCACCATCACCATCGTCGTGCAGGTGGACGGGCGCGTGCGCGACCGCATCGAGGTCGCCTCTGATGCCGCTGAGGACGAGGTGAAAGAGGCGGCGCAGGCCGCGCCCAACGTCGCGCGCTACCTGGAGGACCGGTCCATCCGCCAGATCATCTACGTCCCCGCGCGGCTGGTCAACATCGTCACGGGCTGATGGCTCCACTCAGTATTGGGGCCGGGGCGGGCGTCC
>CAYQFU010000049.1:12596-14380 GCA_964416775.1 uncultured Ktedonobacterales bacterium
GGACACCCCTCCGGCGCGGGCGGGCGGCGTGCGCCTGCTGGCCCCCGATGCGTGGTGGAACCCAGGCTGATCGCGATGCCGGGGTACCGACACCGCAAGTGTGAGCGTGCGAGCGGACGGATTCTCGATAGGATACCTGGCACGTCCCGTGCGGCGCCCAATGGATGGAGGGGTGTGGGCTATCGAGGCGCTGACGCGTGCGATGCCTTCGCCCAGGTTTCGAGCCAGCTCAAGAGGAGTGGTATATGGAAGAAGACGAGAACCGTTTCGACCCGGAACGCGACGTCGGCCAAGGCGAGCGCGATAGCGATCCGCAGATCGAAAAGGCCCGGCGGCGCGCGGAAGCGGCAGGCGGAACGGGCATTCCACGACGCACCGACATGCCGGATTTCACCAGTGGTCCGGGCTATACGGGCGAAGTGCCGCCAGAGATCGACACGCAAGAGGGCGCCAACTGGGACGCCGGCGGCAGCGAAGGGAGCTAGCTGGCGGCATCCAAGATGCGTCGTGCGATGTTGGGTAGCCGCGCGGTTGGAGCGATCTGACCGCGCGGCTATCTGTGTAGCCTGCGTACTATCCGGGCGGCGCCACCAGGGCGCGGGGCCGGATACTCTGTGCCATTACCTCCACACATCCGCACAGACATAGCCTCGTGTGTGTGATTGCACTACGTAGACGACAACCTGTCGCACGCCGCGGCTCCTCATACCAAATCTGGTTGAACCGGTGCGCCTTCGTCCGCCGGGCGTCCACCGGACGCCCCTACAATGCCCGAGCCATCATCCCGATCGGGTATCAGACCGACGGCACGCTTCGCTCTCCAGCATACTGGCTGCGTTCGTCTGCGCTCTGCTTTGTACATCCGCCCAGGCATGGCCTTGTTAGTATGTTTGCTTTGCCCTGCTCCGCGTCACACACCTGCGCTCGCGCTGTCACGATGCGGCGCGTCACTCCCCCCACTCCCCGCTGGCCGCACGGCTTCCGCCCCTCCACTGCTCTTGACTTCCCCCTATGCGCGTAGGCGCTCGCCCTGCTCACGCACACCTGTTACTCCCGGCGCGTCGTTCCGTCAATCCGAACAGTGAGGCAAACTGACGGCATCCTGCATAGTGCACGTCGTCCTGGCCGGGATTTCATCTGGCGCTCTCATTCGTGGTTTCCCATGGTGTCCGCGCACGCGGCGCGGCGGTCGTGCTCGACAGTACCTTGCCCGCTGGCCTGCCGGTTTCTGGTGGCGCCCCTAACCCGACCGGGAGACAGCGGCGCGCCACGCACGGGCCTTCCAGCTCGGGCGTGGTCTGGGGACGCCCGCTCAGGAAGGGAGTATTTCGCATGGGTATCCTCCACCGCGCTCCGGCCGCATGGCTCCGGTCTCGCCGGGTGGCGGCGGGTCTGACGCTGAGTCTGGTTCTCGCACTTGGCGGAGGTCTGCTGGTCGTTCTGCCCAGCCGTGCGCACGCGGCCACAGTCGCTGTCT
This sequence comes from uncultured Ktedonobacterales bacterium, assembly GCA_964416775.1. Classification (GTDB taxonomy): domain Bacteria; phylum Chloroflexota; class Ktedonobacteria; order Ktedonobacterales; family JADMIN01; genus CAYQFU01. The sequence continues at coordinate 14,074 of CAYQFU010000049.1, forward strand.
CCACCTGCGCCGAGAGCGCGCTGCGCAGCGCCATCACCAGCGCTGGCCCCGGCGGGACGGTCACCTTCGGCTGCAGTGGGACGATCACGCTGAGCGCGACCCTCGACATCACCAGCGACCTCACGCTGGATGGGAGCGGACACAACGTCACGCTGGACGGTAACCACAGCGTGCGCGTGCTCTCGGTCGCCAGTGGAGTTCACTTCAGGCTCAATCACCTCACTGTTGCCCACGGGCTGGCGGCGGGCGCAGGCGGGAGCACCGGCTCTCCTGGCGGCAATGGTGGCCCCGGCGGTGCCGGCGGCGT
>CAYQFU010000049.1:14480-23483 GCA_964416775.1 uncultured Ktedonobacterales bacterium
GCGGGAGCACCGGCTCTCCTGGCGGCAATGGTGGCCCCGGCGGTGCCGGCGGCGTTGGACAGGGTGGCGGCCTCTACAGTGTGGGGGGCGCGCTGACCCTGGACAACTGCACCTTTAGCGCCAATGTGGCCCAGGGCGGTGCGGGCGGCGCGGGCGGCGCCAGCTCAGGCAGTGGTACCGGTGGCGCGGGTGGCGATGGCGGCGTCGGACAGGGCGGCGGCCTCTACAGCGTGGGGGGCACGCTGACCCTGGACAACTGCACCTTCAGCGAGAACACGGCCCAGGGCGGTGCGGGCGGCGCGGGCGGCGCCAATTCGGGGAATGGCTTCGGTGGAACTGGTGGTGCCGACGGCGTCGGGCAGGGTGGTGGCCTCCTCTTCGACGACGGTAGTGCGCTTGCTATTAGCGACAGCCTCTTCAGCCGCAACACGGCCCAGGGTGGTGCTGGTGGCAACGGCGGGGACAGTACCGCCGGCAGAGGCGGGGACGGTAGCTGCTTCAGTGGCGGTGAGGGTGCAGGGGGCGGCCTCTATGTCGTGGGGAGCTCGTTCACGCTTACCCGGAGCACCTTGAGCGACAACGCCGCCCTGGGTGGCGCCCAACCCAATGGCGGCTCGCCCGACGGAAACGCTGCCCCCCCCAAGTGCGCCGGTAGTGCCGGCGGTGGTGGCGACGGTGGCGGCATCTGGTGGAAGGAGAGTGCCGTCGTCCCGCTCGCTGCCTCGCTCACCAACTGTACGTTTACTGGCAACACTGCGCAGGGTGCTGCGGGCGGCAACGGCGGCGGCGATCCTGCAGGCGGCGCTGGGCTCGCTGGCGCTGGCGGCTTCGCTTTTGGTGGCGGCATGGGCGTCTCTGGCGTGGGGCCGGGTGGACCGACGCTCACACTGACCAGCTGTTCATTCACAGACAATACCGCCCGAAGCGGAGTGGGGGGCGCCGGCAACGGCGGCGCTGGCCAGGGTGGCAACGGCGGCCGAGCCATTGGCGGTTTCTTGGACGCCCTTCAGCTTACCAAGCTCACGCTCACCTCCAGCACTGTCTCCGGCAACACCGCTCAGGGCGGCACGGGCGGTCAGGGAGTCCTCGGCAATGGCGGCCCCGGCGGCGATGCCAACGGCGGTGGCCTCGCCACTGACAACGTTCCGTTCACGCTCACCTCCAGCACTGTCTCCGGCAACACTGCTCAGGGTGGCGCGGGTGGGGCTGGTCGCGCGAGCGCCATCGCCGCGGGTGGCGCCGGTGGGTCGGGTGGAGCGGCCACCGGCGGCGGTATCTGGAGCCGGCCTGATGCTTTTGCCTCAGCCGATCTCACTTCCAGTACGGTGATGGGCAACACCGCGCAAGGCGGCACCGGTGGCGCTGGAGGAGCAGGTGGTTCCGCGAACGCCTCCAGTGGTGGCAGCGGCGGCGCGGGCGGCGACGGCCAAGGCGGCGGCTTCTTTTTCGTCCGCTCCACTCCTACTTCCCTCACCCAAAGCACCTTCAGCGGCAACACCGCTCGAGGTGGTGCCGGGGGCATGGGAGGGTCCGGTGGCTCTGGCTCTGGGAGCGTAGGTGGCACTGGTGGCGCCGGAGGCTCGGGACAGGGTGGCGGCCTATATGCCGAGATGACTGGGATCACCAGCTCGGACAACGCCACGTTCACCAATAGCACCGTCAGTGGCAATGCCGCGCAGGGCGCCGCCGCCGGACGGGGCGGCGATAGTGGCCCAAGCGGCTTCGGCGGTAATGGTGGCAATGGTGGCAACGGCGAAGGCGGCGGCTTGTACGCGAACACCCTCACCTCCACCCAAACGACCACCCTTACCAACAGCACTCTGGCCGGTAATAGTGTGCAGGGCGGCGCGAGTGGTGCGGGCGGCACCGCGGGCGCCGGCAACGGCACCAGCGGCAGTGCTGGGAGCGGACAGGGGCTGAGCCTGTTCCACCCTTCTCCGTTTGCGCTCCACATTGCCAACAGTATCCTGGGTAATAGCCTCGGTGCGATGAACTGTGCGGGCTCAATTGGCACCATCCAGGATGACGGCTATAACCAGGACAGCGGCACGAGCTGCGGCTTCTCCTCAGCTAACCACAGCCTCTCCAACACCAATCCACTGCTCGGGCCGCTGGCCAACAACGGCGGGCCGACCCAGACGATGGCTCTGCTCCCTGGCAGCCCGGCCATCAACCGGATTCCTCCCAGCGGCGCCCATTGCCCGGCCACCGACCAACGAGGAGTGAGCCGACCGCAGGGGCCGGCTTGCGACATCGGCGCCTACGAATTCGTCCCGACCACCACGACGACGCTCAGCGCGAGCCCCAACCCGGGCTTGCTCGACCAGCCGGTCCAGCTCTGTGCCACCGTCAAGCCCACCAACAACACGGCGACGCCTTCCGGCAGCGTCAGCTTCCAGGAAGGGGCGACCACCCTGGGCACGGCGACGCTGAACAGCAGTGGCAAGGGCTGCTTCACCACCAGCACGCTCAGCCTGGGCGATCACCACCTCACCGCCAGCTATGGGGGCGACGGCAGTTTCAGCCCGAGCACCTCGGCACCGCTCACGGTCACCATCCAGGTCCAGGGGCAGGACGTGGCGGGCAGTTCCTCCGGCGGCCGCCGACCCTCCAACCTGCCTCAGTCGCAGGCCACGGGCGGCCAGGACCCGACGGCCAACGGAGCCGGCCAGACGCGGCCTCAGCAGCCAGCAGCTCGCCAGTCCAACGGCAGTGCGCCGTGGCGGCTGCCTATGGGGCTCGGGCTACTGCTCCTACTCGTCGGGCTGGGCGGTCTGGCGGGGGTATTCATTCATGCCGGCCGCCGGCAGCCCACACCTGACGTAGGCGCGCGTTGACCCATATGGGATCATCCACACCGACAAGTGCCTCCACGGTCGGGAGGGGGTGTCCATACGATGCCCCCTCGACCCCTGTCTGCCCCGTCCGCTCATGTGTGCCCTTGCGACCGTGCGGTGCCCTTTCATCCGGGCCGCGCGCATAATGGAACGCTACGCGCGCCGAGACTAGGCCCTTTGTCCCTTCGCCGCAACTGCCAGTATGGACCGGCGGTTGCCCCCGCGCCGCTTCCGCTTCCCGATACGCCAGCATCGTGGAGGCCTCCAGTAGACGTTTGCGACGTGGACTCCATGCGTGCCGCTGGCGGGTCTCTGGGTTTCCGCCCAGCCCATAGGGTGGGCATGGTATATCTCTTGCGCGCGGCGGAGGGTCTGTGGGCCGGTGGGATCCACCACGAGCGGTGCCCTTGCGCACCAGCCAGCGTGGAGGGAGCGCAGACCTACACGCGCGTTGCCTCAAATAAGCACGTCCCTGAGTGTGTGTTCCCCGACGTGCCGCTCGAACACATCGGGCCGGTCAACGAAAGAGGCGCTCCCCATGAGAACAGTACTGCGCATCGCAGCAGCCGCGATCGGCGTCATCGGCGCGGTGGATGCGCTGATCATCAACATCCTGGTGTCGCTCTTTCATGAAGTGGCACGTCTGGCCGGCGCTGACTTTGGGCGCTCACACGGCTTCATTGGCCTGGGTATTTTCATCGTCGCGCTGGTGGGAGCCTTCCTCGTGTTGGGGCTGCCGCGCGTCGGGGGCGTGCTGCTGCTGCTCGCCGGGATCGGCTTCTTCTTCGTGGTGCATTGGTGGGCGCTGCTTGCCAGCCCGCAACTGCTGGTAGCGGGGGTCCTCCCCTTCCTCGAAGGCACCGAGGCGGAGCGGTCACTCAGCCGAGGGCGGGGCGGCATGCCCTTGCCCACCAGCTGAGCCGTATCTTGTGGACTGAGTACCTGGCCAGCGCAGTGAGCCGGATCACTCCGGCCAGGCAGAGCTCTGGATGGTCTCGACGAAGTCCGGCGGCTTGCGGTCGGGGACAAAATGGGCGAGGAGATCGGCGTTGACGGTACCCCAGGTGGTCGAGGGCCGGTCCATCACGCCCTGCGTGAACGCCTCGAGGATCTGGCGTTTGAAATCCGGTCGGGGGTGGGCAGCAAGCACGGCGTCGATCTGAGATTTCTCCAGGTCGTGGTAGCCGATGCCAAGGACGTCGAACTCCACCCCGGCCGTGACGAGCGCGACTTCGGGTTCCAGACGGGCCGGGACTTCGGGTGTGGTGTGCAGCGCGATGCCCAGCCAGACGCGGCGGATGCGCTCCTCGGGGATGTGGTGCTCCGCGAGGAAGCGACGTGCCTCGTCGGCGCCGTCCAGCTCGAAGCGCTGATCGTTGTGCCGGTAGGTGGTGGTCAGTCCGAGATCGTGGAACATCGCACCGACGTAAAGCAGCTCCGGATCGGCGGCGAGCCCACGTCGCGCGCCCTGCAGCGAGCCAAACAGGAACACCCGGCGGGAATGGTTGAACAGCAGCGGCGTGTACGCTTGACGAACGAGCTCGGTGGCGTCCGCGACCAGCCTCGTGTCTGGGATGACCACGCCGGCGATTTGTTCGGTCATGACATACTCCTCTCCATGGTTGACGGTTCGTGCCGAGTGTCGCGGCGACTGGCGACTGGCAGGCTCGCCTGCGAGCAGCCGGTTGAAGCGGCGAGAGCGGCACCCAACTGGCCACAACGACAGTGTGCCAGGAGAGGATTACAAGAGAGCCGTATCGTGTGACGCTTTGTTTACGATTCCTGCGCTCGGCCGATCCAGGAGCGCGGAGGAAGATCGCAGGGCCACGTACTGACGGGGTGCGGCCCATCATGTGGCGGCGCGGTCCGGGGCGGCACGAACGCGAACATCCCGTCATCCCAACGCCTGCGACGTCTCCGCTGGCCTTACGGTCGAACCAGTACCTTGATCGCTTCCCGATGGTCCATCGCCGCATAGCCGTCCGCAACCTGTGCGAGGTTGACCGTCTGATCCAGGATCGGCGAGGGATCGAGCCGGCCCGCCAGCACATCGGCCAGCAACTCGGGCAGATAGGCCCGCGCTGGCGCCAAACCGCCGCGCAAGCCGATATTGGAAGAGAACATGCGCCCAAGGGGTATCTGCCCGGTCCCATGCGGGGCACCGACAAAGCCAACCGCTCCGCCAGGGCGGGCGATGTTCACGGCCATGCCGATGGACTCCTCAGTTCCCACGCACTCCAGTACGGCGCTCGCCCCTCCGTGGGTCATCTCGATCACCTGATCGACCGCTTCCGTTCCCCTACTGGTCAGCACGTCGGTCGCGCCAAACTGGCGAGCCATGGTGAGCCGCTGCGGTTGATGTCCGAGGGCAATGATTCGCTCGGCTCCCAGTCGGTGTGCCGCGAGCACGCCACACAAGCCGACCGCGCCATCGCCGATCACGACAGCCGTTCCTCCCGAGCGCACCCCCGCTGAGACCGCGCCGTGATGGCCCGCCGCCATCACATCGGTCAGTGGGAGGATCGCCCGAAGCAGCGCCTCATCGCCTGCCGCGGTGGGTGGAACCACCACCAGCGTCGCGTCCGCGAAGCGGGCGCGAATCGCCTCTGCCTGCCCGCCCTCGTGCCCGAAGCCCCAGAGGCCGCCCTGCACGCAGGCGCTATCCAGTCCCGCGCGACAGAACTCACAGGTGCCGTCGCAGAAGTCATACGACGCCACTACCCGATCGCCGCGCTTGATGGTACGTACGTCAGCACCGACATCCTCGACGATGCCCATCCATTCATGCCCGATCTGCCAGCCTGGCTGGTACTCTCCCTGGCCCCGATATGGCCACAGATCGGTGCCACAAACGCAGGCGTGGGTAATGCGAATGACCGCGTCAGTTGGCGCGAGAATGGCCGCGTCCGCAATCTGCTCAACCTGGATATCAAACGCTCCGCGAAAGATCGCTGCGCGCATCGTGCACTCCTTCCCCGCCAAGCAGCGGAGAACGGCGTCGTCAGCCGCCGACGCCGCGACCGCCGCGGACCCGGCAGCCGCGAACAACCGCGCCACCGTGGAGCGAGTATAAGCTCACGACGTTACAGGCACCGCACACAGCATAACGAACCGGTGACAGGTCCATCCGAGGGAGGCAGCCGGCTGGGAGGCGCACGTGATATCGGCACAATGGGGAAGCATGCCGGACCGCCAGTCCCGTGGTACTCCCCTATTTGGCGAGCATGACCTCGGTGGATTTGACGATTACCGTCACCTGGTCGCCTGCCTGTAACTGGAGATGCTCGGCCGAGGTGCGGGTGATTACCGACACGAGCTCTTGTCCGCCGGCAATCTCTACGGTGATCTCCGCCATGACCCCGCCGAGCTTCACTGCTGTAACCGTGCCAGAGATCTGATTGCGCGCGCTCAGTTGCATGGTTCAGCCCCTTTCTCGCGGCCGGCCCGAGACACCGTTGCGGGCCACGCGCGTCCCCACCATACCACACGTGGCTGTAGCCCAGGTGGCAAGCAGTATGAAGGCGAGCGCGAGGGCGAGGGTGCATTCCTACCGGATACGACTCGCTCGCTCAGACTCCCATGCATACAGCGCTACATGCACCTAACATGACCCATGTATGGCTTGCTTAGGCGCTTGTCAGTTGCCGTCCTGGGCCTGCACAGATCCGTCAGACGGGGCAGCCTCAGACGGCAAAGACCGAAGCGGACGTGACACGTGCTGGTTATGATGAGCGCATGCCGCTGGGAGTAGTCCTGGCAACGGTCGCGCTTCCAGGCTCCCTCAGCCGGCTCACGCATGCTCGAGGACCGCCCGGATCGCCGCGATGGCTTGGTCGGTGCACTCGAAGCGGATGCCACACATGCCGAGGGCCCGGGCCGCCGCGACGTAGCGCGCGTCGTCATCCACGAAAACCGCCTCCTCGGCTCGGACACCCAGGCGCCTCGCGGCGAGCAGGAAGACGTCTCGCTGCGGCTTGTGCATGCCCTCCTCGGCCGAGACGACGATCAGATCCACGTGTCGCTCCAGGTCGAACCGCCCAATACCCCATGTCCGCACGTCCGAAGGCGCGTTGGTGAGGATGGCCGTTCGGTAGTGCGGGCGAAGCGCGCGCAGGAAGGCGAGGAGTTCTGTGTTGAGGGTATGTGCCGAGGCGAAGGCGTCCGCTGCCGCGCGCCACTCCCCGGGCGCGACGCCCAGCACACGAGCCACGTCGCGCCACAGCGCCTCTGCCGGGATGTGCCCGGCGATGGCATCGCGGAAGAGCGGCGAGTCGAACATCGCGCGCTCGAGCGCTCCCGCAGCCACACCCACCCGCGCTTCGTAGGTCCGCCGCCCGGCCTGGTCGCCACTCAGGATCAGCACATCCATCAGGTCGCAGATCACGGCGCGGATGGTCATAGTCCAGCCTCTCTGCTGAGTGCGTCGCTGACTAATAGCCTGCTCATGTCGCCAATCTACCACGCGCCGTAACGTTTTGTTCGGCGCATTCCAGGTGGATGGCGGCGCGGCAGTGTCGTCACGCTTCCGCCGGCGCCGGCACGGCGGGCTCGTTCTGGCCGCCGAGGCGCTGACGCGCGGTTTCCAGCCGACCCCGCGCCGGGACATGGCGTGTGGCAGCGGCCAGGCCGAAGACGGGCATATTGCCGTAGAGGCACTCGTACTGGCCGGACTGCACCAGAAAGCTCTCATGCCAGATGCCCACCGCGCCATCTTTGTAGCCGACGCGCGCATTGAAACGCTTCCAGGCGGGGAAGTGTGGATCGTCGGCGCTGCGGGCGAAGCGCTCCAGATCCTCGAAGGAGCGCCAGTACTGGACGACCATCACCTGACGCCAGCCGAAATAGGTACGCGCGCCGAGCATTCCCTTCTCAGGGTGTGTAAAGAGCTCACGCAGCATCGGAGCCATCGCCAAAAGGGTAGGCAGCCACTTGCGCACCGCGCGCAGGTTGTTGATGCGCATGCCGATCAGAAACACCACGAATGGTTGATCTGTCTGGGCGGTAAAGCGCCCGGGTACGACCTTCGCCATGCTGGCTACTCCTCTTCGTCTGAGCCATATCGTCTAATCTAGACGATCCAGTCGATATGATATACTGCGTTCATGAGAAATGCAAGCCTCCCGACGTCGTCCTATGTCGTGCTCGGCCTCCTCGCCACGTGGGGACCGATGACGCCCTATCAGCTGAAAAAGGCCATCGACGGCTCGATCGGCTACTTCTGGTCGTTCCCGCGCGCGCAGCTCTACGTGGAGCCTGAGCGACTCGAGGCGTTGGGACTGCTCAGCGAGGAGCGCGAGGAGCAGGGCCGCCGCCGCCGCACATACCAGATCACCGAGGCCGGGCAGGCGGCACTACGCGAGTGGCTGATCAGCGACCTGGGCGCGCCGGTGGAGCTGCGTGATCCTGGGCTGCTCAAGCTCTACTTTGGGTCGATTGTCGCGCGCGAGGAGGTGATCGCACTGGCGCATGCGCAGGAAGCGATGCACAGGGCGCGACTGGCGGAGTACGAGCGCATCGAGGCGCAGCTTGCGCGCAACTCGCAAGCCGCGTACGGGCGCGCCACGCTGGAGATGGGCCTGCGCTACGAGCAGCAGTCCATCGCGTTTTGGGCCGATCTTGCCGCGCACCCGCCGGAGACCCAATGCCCGACCGCAGAGGACGCCGATGAAGGCGCCAGGGAGTAGCGCGGGGCAGGGCGAGGACGCGCCCAAACGATATGTGTCGCTGCTGCCCTAACCGCTGTAGCCGTGGCGACGTATATTGTTACAGACATGGATAGGACATACCGGCCAGGCGAAGAGATGGAGATGGAGCCAGACCCATGATGCCCACCCCAGCCCAGCAGCAAAATCCCGAGGACTTCAAGCGCGAGCTCCAGGCAAGCCTCGTGGCTCGCCATGAGCTCGGCACCGCGTACGACGACCAGTTCATCGACCGGCTGGTGGAACGCCTCACCGCCCAGGTGCGGCAGGAAGTGGCGCGCGCGCCCCAGCCGCACTCAAACGCGCTCTCGGCGAGGGAGCGTGTGCCCATTGCCATCTGCTCGCTCATCTTCGGCATCCCGCTGGTCGCAATCGGCGGGGGGGTCGGCGGTCCGTTCGGCCTCCTCATCGCGTTTGTGGCGCTGGTGCTGATCAACGTGGCGGCGGGGATCAACTGGTAGAGG